>NZ_NJGE01000017.1 GCF_002777915.1 Bartonella tribocorum | reverse complement strand
GAAGTTTCCCAAGATCTTAAATGAAGCACGGCTTGATGATTTGAGAAACCGCCCCGAGACTTATAAGCATATATGGGAAGGGGCTTATCTTACAGCGGTTCAAGGTGCTTACTATCAGAGGGAAATGTTGGCAGCCGAGCAAGAGGGGCGGATAGGGCGTGTTTCTCGTGATCCTTTAATGCAGATACGCGCCTTTTGGGATATTGGGGGCACAGGAGCCAAGGCAGATGCAACAGCGATATGGATAGCGCAATTTGTTGGTAGAGAGATTAGAGTGCTTGATTATTACGAAGCGCAAGGGCAGCCTTTATCCGAGCATATCGGTTGGTTGCGTCACAATGGCTATGAGAAGGCACTCATGGTTTTACCCCATGATGGTGCGACCAGAGACCGTGTGCACAATGTGAGTTTTGAGAGCGCTTTAAATGATGCGGGTTTTGAAACGCAGGTCATTCCTAATCAAGGGGCAGGTGCTGTCAAAATGCGTATCGAGGCAGTGCGACGGATTTTGCCTTCAGTTTGGTTTAATGAAGAGACGACCGTAGCGGGGCGTAAGGCACTCAATTGGTATCATGAGAAATGGGATGAGAAGCGGGGTATTGGTTTGGGGGCAGAACATGATTGGTCCAGTCATGGTGCGGATGCCTTTGGATTGATGTGCATTGTTTATGAAGCACCACGCATTAAACCGCAACAAGAACGTTATCGCGCTATAGAAAGAGAAGCGGCATCATGGATGGCATTCTAAGTTATAACTCTAAAAAAACGACAGATTTTGATGAAGATGAACTCTATAGGCGTTTAAAATCTTGGTATAAGGAAGATATTGAACACGTCAATGAATGGCGTGAACAAGCGCGTGAAGATTTTGATTTTTATAATGGTCGTCAATGGGCTGAAGAAGATCTTGCGGTTTTGAAAGCACAACGCCGCCCTGTTATGACCTTTAACCGTATTGCCCCCCTTGTTAACGCAATTGTTGGGGCTGAACGTAATAACAAGCGTGAAGTACAGTTTCAACCAAGGCAAGCAGGAGCCGCAATATCCAATGAATTACTCACTGGAGCAGCAGAATGGTTTCGTGATGAGGCAGAGGCGGAATATGCCGATTCCGATGCTTTTCAAGATATGGTCATTTGCGGCATGGGCTGGACAGATACACGGCTTGATTATGAAATAGATCCTGAAGGAATTCCTGCTATTCAACGCTTAGATCCACTGAAAATGGTTTGGGATGCCAATGCTGTAAGACCCAATCTCATTGATGCGCAGCGTATGTGGTATGTTGATCGTAAACCCATTGAGGATGCTAAAAGTCTTTTTCCTGATGTAGCAGTTGAAGATCTCCATGCTGATTGGGCAACAGATAATACAACCGCTTGTGAGGAATATCATGTCTCACTCGATGCTTATAATGATCATGCCAATGCAGATTCTTTCTCACAGTCGGCTTCTGAAAAACGCTATGTTACGCTGGTTGAATGCCGTTGGTTTGAATATGAAGCTTATTACAAGGCACTTGATCTTCAAACCGGACAGATGCGCAATTATAGTAAACAAGAGTTTGAACAGATTCAAAGGGTGGCGCCACAACTACAAGGGGTGCGTTTTAATAAAAAGGTGGTCAAGCGCGCTTTTCTGGGACGGCGTCTTTTAGCAAAGCCCGATAAACCCTTAGCACCAGATGGACAGCTTGGCTGGGAATGTATCACAGGCACACTGGATAAGCTTAAAAACCAGTTTTACGGGATTGTTCGCCCCGCAAAAGATCCGCAAAAATGGTCGAATAAATATTTTAGCCAAGTCATGTATATTTTAAACAGCCAAGCCAAAGGTGGTTTGATGGCAGAGCGTGACGCTTTTGATGATGAGCGCCAAGCATTAGAAAATTGGACACGAACCGATACGATTACGTGGGTTAAAAATGGGGCGCTTACAGGAGGAAAAATCCAACCAAAGCCAAGTGCACAGTTCCCTAATGGCTTCTTTCAGTTGTTTAATGAATCGCGTGAAGCGATAACACATGTTACAGGACTGTCGGCAGAGTTTATAGGCACAAGAGAGGTTAATCAAGCGAATGTATTGGAAAATACACGCCGGCAATCAACGCTTAATTTGCTTGCAGGTTTATTTGATAATCTTAAGCTTTATCGATGTCGACAGGGAAAAATTATCCTTTATCTGATTCAAAACTATCTTTCCGATGGGCGTTTGGTTCGGATTTCTGGACCAGAAAATGCACAGTATGTTCCCTTAACACGTGAAGCTGTCACAACGCTTGAATACGACATTATTGTTGATGATTCACCAACAAGCCCCAATGAAAAAGAGAGAACTTTTGCGGCAATTACGCAAATGTTGCCGTTGCTTGGTGGTTTCTTAACACCGGAGATGATTCCAGATCTTTTAAAGCTTTCTCCACTACCGGCAACATTGGTGGCAAATTTAACGGCAAAAGCACAGCAGGCACAACAAGAACAACAGCAGCAGAAAATGATGCAACAAAACCAAGGAGCACAATTAACTCCAGAGCAACAAGCAAAGATTGCTGCTCTCCAGCAAGAAGCACAAGCAAAGGGCACACTTTATCAACTTGATGCACAACAAAAGCAGGTAGCATTGCAGCAGAAAAATATTGAGCTTTTCTTGAAACAAGAACAAGCCCGCATGCAGCTCGAACTTCAACGGGCAAAAAATGAGATAGCGCAGCGTGACTTAGAGCGAAAGGCGTATCGAGCGCAGTTGGAACAGTATCGAGCAACAACAGCAAGAGCGCAAATCTATTAAAGGAGCAAAAGAGAATATGGAAGAAAAGTTTACACCTGAAGAACAAGCAATTTATGACGAACATTTTGCCAGTGATCATGCTGTTGAGTTTATTTTTATATCTCTACTTATTTTGACAACAGCGGTGCGTCAATAGAGAAGAGAGAATCAAAAAAATAGGGGACCGATTAGAAGATAAAAAAGTTTTTTAGAAAAGAGCTTATCTTTGTCGAAAGAATTTTACAATAAAACCTTCTAATTCGTCGCAATTGAAACTGTTGTTGCATTTATGATGCTTTTTAGATGGCTTATCCCGAGAATTCTTATCAGAATCCAAAAAATATTAGAATATCCTGTAGAACATGCTCTTTGGAGAATTAGGTTGCTAAATCCTATTCCCTAACCTTTATTTACGCATCTCGTACTCTGAAAAGAATACGACAAAACACTAAATTATTTATGATATAAAGTGCGAATGGTGGGCGTGACAGGGATTGAACCTGTGACCCCTACGATGTCAACGTAGTGCTCTCCCGCTGAGCTACACGCCCATTCACCGATGTTGCATACACCATATAGAATGACAAACGTCAATGCTTAATTTCATTTTCTTTTACAACAGATACAAATAATTTAGAAAAATATCCCTTTAAGCAGCAATAAGGATCTTTTCAACTTCATTGACGAGTTCACGTAAGTGAAATGGCTTAGAGAGAACCTTTGCATCAGGAGGAGCATCACTATTTGAATTGAGTGCAACCGCTGCAAAACCTGTAATAAACATTACGCGTAAATCAGGGTCAATCTCAGTAGCGCGTCGTGCAAGCTCGATTCCGTCCATCTCCGGCATCACAATGTCAGTCAGGAGAAGAGAAAATGGTTCTTCTTGTAAACGTTCATATGCGCTTATACCGTTATCGAAATCGGCGACTTCGTAGCCTGCACGTTCTAAGGCTTTTACAAGAAATCGGCGCATATCATTATCATCTTCTGCAAGCAGGATTCGTTTCATGATTGTGTTCCAATGGCTCCATTTGTCAGAGTTTTTGCCGCATCATTATACAATACAGAGTATTTATAAAAAAGATGGTAAAATACTCATAATTGAAATGAATGGCAAAATGGTTAATTCTTATATCCTTATTCAAAATACAACATATTCGTTGTAAGTTGGTTAAATTCGAACTCTATGTGATTTAAAAAAAGAAGGAATGATCTAAAACTTTTAAGATGATTCATTGCTATTTTTTCTTTTAAATTATCTGTTTCTTATCAGAATTCCATTAAAAAAATTGTGAAAACCGTTACTGTAGGGGTTGATTGTAGCAAGAAATTAGAAGTATATTATGTTAATTTATTGTTTTTAAAAGATTATCCTAAAAAATAAAATTTTTGTAGTTATTTATTTTTTTAGAGATTTTTAAATAAATTTTATAAAAAATGTTTATTTTAGAGTTTTTATTTAAGTGGATGAAGGATATTATTTTTTAGAAATACTATAAAATTATTCCTTAATAATATATCAAAAAAAGTATTTTGATGTCTCATTTATAAAAACGCATTATGATGTATTAAGGTAGTTTTTTACATTTATTACTTTTGTTATGAATTGTGAGTGAATATTTATTTCATGGTTTCTCTATAGAGTCTATAAAATGAATCACATGAGTTGTTAGAAGATGGAATAATCCATTATATAAGGAGTATTTATAGAATGGTGTCGCTCATAGAAAGCTTCGTTTTTAGTGGAGCAAAATGGAAGTTAAAGTTTCATATTATTTTATAGATATATTATCAGGGATAAATGCATCAAATGCAGCCCAAAATTGTTTTTTGTAATTTTCATTATACATAATTGTATCAAGTTTGGCACCTGTAATAGTAATACTTTCTGTAAGATGTGTGTGTTGGCATAATTGCCGTACTTCAATGTTGTTGGCTAGATTGTCTTGATTGGCAAGAATAAAGAGTGTTGGAATTTGTAAATGTTGGTGGCGTATATTTTCCTTCACAGAATTAATCACATTAAATACTGCTGCCATCCATCGCGATGTTGGGGGCTTAGTGGAAGGCAGTGATCCTTGACGCATGTGCCCCAATTGTATATTTAGGAAGTTTATTTTTTTTAATTTTTTCCCATCTTTTGCTGGTATAGAGCCAAAACCTATATCAGAAAGAAATTGTGTTAATTTATGTTGAAAACCATTCGTTTTATTGCCGAATGGAGCAAAAAGGGGAGAAATACAGAGCAATCTATTAAACTGATGATTAATGAGATCTAATCCGCTCAGTGCTATCAATCCCCCCATACCATAGGTGAGCATAGAGTAAGGTGGTGGACAATTAGGATAAACAATATTTTTAAGAAATTCATATAGGTCATTAATATCATTATTTATATCAAAGTAATGAAGGTGGCTTTTTTTTCTTATCTTAAAGGCTGGTTTTTTTTGATCAAACCAGTCAAATATTGCTGTATGAAAACCACGTTGAGAAATTTCATTCATGGCTAAAAAATATGTTTCTAAAGTATTTACCTCGCTTTCAAGAATAACAATTGTTCCCTTAGATTTTTTTGCTTCAGGATACGTTATCGCAAAACGAATTTCGCGATCTATTGCTATTTTAAGGGTACCATGATGAATATTAGGAGGAGTGGAATTCCAGTCTGTGGGATAAAGAGGTGTTTTCAATGGACATCCTTTACAAGTGTATTTTTGCAACTTGTCGCATCATGAGATAATGAGAAAGCTTTGATATTTATGTAATGAAGAAGAAGGATTAAGAAAGGGGGAGGTTGTTTTTTAGATCGTTTTTATCAATTCAGATACAAAAGAGTTGAAATAAGGGAAAATGATTACCAGATAATATATGTGGTTGCCATGATGGGGCCACCGGTTCACAAGTAAGTTTGCCATTTGGGAGCTTTGTGAGTCAATCATAAATTATAGTCGCTCTAAAGGAGGGCAGTATTATGCGTCAAGTAGATTTTTCACCATTTTATCGTTCCACAGTAGGTTTTGATCATCTTTTAAACTGGTTTGATTCTAGAACACAACCAGAGGAAATTTCTTCTTATCCCCCATATAATATTGAGCGTTTAAGCGAAGATTCTTATAGAATTTCTATGGCTGTCGCTGGTTTTTCTCAAGATGAGATTGATATTGAAATACATTGTAATCAGTTGATTGTTAAGGGAGAGAGAAAGCCTGAAAAGGATGATGAAGAACGAGAGTTTCTTTATCGAGGCATTGCTTCGCGTGCTTTTGAGCGGCGTTTTCATTTGGCTGATCATGTGAAGGTTATTGGGGCAGAGCTTGGAGATGGGCTTCTTCATATTCAGCTTAAAAGGGAAATGCCGGCTGAATTAAAACCAAAAAAAATAACCGTTCAAACGTCACCTTCCATTACAAAAAATGATAAGAGCAGCATTATCGCATAAAAAAATTATAAATTTTTAAAAGAATAAAGTAACGCGAGGCAAAGGTCTCGCGTTTGCTGCGAATCCTCGTGGAAGATATTTCTCATAAAGACTGTGTTTTTCAAATTAATAATAAAATATTTATTGCATATTACTCTGTGTTGAAGAAAAAAACATGTATGTGCAATTAAAATAAAAGAGTCTAAACAAGCTTATTTTATAGCGTTTTAAAAATGGTCGGAGCGGCGGGATTTGAACCCACGACCCCTTGACCCCCAGTCAAGTGCGCTACCAAGCTGCGCTACGCTCCGAGTCTGTGTGAAACGATTAAATGACTGTTTCTTTAAAGGCAAGAGAAAAAATAAACAGAACAAAATCTAAAATGCTCTTACACTTACAGCTTTTGAAAGCGAAATTTTTGCCTATCGATATATTGTTATTCTCACGAATCTGTAAAGTTCTTTGTTATCGTTAAGTTTTAAGCTCTATAATCAATAGGGTTTTATCGTTTAACTCCTTTTGAAGATTGTGAAGGGGAGAGATTTGTAATTTTAGGGGTATTGGAGAAGAAGAGTGCTCACAAGTGTGGGAGAGGTATATTTTCTTTATCTCATAGGTTATTAAAAATAAATATTTTCAAAGGGGTAAAATTGAATGTATGGCATTGAAACGTTTTCTTTCGTTTAGAGTTTTTATAGCAGAGATATTTTATGTTTTATGTGGGCAAAAAATTGTAAGTTCTAGATTTTACAATGAAAAATCTCATTTTATGAGGATGGATTATAAAAAGGTTAGAATGTTTTAATGTATGTCTTGTTGTTTTTCTTCTAAAGTATCAGATAGAATATGCTAGAGAAAAAACGTTCCAAGTGTCTATTGAACCAAGAAAAGAGTAAACAATGAGTCGTTTTTCGGTAATAAGTTTAACACAAGCTGCTGTAAATCGCGTTAAAGCGATTATGGATGCAAAAGATGCACGAGGTATTCTTGTTGGGATCAAAAAAGGCGGTTGTGCAGGAATGGAATATACAATTACTCTCGTCAAAGAAGAGGGAATAGATGCGGATGTTGTTGAAGTGAATGGTGCTCGTGTTTTCGTAGCACATGATGCCGTATTATTTTTATTAGGAACACAGATGGATTATGAAGTGACAACGCTTCGTTCTGGTTTTATTTTTAAAAATCCTAATCAAGTTTCAGCATGTGGGTGTGGCGAGTCGGTAGAACTTCGTCCTGTTCCCGAAGATCAATATAAAACCAATCGTGCTTCGTGAAATTATCCAAGTTTAGAGAAATTATCATTGAGTAATTCTAGGAGGCTAGTTCTTTTTGGTAGGAAAAAATCTAGTATTTTTATTGTTCATTTTTAGCTTGCTTCCAAAGTGCTTCCATTTCATTTAAGGATGTCTCAGTGAGTGTCTTAGATTGAGAGGATAGCTTTTCTTCGATATAGGCAAAACGATTTCGGAATTTTGTATTTGTTTTTTTTAATGCTTTTTGTGAATCAATCGCTAAGTGGCGTGCGAGATTAAGAAGAATAAAGTAGAGATCTCCAAATTCTGCTTCTATTTCTGATTTCTTTTTATTTTTGATGGCTTCTTTGAGTTCTTCAAGTTCTTCTTCTATTTTTGCAAAAACTTTATCACTTTCTTGCCAATCAAATCCCACTGTAGCCGCAGCTTCTTGTAAGGAAAGGGCCTCTTGGTTTGCTGGCTGGATTGGTTTTACTTTTGCAAGAATGCTTGAATTGTTGTTTTTTTCTTTGCATAATTTCTTTTGTTCAGCCTGTTCTTCTTTTTTTATATATTCCCAATCTTCTTTTATAAGTCCTCGTTTTTTTTGCTCAGCATTGCCAAAAACATGAGGATGGCGGCGAATCATTTTTGCCGTGATTGCATAAATAACATCTTCAAAAGTAAAGCTGCCTTCTTCTTGTGCAATGGTTGCATGATAAACAACCTGTAAAAGAAGATCACCAAGTTCTTCACAAAGATCTTTTTGATTTTTTCGTTCAATGGCATCAATGACTTCGTAAGCTTCTTCGAGCATATAGGGTATGAGGGATTCAAAAGTTTGTTTTTTATGCCAGAGACAACCATTGTCAGGATTTCGTAATGCTTTGATAATTGCGGTGAGATCTTTGATATCTTTTGAGGCTAACATTTGCACTTCCTCTGTAAGCAATAGAGCTTATGTTTAGATATCCCAACGTCTATGTAACCACATCCATTGTTCAGGATATTCACGGACCCAAGTTTCAACAATATCATTTAATTTTTGCGTAGAAGCAGCTATATCAATATCATTTTTTTCATCACGTGGAAGTTCTACATGTTCATATAATTCCAAACGATGACGCCCTCCAGGAAGACGAATACAACGTGCTGGATAAATATCACAGTTATATTGTCGTGCAAGCTTTATAATTAAGGGATTTGTTTTAAGGGGTCTGTTAAAAAATGTTCCCATGATACCGCGACGAAACTTTTGATCAACGAGCATACCAACGTTTTTACCTTCTGCTAATTTGCCTGCTAATGCCCACGCTGCACCGGCTTTAGAGGGAACAAGATGTCCCATAGACGTTTGTCGTGCTTTAAGGACTCGTTTGGCAACATAAGGGTTATTGGGTGGTCTAAATAATACCGTAACATTCAGATCAAAACTTTGTGCGCAAATAGGAAGAAGTTCAAAATTTCCAGTATGCGCTGTGAAAAAAATATGTGGCTTTTTTTCATTTTTTAAGCGTTTAAAGATTTCAACTCCTTTAACCTCAATAAAACCTGGTTCGTTCGCATGAGGATCAAAATCAAAAATTTTATCAAGATAAATATATTCGGCGAGAAAGCGCCCTATATTTTCCCACATTTCTATTGCAATCGCATGGCGTTCTTGCTCTGTTTTTTCTGGATAGGCATACCTAAGGTTTGCAAGTGTTATTTGATGACGATGGATAAGGGGACCAATTTTTTTTGCCAACCAAGAAAAAAAAGAAATTCCCATTTTGGCTGGAAAACATTTTAAAATAAATAAAGAACCAAAGAGCAGATATGCCCACAACAAGTAGGATATTTTTTTAGCTATAATTTTAATATGATATATGATTTTTTTAAGAAAAAGATTCATCATGATTTAATTAATTTTAAGAATAATTTTACCAAAAACATCACGGCTTTCCATTCGTTTTAAAGCTGTATCCATTTCATCAAGTCCAACGATTGTATCAATGACAGGGTGTACAGCTTTTTGTGCCATTTTTTGCATGGCATTTTTCATATTTTCCATACGGCAGCCAAAAGAACCAAATATCTTAAGTTGTTGCTGGAATAATTGCATGAGATTTATGGATGCTGAAACACCAGAGGTAGAACCGCAAGTCACTAAGCGTGCTCCTTTTTTCATACACAACAAAGAACCGTTCCATGTATCGACACCAACATGCTCAAAAACAATGTCAACACCTTTTTTTTGCGTTAATTTACGCACCACACCTTCAAAACGATCTTTACGATAATTAATCACATGATCTGCTCCAAGGGATTGTGCTTTTGCAATTTTTTCATCTGAACCTACCGTTGTGATAACAGTACATCCCATATGTTTTGCAAGTTGAATGGCTGCAGAGCCAATACCGGAACCACCTGCTTGTATCAGAATCGTTTCTCCTGCTTGTAGTTTTGCGTTATCGAAAAGCATATGTTCTACGGTACCAAAAGTAATGGGAGCAACAGCGGCTTGGAATTCATCACATTGGGGAGGGGCTGGAACCAATAAACGTGCAGGCAAATTGACAAGCTCACAAGCAAAACCATCAAGATGAAAACCATGGACTCCCTTTACATCTGTGCAAAGATTATCCCGTCCTTCATGACAAGCTTGGCATACTCCGCAGGTTTGTGCACCATAAATTGAGACGATTTGTCCAAGGTGTAAATTTTTAACATGGCTTCCCAATTGCGTAATTTCACCGGAAGCTTCGGCACCAATGATAAGGGGCATTTTTCTTTTCGCGAAAGCCATCCCACGCCAGCCCCATACATCAATATGATTAAGAGCAACAGCTTTTATTCGTACTGTTACCTCATTGGGAAGTGGAGATGGTGGTGGTGCAATATTGGTAATTTCAAGTTGGCGTTCATTTAGCAATTGTAGTGCACGCATTATTATTCCCCTTCAATGATAATTGCTATTGCTTTAGTACGATTAACTTTGGTCAGTATGAAAAAAATTATCCTTTATAGGCTGTGATAACAAGACTTGTATTTTGACCACCAAATCCAAATGAGTTTGACAAAACCGCATTGACATCGGCTTTACGGCTATGATGAGGAACAACATCTAATGGAATCGTAGGATCAGGATTATCGTAATTTATTGTAGGTGGAAGTATCCCCGATTGAATGGTCAAAAGCGAAAAAACAGCTTCTATGGCACCAGCAGCAGTTAAGGTATGTCCAATCATTGATTTATTAGAAGAAACTGGAATATGCTCTAGAATGTCACCGAAAACTGTTGATAACGCAAGATATTCCATTTTTTCATTTTCAGGTGTAGAGGTTCCGTGAGCATTAATATAGTCAATTTCATGGATGGTTATTTGTGCATCGTTTAAGGCTTTGCGAACGGATCCAATTGCTGGTGATGCATCGGGTTTTGAACGTGTACGGTGAAAATCATCAGCTGTTTCTCCACAGCCCGCTAAAATTCCTAAAATTGTAGCATTACGGTTTAATGCGCTTTGAAGAGATTCAAGGACAAGAGCGCCTGAACCTTCTGCCATAACAAAGCCATCTCGATCACGGCTGAAGGGTTTTGCTGCTTTTTCTGCAGGTTCATTTTGAGTGGAAAGAGCAGATAATAATGAAAAGCGAATGAGAGATTCTGCTGAAACTGATCCATCTGTCGCAATGGTGAGAGCGCGATCTGTTTCTCCTCGTCGAATAGATTCAACGCCTAATTGAATTGCTGTTGCACCAGATGCACAAGCCGTGGAAAGTGTAACGGGAAGTCCTTTTGTGCCAAATGTTTTTTGCAGTTTTTCTGCAATTGCACCAAATTGTGTGGTTTCAAAAAGCGCCTCATGGAGTTTATGCTCACAAATTTTAAGAAGATGGGCATAAGAAGGTTCATTATTAAATCCTTCCTCTTGATCAAGGCTAAAACGTGCTTGCCATTCAAGTTCAACAGGGGGAGCCGCTAGAAAGAGTGGTCCATTAAAATTTGTTTTATCAAGAGCAGCTTGCTCTAAAGCTTCCTCAGCAGAAAGATGCGCAAGCTTTTCAGAAAGAGCCGAAGCACCAAGCGTACTTTCTTTGAGAAAATCAATTGTTCCAGCAATATATGTATTTAATCCCTCAACGGGAAAACGCGTTATTTTGTGGATTCCGCTTATACCGCTTGTTAATTTTTGCCAATTTTCATGTTTTCCTTGTCCTAGTGATGTGACAACGCCTGCCCCAGTTATTGCTACAAGTGGACGCCCAAAATGGTCATGATATTTCACGATAGAAATTCCCCTTCAAACAGCAGTAAGACGTACGATACCTTCAGATCTTTTTATACCAATCGTTGTAACAAATATTTCATGTACTTCTTTAGAAAAAGATTTTTCATGAGAACTTAACGCTGGAAAACAGTGTTTTTTTTCAATCGAAAGTGCTGCAAGAGCAAGAGCTAAAGGAAGTTGTGCTTCTCGCATATAACCAAATAATGTTGTAATACCACGGTAAGATAGATTAGCATCATCAAGAGCATTTTGTTCTGCTTTTGTTGCTTCGTGAGCACCTGAGGCTGCTGAAATGGCTAAGGAATCTTTAACGCCTACCGTTTTCAACATTGTTGCAATTGATTCCTTAAGCGGCGTTTTGGTTCTATCTATTTGGTCTGTAATAATTTGGCTAATTTCAGCATAAGCACGTGCGTTACGTTTTTTTGCATGTTCTCCACTTTCAAGAACAAGAAAAATACCGCCAGAACCAGTGATAATACCACCACCAGGATGAATTTCACGATTCCACACAGCGCTCCACCCATTATGAGTTAAAAGCCCCCCAAGCTCATGAGCCAGCAACATATCATAACTTTGTGCATTATAGGAACCTCCTACAAGAGCATGGGTACTTTGTCCTGATTTAATACGGGCTACAGCAATTTGAAGGGCAGAAAGTCCACTGCCTTCCTCTCCCATAAATGTGCGAGATGACCCTGTGACTTTATGAACAATTGAAATGTTTCCTGCCAGAAGATTTGAAAGTTGTGCCAGAAATAATGTCGGACGAAGTTCAGTTGAAAGCGCAACATTTAACATAGAAGCATGATCGGTGACTGTGCGCGCTTTGGAAAGAATCTGTGTATCAACAGCAATATCACGCTCTCCTCCACTTGCTGCTACGATCATGTCCATTGTTGACGTGAATTGTTCATTGTTTTTCATGCCAGCATCATCAAGAGCAAGACCCGCCGCATAGGTACCAAGACGTTGCCATGTTCCCATTTGCCGTTGATCGCTTTTTTTCGCGATTTGTAAACTCCAATCAATTTCAGGCAAATTATGAACTGTGTAGGGTGGAAAAGTTGTACAATCTAGGTTTGGTGTACAGATTGGATCATTTAAAAGATTCCAATGTTGATCAGTTCCTTCCCCCAGAGAGCTTATGAGGCCTATACCAGTGATGAATACAGATTGATCATGCATAGTGAAAAAATTACTCCGCCTTTTTTAAGGCAACGAGATCATCAATTTTTGCACAAAGGTTTTTAAGAACAAAGTATTCTTCTGTAGCAACTGTACCTTCATTGACTTCTTGTGTCCATTGTTCTAGGGGAACTTTTATTCCAAAAGCTTTGTCAATAGCGAAAACAATATCAAGAAAATCAAGACTGTCGATTCCCAAATCATCAATTGTATGACTTTCAGGCGTGATGGTACTGCGATCAATTTCACTGATTTCTGCAATAATATCAGCAACTTTATCAAACGTGGAAGGCAATGTACGGATTCCTTATTATAGCATTAGTAAATAGTAAATTTAAAATAGACTTTTATCCTTCTAGCCTTTTTTCTCTTTAAAAAAAAGCCTTAATCCAGAATATAACTGTCTTTTCTATAGAGCAAAGAGCTTTAAAGTACGTGAAATAATACACTTCAATATTTAAGAAAAATTTGAAGTTTTATGACATGTTTATTTTACGAGACTATTTTTTCTATTTGCAGCAAGGACGGCAAGGGCGGTTATATTAACAATGCCTCGTGAAGTTACTGAAGGCGTTAGGATATGGGCGGGACGTGCTGCCCCTATTAAGATAGGACCAACATGGAGTGCATTTGTAAGGCTTTTAACTGTGTTGAGCGTGATGTTGGCTGAATCAAGTGTTGGAAAGACAAGCAAATTCGCTTCACTTTTAAGACGAGAATCAGGAAAAACACGATCACGAAAAGCTTTGGAAAGGGCTGCATCACCATGCATTTCGCCATCTGCTTCTAAATGAGGGTGTTCTTTGGCAAGAATTTCTGTTGCACGGCGCATTTTACGTGCACTTTCTGTGTTTTTAGAACCAAAGTTTGAGTGCGATAACAAGGCTGCTTTGGGTGTTATTCCAAATGCTTCAACTTCTTGAGCAGCCAATACAGTCATTTCAGCGATTTCTTCTGCAGAAGGGTTTTCATTAACGTAAGTATCTGTGAGAAAAAGAGTACGCTGTTGAGAGATAAGCAAACTCATAGCAGAAAAACGGTGGACATGAGGATCAAGTCCGATAATTTGTTCAATCAATTCAAGTTGACGTTCAAAACGTCCTTCTAAGCCGCAAATCATCGCATCTGCTTCTTCACGCATGACGGCAAGGGCAGCAATAGCCGTTGTTGATGTTCTCACTATTGTTTTTGCCATTTCAGGCGTAACGCCACGTCTTCCTGTATAATGAAAAAATAAATTAACATAATCACGAAAACGTGGATCATCTTCAGGATTTGTTAATTCAAAATCTATATTAGGGCGAATTTTCAAACCAAAGCGTTTTAATCTTGCTTCTATGACCTGTGGACGGCCGATAAGGAGAGGTGTTGCTGTTTGTTCTTCAATGACAACTTGCGCTGCACGAAGGACGCGTTCATCTTCACCATTGGCATAGATGACACGTTTACGTTTTGCTGTTTTTGCAGCAGCAAAAACAGGCTTCATTGTTAGACCTGAAAGAAAGACAAATCGATTGAGGATATCATGGTAGGCTTCCATATTTTCAATGGGACGAAGTGCGACTCCCGTTGCCATTGCTGCTTTAGCAACAGCGGGAGCAATACGTAGTATTAAACGTGGATCAAAAGGAGAGGGGATTAGATAGTCTGGTCCAAAATTAGGTGGTTCTTTTGAGTATGCACGTGCTACAACATCTGAAGTTTCTTCACGCGCAAGGGCAGCAATTGCATGAACAGCAGCCATTTTCATTTCTTCATTAATTGCAGTAGCGCCTACATCTAATGCACCACGGAAGATATAGGGAAAACAAAGGACATTATTAACCTGATTGGGATAATCAGAGCGTCCTGTGCAGATCATTGCATCGGGCCGTATAGAGTGTGCTTTTTCAGGCATAATTTCTGGTACGGGATTAGCCAGCGCTAAAATTAATGGATTTTCAGCCATTTTTTTAAGATATTCAGGCTTTAAAACACCACCCGCAGATAGGCCTAGAAAAATATCTGCATCCTCAATAATATCGGATAAAGTTCGTGCGTCAGTTTTTTGTGCATAATTGATTTTCCAACGATCCATAAGGGTCTTGCGACCATCATAAACAACGCCTTCTAAGTCGCTAAGCCAAATATTTTCAACTTTTGCTCCAAGACGGACCAAAAGATTAAGACAAGCTAGAGCGGCAGCGCCTGCACCTGAGGTAACTATTTTTGCTTTTTCAATTTTTTTTCCTGAAAGATTTAAGGCATTTAATACAGCCGCTGAAACAATAATGGCCGTTCCATGTTGGTCATCATGAAAAACTGGAATATTCATCTTAGTGCGCAGCTTTTCCTCAATTTCAAAACATTCAGGAGCCTTAATGTCTTCAAGATTAATACCACCAAATGTAGGTTCTAGGCTCGATACCGTCTGTACCATTTGTTCTATATCGGATGCATGAATTTCAATATCAAAAACATCAATATTCGCAAATTTTTTGAATAAAACGGCCTTGCCTTCCATAACTGGCTTTGAAGCGAGTGGGCCAATATTTCCTAGACCAAGTACAGCTGTTCCATTGGATATAACAGCAACTAAATTAGAACGAGACGTATATTGAGCAGCAAGATTGGGATCTTCATGAATTGCAAGACATGGTGCTGCAACGCCTGGGGAATAAGCAAGAGCTAAATCACGTTGATTATCAAGAGGTTTTGTTGCTTGTACTTCCAATTTTCCAGGCTTGGGGTGTTGGTGATAAAAAAGTGCAGCACTGTCAAGTTCAGCTATTGGTGAACTGAAATTATTATTTTGTTCTCTAGACATTTTTATGATATCCAAGTTAGTATGTGTTTATATTGAGTGTTCCATCTACAATAAGGTTTTGTTCACTAATAAATCCTCATTTCTCTGAATATCAAAACGCATGAGAAAATTCTTCTAGATTATAAAACCAGTTTGATGTTTCTTTTCATTTGTGCGCATGAATAAATTTTATTGATAACAGCACGCTTGTTTTTCTTTCCTTAATAAAACGCGTAAAAATTGATTAATCTACAAACAAATAAAATATCTAATAATGATTACATTACCAAGCCATTATTCTTTTTGCAATGCTTACAAAATAAGGAAAGAATAAAAGAGCTTTTATTGTGCAATTGATATATGAAGTTCATATATTCCGTATAACGCATTACTTTATGATTTACGTATTGCAAGAAAGAGTAATATGTGGATAAAAAAAACTTTAAGAAAGGAATAGAGATATTTCTTATGAGCTGTTTTAACAAAAAGCACGAAAAACTTTGAAAGTTAGCAAATAAAAGTAATATTACCGATTTTGTGCCTTTATAAAGCTATGAAGAATAAAAAGAAGTAAAAAATATTCTTTTTTTGATTATCGCTTAGGCTATCAAAAAAACGTATGCCAATTATCAGTCTTTAAAGTACAAAGCTTTAAGTTTATTGCAAAGCACTCTATGATAAGAAATTAAAACAACGGGAGGGAGAAAAAGTGGAAAAATGTTTTCTCCACTTCTCTTATTGCTTATTGGATTCGTCCACTTGCATGAGCAAGCATGGTATAAACTTTTCCTGTATCTGATATCAGGTATTTGCGAACTGAGTTGGAAGAACTAGAGCTGCGCGATATATCACGTAAGAGCTTTTCGAAATCCGCAACATATTGATTCACTGAACGTTTAAACTCAAAATCGCTCATGTATTTTTTCTTAATCATTTCAAATATTGTTTTTCCATTCAAGGTATAAAGGTGTTCTGTTACAATGTTTTTTTGTCCACGTTGATAATGATCCCATAGCTCAACAATGGCATTGTGATTAATAGCTTGCACTATACCCGATGCTAATGCGTTAAGAGAACTGTTTGCAGAGCGTGGTTTGGTTTGCACAGGTGTTAAAACAACATTATTTGGGGTTTCATCATAAAATGTTTCATCACGTGAGGCTCTTTCTAAGAGATTCGATACCCATTTATTGGGTCTTTTTTTGCTTTGATCTTGTTGCAAAACAGGTTTAGGGGGGATGATCTTTTTAATGGACTCAGAAGAATTCTCACTTCTTTTATTAAGCATTGATGATGTAGGAAATTCCGATATTAAGTGTTCTTTTGCCCCCTTTTGATCATTTTGTATAACACTGACGAGATCTTTTAATGCTGTAATTTGTTCATTCAAAGCCGTACGAATTGTTTGCGTTGTTTCTTTTGTTTTTTCTGGAAGCTTTTTAGCATTTTCATGAATGTCATTATTAATCTTTGAAAGCTCTAAACGAACTTCATCCGCGGAGCGACGTATATCTTCTGCTGCTCCTGAAAAACGCGTTGAGGCTTCACTAATAAGCCTATTAAGCGATTGTTGGAATGAATCTGTGGCATTACGTGCATTCTTATCAGAGCGTTCAAGGGCTAAGTTAAAGATTTTTTCATAATGCTCAATCATTTCATTAATTTCATGAGACTTTAAAACAAGAGCATCGCTCAATACAGAAAGCGTATTATGTTTCTCTTCAAGTGTTGCATTCAGTGAATTTTCAGACTGTTCAAGAACGTGAATCGTTTGGGAAAGTATTTTTGCATGTTCACCAAAACTACTCGTTATATGATTAATTTGTTCAAAGGTATTTTTTGAGAGCCCTTGCAGAATTTCAACATTATTATTGAGTGCTTGATTTGAGGCTGATAAACACTCTGTGACTTGGTTCGTGTTGCGGAAAAAATTGTTCGTCGTCTCATTAAGTTGACCGTCAATATTTTGAACAGCCGATAATAAAACATTATTGTTTTCCTGGAAGTTGTAAATTGATTGATTCAATTGTTTCAAGATGGATGAGACATTATTAACAAGCTCTTCTTTCATAGCCGTTACTGTTTGAAGTGTTTCAGAGTTCGCTTTGTTCAAGCTATTCACTAAAGATTCATTATATGCGTAAATTCTTTGTTCAGCATCTTGTGTGGAGAGACAGAGTTGTTCACCAATATGCTGCGTTAAAGAATCAATTGATTCTGTTGTACTTTGCGCTGCTTGATTTAAGTGATTTGTCAGCTCTGTTATTTTTCCAACATGTTCTGAAATTTGTGTTGCTGTCTGATTCTTTGCGTTTTCCAGACGGCTTGTTACATCAGAGAGCTGATATCCTAAATTGTTTTTAAGATTTTGCATAGAGTGATGAAGAACATCACAACGTTCATTAAGAACTTGCTCTATTGCTGTTGTTGATGTGTGAATTGTTTCATTTAATAATGCTTGCGCGTTATGACTGGCTGTTGTGAAAGCTTCGACAGTATGCGCTGTTTGTTCAGATAGAACGGACAGAACCTTTTCACTGGTATCGTAAACTGTTTTCTTAACGTTTGATACAATGCGGTTGCCTGATTCTGCGAGAATATTTTCAGCTTGTGCGGTAACATTCGTAACAGATGAGAGAATTTGTTCACCCGTAGAAGAAAGAATATTAGAAGCTTTTATAACCTTATTATGCAGATTATCTGTAACTGTATTAACAGAATCTTCTAAGCTAACACGCATATTGTCAACACTGCTTTCCAGCGCTTGTTGAATTATCTGACTTTGCTCATTATTAAGCATGAGAGACGTTTTTAATGTGTCAGAACGTTCCTCAATAACAGATGTTTGCATATCGATGGCTTCACAGACTTGGCTAAATTTTTCAGATAATGTTTCCTCTAGCGTTGTCGTCCGTTCAAAAATTTTGTGTGCACGATCTTCTAAATTTGTATCGAATGATTCCATACGCGTTTCAAGGGTTTCAAAGAAAACACCACTCGATTGAGAGAGAGTATTTTTTAGAATTTCGGCATGGCTTTCAAGGTTTTTTATATGATCTTGAACTGTTTCAGTAATGTTTTTATTATTGGCAATAATTGCATTCTCAACTAAATCTATTTGTTGTTTCAATGCAACATCGACACGTATATCACTTTTTGCGATGAGATTATGGATTGTCTCCATGCGTTGCTCGAGTGTGCGTGCTTGATCAGCAAGAACTTCATTAAGAGAAAAACTATTAATTGCCAAAGAGTCACGCAGAGCATCGGCACGGATATCAATATTTCTCGCTTGTGCTTCTAAAGCATCTTGTGTTGTATTGCAGCTTTGTACAATGACTTCTTGTAGTTTATCAGTGCATTGAATAATATTTGCAATATGATTTTCAGCTTGTTTATCAACGACTTGAGCATTGTCAGTCAAAACTTTTTCAATATGAGAAGTATTTTGAGTGAAGACATCAATCTGATTTCTTAATGCATCAGCGATTTTATTCTTCTCGTTATCGAGCATGTCTGCCATGAGAGCTCGTTGATCAGAAAGTTGTAATTTAAAATCTTGTGAACGTTCCTGTATAATATCAATAATGGCATTGTCGACATGTTGAATTTCTTCTCTCAGATTTTCTTTGCTTTTATCAATTGCAGAAAGAATAGATTCACGTCCATTTGTAAATGCATGAGTAATGTCTGCTGTTTTTTCTTGAAGGTCTTCATTTATTTTCAAGACATGAGCTTCCAAGAAGTTACCAAGTTTTTCAGCATTATTCTCTAAAGCTTGACTGCGTTCTATAAAGGAATCAATAATGGAGTCACTGTGTTCTTTAAGAGAAAGATCAACAGTTGCTAAACGTTGTTCAAAGGCTCCAATTGCTTGCGAGGTTACATGATCAAATTTAGAAGAGAGTTTATGGGCTTGGTCGTCAAGCTTTAAGATCTTTTCATCAAAATTCTGTAGAGATTGCTTATTGCGATCAATAAGAGCTTTATCTAAGGCTTTGAACTTTTCATCGACAGCGTGCAAAGTTTGATCTGTTACTGTTTGTATATGTGTTGCAATTTTAGCAGCATGCGCTTCTGCTTTTACTGCTGTTTCATTAAAAGTTTTTTCTATTTGTCTCTCATTATGATCATATCGTTTTGCAAAACCATCAAAGTTTTTTCCTAATTCATCGAAAAATTCTGTGTTTTTCTGCTGAATTTGTGTTGTTGTTTCATTAAATTTTGAAACAAGCTGATTTGTTACACCATCACCGGCATGGGAAAGTTTTTCAACAAGGTCTTCACCTTGCTTTTGTAAAGTTTGAGAAAGGGTTTGTGCAAGCTTTTCAACATTGGTTACGATTTTAGAGGTAACCAAGCCAAATTCATCACTCAGTTGTTCTTGGGTTCCTTTAATCGTTGATTGTACGCGATCGGCGTGATTCAAAATGGCTATGCGTTCATTACTCAATTCTTTGATGAGTGTATGAATACGTGATTCATTTTCAGCATAGGCTTGTTCTAGGTTGTGAACTTCACCTTGTATGATTGCTTCAAGTTCAACAGCACGTCCAAGTGTCCGTTCAATACCCTCGTTCATTGCCGCTACTTCTTCACGAATGGTTTGCCCTATAGCAATAGCTTGTTTTTCAGATAATTGTTGTGGTTCACTAAGGCGTTGAGCAGCATTTGTCATAAGAAGGGCAATATTATGTAGTTCGTTTGAACGTTTTGTTAATTGAGCAACACCCCAAGATATAAGGATAGGAATTGCTGTTCCGGCCGCTACAACGAGCCCTGTCGGGGATGTCACAAAAGTGCTGATATTGGATAAGGAGCCCAGTCCGGTAGGGGCGAGTTTATGCGCAATAAAAGCTCCCCCTGTTGCCCATAAAGCACTAAGCGCTGTTGTATACCAGTAGATTCGAGAGGAAGAACGCTGTTTAAAGAGTCCAAAATTTACAGGGGTTGTTATATCATCATTTGCAGGCAGAAGCTTTGTCGACAACAATGTATTGTGAACCGTTCCCCCTGAAACATCAGGTGAAGGTTTTGGAGCAAAAATCTGTTCAACAACGGATTTGTCAATGACTGCGTCATCATTAATATTAGAGACAAAAGTTGAAGAACCATTTTCAGCAAAAAATTCTTCTTCAGCCATTGCAATTTTTTGAATCAAATCATCAACATTAACAATATTTTCAGAATTATTGGATTCTATTGTCTCAAATGCTGTGTCATCGAAATCAAAGTTCATCGCTTTTGTGAGGGCTTCTTCAACTTCAACTTCAAATGTTTGCAATTTGGTTCTGCGTGCCATACTCGCCTCGTACTCTTACAGACCGAAAAAGGGATACGTCCTCTTCCACATAATCTCCGCATACTAGCTGTTAATTATTTAGAAAGGAATATGCTGAGGAAAAAATTTTAAAAACTTATCAAAATAAAGTTAACGCGGTATCTTACACTCTGTTTAAAAATGTTATAAAATATAATAAAAACAAATTATTATTTGGTTTTAATTAAAAACAAAAATACTGTTCACAACTTGTGCTTATAAAAAGCTTTATCGGCCTCTTTTCTTTGAGATAAGGACAATTTAATGGCACTTATATATATTGATTATATATTGATATAAAAAAACAATGCGGTGCGAATGATTTTTTGAATATCGACCATAAATGTTGTGGTCTGTTTACTTTTATTGATTCTAAAAGAAGGGACTTCGACCTCTTGTATAGGTTTGGAAGGTATAAAAATCTGGCAACTGTAAGTTTATAAAAAAGTAAACATGGAAAATTTTTGAATTTAATGATAGATTTTTATAAGCTGCATTTTGATTTTTGTCTTAAAGAGCAGTTTTTTCTCTAATTTCAGTTGTTTGTTGCTAAAATTTGAAGCTTCTACATTGACAATTGAATATTTTTCAGTCGATATGCATGCACGAATATTTTATGCAATCGAGATGAAGGTGTAAGAATAATGGCAGAGCGATCACAACACCTGCAAGACGTGTTTTTAAATACGGTGCGTAAGCAAAAAATTTCCCTTACAATTTTTCTTGTTAATGGCGTTAAACTGACAGGTATTGTAACTTCATTTGATAATTTTTGTGTCCTTTTGCGCCGAGATGGACACGCGCAATTGGTTTATAAGCATGCTATTTCTACGATTATGCCTGGACAGCCTGTACAGATGTTTGAAGGAGAAAGTCCTGAGTAAACACATCATTTTAAGATAAACCTCTTATCCCATTTTAAAAGTACTTAGATTGCTATGATAAATGAAAATGAGAGATTAGAAGGGGTGTTTTCGCAAAACATAAAACAGGTACGCGCACTTGTTTTGATACCGATCTTTCAAGAGAATAGAAATGAAAACTCTCTAAGAGAGTGCTCTATATCTTCCCGCGTTCAAGAGGCATTGGGGTTAGCACGTGCTATAAGGCTAGAAGTTGTTAATTATGAAACAATTAACATTTTAACACCTCGTCCTGCAACTCTCTTTGGAAAAGGTAAAGTAGATGCGCTTACCGATTATATCGATGAATATTCTATTGAGCTTGCGATTATAGATCACTTTTTAACGCCAGTACAGCAGCGTAATTTAGAAAAATTATGGAATTGTAAAGTTATCGATAGAACGGCTTTGATTCTTGAAATTTTTGGTGATCGTGCACGAACAAAAGAAGGGGTTTTGCAAGTAGAATTAGCGCATTTATCCTATCAAAAAGGGCGTCTTGTTCGGAGTTGGACGCACTTGGAAAGGCAACGGGGTGGGCGAGGCTTCCTAGGTGGACCTGGTGAAACGCAAATTGAAGCAGACAGGCGTCTTTTGCAAGAGAAAATTATTCGTATTCGCCGCGAATTAGAAACAGTTATTAAAACACGTGCACTTCATAGAGCGAAAAGAAAAAAAACATCTTATCCTGTTGTTGCCCTGGTAGGATATACAAATACAGGAAAATCAACTCTTTTTAATCGTTTAAGTGGTGCTAATGTTTTAGCAAAGAATATGTTATTTGCGACGCTTGATCCGACTTTGCGCAAAGTTGTTCTTCCCCATGGAAAAACTATTCTTTTGTCTGATACTGTAGGTTTTATCTCTAATTTACCAACAAATTTGATTGCAGCTTTTAGAGCAACTCTTGAAGAAGTGGTTGAAGCGGATCTTATTCTTCATGTCAGAGATATGTTAGATCTTGATCATCGAACCCATGCCCAAGATGTTTTAGAAGTGCTTTCAAGTCTTGATATCGATATTGACGATACAGAGCATATTATAGAAGTTTGGAATAAGATTGACATGTTAGATGAGCAAGCATTGAATGTTTTACAAACGAGCGCAAAGTCACGGTTAAATCCTGCGCTCATAGTATCAGCCCTTAATGGGGATGGAGTCGATCAATTATTAAAAACCATTGAAAAGCGCATTTTTGGAGAGGTGCAAAGCATTGAATATCTTTTAAAACCTCATGAAATGTCACTGATTGATTGGTTTTATGAAAACTCTGCGGAAATAAAGCAGGAGGGGCATGATGATGGCTCTGTTACCATTAGAGCTGTTCTTACTTCTGAAGCAAAAAAACAATTAGAGAACATTAAAAAAAATATGCATTAAGTCTTTAAAAGCTATTGTTGAACTTTTTTGCTCAAATTTTATGTTTTTGTTATTTCAAAATAATATGACAGCAAGTTAAGAGGATAGTTACTACTTTCTCTTAATAAAACAATATGAAGAAGTATTTTGCTGGTTAAAATAAAGATGAGTCTTAAATGTAATAAAAGACTGTTCATATGTACAGTATGGCGAAACATTTTAATTGTTTTGCTGTTACAAATGCTGTCTATCTCTTTGATTTGGTTTTATTATTTTATTCAGCCCCGTGGTTACCAAGCAACTTTAGTATTTTCATTATCTGATTCTGTAGGAAAGCCATTACCGTCTGAAAAACAAGACAACATTATCGCCTTTTTGTTTTCACAGCCTGTATTTTTAGATGATTCGAATTTTTCTTTAAATACTTCTTATAAGAAAAAAAAACAGGAAAATATTCGTTTATCGCGTCATGGTGATCTTATCCATCTTACTTTTGAAGCTGAGACAGGTGAAGCCGCTCAACGGGGGGTGGAAACTTGGTTTTCTGCATTTTCACAAGTAATCATAAAACAGAAACAGTCTTTATTAAATGAGAAATTAGAAGATAAACAATATGATAATACTGCGATCGTTAATATCATGCAGGGATTTCGTGCCTCTGTTGATTCTTTTATTCAGCATGGTGTAAAACAAACAGAGCTTCATGATCTTTCAATGCAATTAACGCAAGCAACTTTAAAGCGTATTCATTTAACAAGTTTGAATTCAACGATTAATATGATGCGTGAAAATGGGCAGTCTTTGCTGTCTTTATCGTTTATTGCGGACAATTCAGCCATTGTAGCTCTGGAATCTAAACGTGATCTCTTAGAAACACAAAGAGCACATATGGCGGCACAATTGGGGTGGACTCATCCTCAAATTAAGGCAATGACTGCGGAATTAGAGGCGGTTTCTCAGCAATTAAAAAATAAAATTTTACAGATCGTTTATCAAGTCCATTCTGATGAGATTATTGCAACAGAGTTGGAAAAGCAGCTCAAAAAAAGGGTGAGCTTTTTTGTAAAAGATCAATCCCAATCTTTAAATCAAATATTTAACGAGTTTGAAAATAAAATAAAGGTAGAGATCGATGCACAAAATAAAGCGATGGGTAAGTTTGCTCGAGGGAGAGAAAAAATTACTGGTTCATATCGGGGATTGAATGATGATTCTCTTCTCTTGCAAAATACAAAGATCCACGTGGTTGTGCCAACAACGTTAGTGCCAATTTCTTTTATCGCTCTTTATGGAAAAAATATTCTTGTGAGTGCATTGGCAAGCTTCCTTACTCTTTTGCTTGGAATAGTGTTATTTTATCCATGCTTTAAAAGCAAAAAAGATCAACTCTCAGAAGAGGATTTGAGATCAAAAGAAAATGTTTTCAAGAAAAATGAGAGTATTTTAGTCTCTCAAGAAATGAAAAATCTTGAAGCTTTTATTACGATAGAGGGATTATCTGATGTTTTGAAATGGCGTGCCTCGAGCGTTATTTCAATCATTGGACCAGAAGCAGCGCGGACAGCGGCAAAGCTTTCACTTCATCTTATAAAAGAGAACAAAACAATTTTGTTGGTCGATATCTCTGGCCAACAAATAGAGAAAGTTATTGGTCCACATCGGGGACTGAGTGATATTTTAACCGGCAATGCTCAGTTACATGATGTTATTTACCGTGATTATGATACAGGGGTTGATATTCTTCCTCAAGGGTTAACGAGCGCTGTTTCTGCACAAGATTTTTCAGATAATATTTCTCATATATTACAAGAATTTAAAAAAGAGTATGATTTTATCATTTTAGAGATGGCTAGCGAACCTAAATATGGATTTGAGCAATTTGCAGAACTAACAGACTATTATATTTGTCATACTGTTCTTAATAAACAGGATTGGATGATGCGGATGGTCAGTAGCTTTCCAAAGATTGTTTATCGCGTTGTTGCATTATAAACTTCGTAAACAAGAAATATGTATCGTGTATTCTCGCGGTATGCTTGTTTTTTGCTAAAGTTATAGTACATACTTAAAATACGAAGATTTTATGTTTAAATTTTAAAATGCATTGCAGTTGGAGAGAAGCGTGGGGCAATCAGAGATAGCAGTAAAAAGATTAAACGATAACTTTTTAACACCTGTGCAAAAGAGAAATCGAAAGCAAATTCAGGTATGGCTTTATTCTATTTTATTGCTTTGCTTAGCAATTGTTTTGGTAGGGGGAGCAACCCGTTTGACGGGATCAGGATTATCGATAACGGAATGGAAGCCAATTCATGGCGTTATTCCACCGATCGGTGAGGAGCAATGGCAAGAGGAATTTTTAAAATATCAACAGATCACACAGTATAAGCTGCTTAATCGTGATATGACTTTAAGTGCTTTTAAGGTCATTTTTTGGTGGGAATGGGCGCACCGTGTTCTGGGGCGTCTTGTTGGTCTTGTCGCTTTATTTGGATTAATTTGGTTTTGGGCGACAAAGCGTATTGAAAAAAATATTTTACTCTCGCTTATTGTTGTGCCGATCCTTATCGCCTTTCAAGGCTTTATTGGTTGGTGGATGGTTGCCTCAGGAATTGGACAAAGTAATCTAACAAGTGTGAGCCAATATCGTTTGGCATTTCATCTTATAACAGCGTGTTTTGTTATTATTTTTGTTACTTATTTATCTCGAGGACTTGCAGAGTATTCAGAAAAACCAGCCAATCAAAAGGTGCAATATTTTGCGGCTTGGATCGTTGTTTTCGTTTTGATAGAAATTTATCTGGGGGCTTTGGTTGCAGGGCTTCATGCTGGAAAAGTCTATAATACATGGCCCCTTATGGATGGTCAGATTATTCCTGATGGATTGTTGCAGCAACGTCCTATTTGGCTCAATTTATTCGAAAATCCCTTAACGGTTCAATTTATTCATCGGTTTTTTGCTTATTTTCTATTGATCATCTCGGCTCTTCATGCTTTCTATGTACAAAAGAGTGTTCCACATTCAACTCACTCTCGTCGGGCATTTCTTATCTGCTTTATGATCATTATCCAAGCACTTTTAGGTATCTTGACACTGTTACATGAGGTTCCGATAAGTTTAGGGCTCATTCATCAAAGTATGGCATTAGCCGTGTTATGTTTTGCAGTTGCGCACTGGCGAGCAACAAAAGGGGCATATCGCGTTGTTGAGTAAACAGGTTGTATCTAGATAACGTTTAATTGGCTGAAAGCATTAAATCAAGGTTTTGGATAGCAGCAGCTGATGCGCCTTTTCCTAAATTATCGAATAGGGCAAAGAGATTAAAAATTCCTTCGCGATCATTTCCAAATACGAACAGTTTCATACCATCTTTATGGGCAAAACATTCTGGATTTAGTCTTTGAAGGGAAGCCGTTTCATCTTGTGATGCAACTGAAATGATGTTTTGTCCATCGTAATGGTTTGCAAGAATTTCGCGCAAGTCAGAACAGTTTGCTGATTTTGTGAATAGACGACGGTGCAGTGGAAGATTCACAATCATTCCCTGAGGGAAACGACCAACACTGGGGATAAAAAGTGGCGTTTGGTTAATTTGTCCATGAAGTTTAATTTCTGGCACATGTTTGTGTTCAAGATTAAGTCCATAGATAAAATAATTTTCCTGAATATTTTCTTGAGATTGATTTTCCATTTGTGTAATCAATTGCTTCCCACCACCGGTATAGCCGGAGGTTGCCTGAATCGAAATGGGATAATTGGCGTCTAGCAATCCCGCTTCGCGAAGTGGGCGAATTAAGCTTATGGCACCAGTAGGATAACATCCAGGATTAGATACATAATGGGCTGCTTGAATGCGTTTTTTTTGGCCTGCTGTCATTTCTGGAAAACCGTAGACCCAGTTTGGTGCAATACGGTGAGCTGTTGAGCTATCAATAACCCGAATGTTTTTATTTTTTTTTAGCCAATGAACGGTTTCGCGTGCTGCATCATCTGGAAGACATAAAATAGCTATATCGGTTTGATTAAGATAATCTTGCCGCAGATAAACATTATGACGATCCTCATGAGCAAGAGAGAGAAGTTTTAAATCTGTACGTTTTTCTAAGCGTTTTTGTATTTGTAGTCCGGTTGTGCCGTGTTCACCATCAATAAAAACTTTGGTTACCATTCTTAAACGCCCTATCTTAATTTTCTCTACGATATCTAGCTTTTCTCATTATAAATCATTACCAACTTAAATCATAATCATTAACTTATTGAATTTCTTTAGATTATAAATATTTTTTGTAAAAGGTATTAATAAGAACATAAAAGAAGAAACTTAATTTCATTTTTCACTCTTCTTGTGGGGCAAGTTTTTTGCTGTTTCTATGACGAGGAATAAGATAAATGTTTGTATCAGCATTTTTGAGTGTAAGTGGTTTAAAATGTTTGGTTTGCATGGTTTGCTGTGTTATCTTTTAGTGACTTTATTTTTTAATGTTAGGAACGTGTTTTATGACTCAGCAAGAAAATGACGCACAAAAGCGCTTTTTTAATGATAATTTACAGACAGTTGATGGTGCAATCTTTAACGCCATTAGAGGGGAATTTGGGCGTCAACAACATGAGATTGAACTGATTGCTTCAGAAAATATTGTTTCAAGAGCGGTTCTTGAAGCGCAAGGGTCTGTTTTAACCAATAAATATGCAGAAGGTTATCCAAGAAAGCGCTACTATGGCGGGTGTCAGTTTGTCGATGTCGTTGAAGATTTAGCCATTGAAAGAGCAAAACAGCTTTTTGGTGCTGCTTTTGCAAACGTACAGCCTAATTCTGGTAGCCAAATGAATCAAGCTGTTTTTCTGGCGTTACTCCAGCCTGGTGACACATTTATGGGATTGGATCTAAATGCTGGTGGTCACCTTACGCATGGTTCATCTGTCAATATGTCAGGAAAATGGTTTGATGTTGTTTCCTATGGTGTGCGTCAAGAAGATCAGATTATTGATATGGATGAAGTTGAGCGGCTTGCAAAAGAACGTAAACCAAAACTTATTATAGCAGGGGGCTCATCTTATCCTCGATTCTGGGATTGGGAAAGATTCCGTGAAATTGCAGATGAAATCGGTGCTCATCTCCTCGTTGATATGTCTCATATTGCTGGTCTTGTTGCTGGTGGCGTACATCCTTCACCTGTTCCACATGCGCATATTGTAACGACAACAACACATAAATCGCTTCGAGGTCCCCGTGGTGGTTTGATATTGACAAATGATGAGGCTTTATCCAAAAAAATTAATTCTGCTATTTTTCCTGGTCTTCAAGGGGGGCCTTTAATGCATGTGATTGCGGCAAAGGCTGTTGCATTTGGGGAGGCTTTGCATCCTTCTTTCAAGAATTACAGTGTCAATGTTGTCGCGAATGCAAAAACTTTAGCAAAAACATTACAGAGTAATGGTTTTAATATTGTTTCTGGCGGTACAGACAATCATTTGTTATTGGTTGATTTACGTTCGAAAAATCTAACAGGAAAACGTGCCGAATTGGCTTTAGGACGCGCTCATATTACCTGCAATAAAAATGGCATTCCTTTTGATCCTGAAACACCATCTATAACATCGGGAATTCGTTTGGGATCACCTGCTGCCACAACGCGTGGTTTTTTAGAAAAAGAGTTTGTTCAAGTTGCGCATCTGATTGCAGAAGTTCTTGATGGTCTTCGGAACGCAAAAAGTGATGAAGATAATCATGCCGTTGAAATGGTTGTTAAGAAAAAGGTGGAAGATATAACGAGTCAATTTCCTCTTTACTCTTATCTCAGCACGCGTTAAGGATGAAAAAGAGATGCGCTGTCCTTACTGTCAATATGAGGATACACAGGTCAAAGACTCACGTCCAGCAGAAGAGGGGGCGGTGATTCGCCGCCGCCGTGTGTGTTCCGTTTGCGGTGGCCGTTTTACAACTTTTGAACGTGTTCAATTGCGTGAGCTTTTGGTTACTAAAAAAAGTGGGCGATGTGAGCCATTTGATCGTGATAAATTAATGCGATCTGTTGACGTGGCTGTACGTAAGCGCAATATTGATCCTGATCGTATTGAACGAGCAGTCTCTGGTATTGTACGCCAGCTTGAGAGTTTGGGGGAACCAGAGATTGCTTCAGAAAAAATTGGACATCTTGTGATGGAAGCATTAAAAAGAATTGATGATATCGCTTATATCCGTTTTGCTTCTGTGTATCGAGATTTTCGTAATGCAAGCGATTTTCACGATATTATCGATGAGTTGTCAAAGGGTATAGCGGATACAGAATCTTGTTTTGATGAATAAAAAAGTACAAGATGAGCGGTTTATGGCTGCTGCTATCCGTTTAGCAGAGCGTCATGTGGGGCTTACAGGCGAAAATCCTTCGGTTGGTACATTAATTGTACAAAATAATGATGGTGCGGGACCATTTATTGTTGGCTATGGCGTAACAGCTCTTCACGGGAGACCTCATGCGGAAGTGCAAGCTTTACACATGGCCGGTTCTCTGGCTCAAGGAGCGACTGCTTATATTACTTTAGAACCCTGCGCCCATTATGGAAAAACTTCTCCGTGTGTCAATGCACTTATTCATTCAGGTATTTCCCGAGTTGTTGTTGCTCTTACTGATTGTGATAAGCGTGTGGATGGTCGTGGTCTTGCTCTTTTGCGGGCGGCTGATATTGAAGTCGTTGAGGGCATTTTAGCTGAAGAGGCTTTTGAATCTTTATGGACGCATTGGTGTATAAGAAAGATGCAACGCTGTGCTGTCACTTTTAAAATGGCAGTTTCTGCTGATAATAGTGTGGGAAAAAGAGAGGAGGGGGGAATAAAGATTAGTGGAACGCTTTCTCATACCCATACGCATATTCTACGGGCTCAAAACAATGCGATTCTCGTTGGTATTGGTACTATACTAGCAGATGATCCACAACTCAATTGTCGTTTGCCAGGAATGGAAATGCGTTCACCAATTCGTATTATTTTGGATGCAGATTTATCGATTCCCCTTGATGCGAAAGTTGTCCAAACAGCCATAAAAATTCCTACATGGGTTATTTGTGATGTAGGTCTTTCAAAGGAAAGTAAAAAAAATGCATTGAAGCAATACGGTGTGTTTGTTTATTCGGTAGAGATGAATAATGGTTATGTAGAACCCTTTGTTCTTTTACAGATGCTTTATAACCACGGGGTTAATAGTGTTTTATTGGAAGGGGGCGTAAAGACAGGAGAAAAGTTTTTGAATGCGGGTTGTGTTGATCATTTGATATGTTTTTATAGTCCTATTGTTTTAGGGAAAAATCGTATTGAAGCCCCCCATTTTGGAAATTATCTCTCGCAATTTCATGAAGTTGAGACAAAAATGTTTGGAAATGACCGTTTTTATAAATGGAGACGTAAGACATTATGTTCACAGGAATTATAACGGATATCGGTTGTGTTGAAGATGTTCAATCTTTAAAACAGGGGATACGTTTAAAGATTTCTACACGCTATGCTGTAGAAAGTTTAGCAATTGGTGCATCAATTGCGTGTTCAGGAATTTGTCTGACAATTGTGGAAAGAGGATTTAACCAAGAAGCTTCCAATTGGTTTGTTGTTGAGGCGTGGGAAGAAGCATTACGTTTAACAAATCTTGCCCAATGGAAAAAAGGAACTTTTGTTAATTTAGAACGTTCACTTCGATTGGGTGATGAAATGGGAGGGCATTTGGTTTCTGGGCATATTGATGGCTTGGCTGAGATCATTGAACAAAAAAATGAAGGGGATGCCATTCGTTTTTATCTAAGAGTTGCAAGACAATTTATGCCTTTCATTGTTCCTAAGGGATCTGTTGCACTTAATGGGACATCTTTGACTGTTAATGGTGTTGAGGGTTGTGTTTTTGATGTTCTTATTATTCGTCATACACTTGAAGTGACAACGTGGGGATACGCTAAAATTGGAGATTGGGTTAATTTGGAAATTGATCAACTTGCTCGTTATGCTGCTAAGTTTTTTGCTTTTAAAAAAGAAGATGAATAAGTTACAGCTCTATTGATTGTTTTTAGAACTTTATGCTCTATAAACTTTGAGTTTTTGATTTGTTTTTTGTGGAATTTCATTATGATGAAAGAGATACGTAAAAATCCTCACGTATTGATTGTTGAAGCGCGTTTTTATGAAGAGATTTCTGATGCGCTTTTGAAAGGTGCTGTGAGTGCTTTGCAAAAAGCTGAAGCAAGTTATGATATTATAACTGTTCCAGGAGCCTTAGAAATACCAGCGGCAATAGCTTTTGCTGAACAAAATAGGATATCTTATGATGGTTATGTTGCACTGGGCTGTGTTATTCGGGGTGAAACATATCACTTTGAAATCGTTGCCAATGATTCTTGTCGTGCTTTGATGGATTTAACTATTCATAAGTGCTTGGCTATTGGAAATGGTATTTTAACTGTTGAAAATGAAGAGCAAGCATGGGTGCGTGCAAAACAAGATGACAAAAATAAAGGTGGTTTTGCGGCTGAAGCTGCTTTATGTATGATCGCTCTAAAAAAGAGATTCGGAGATAATCGTTAAATATGGCTGATATAAAAAGCAGACATTTTCCGCGTTCAGCCAATAAACGTGGAGCAGCAAGACTCGCAGCAGTTCAGGCTCTCTATCAAATGGATATTGTGGGTTCGGGAGTGATGGAAACAGCTTCTGAGTATGAGGCTTATCGTTTGGGAAAAGATATTGATGGAGACCAGTATCTTGAAGCTGATTTTCAATGGTTTTTAGCGATTATAACGGGTGTTGTAAAAGATCAAAAGCAGCTTGATCCTCTACTTCATCAACAGCTTTCCGCAGAATGGTCTCTTTCACGTCTTGATTCGATATTGCGAGCAATTTTACGAGCAGCTTTATGGGAGCTGATCAACCGTAAAGATGTTCCTGTTGCGGTTGTCATGGATGAATATGTTGACATAGCCAAAGCGTTTTTTGAAGGTGATGAGCCAAAACTTGTTAATGCAGTTCTTGACAGTATAGCAAAAAAAATCCGCCCCTAATCGCTATATTTTTTATTTTACTAGGCCTGATAATATCAGACCTAGTAAAGTTGAAATGGTAAATAGACGCTATACTTAATTAGGGATTGGTGGATTTGCAGGGCCCTTTATAATTTGAATTAAGAAAGGGTGTTCTTTTGTTAGAGTTGGTGTTGTTTGCGTAATAAAATCAAATACTTGACCGTCTTGTAGACCATAGTTAGCAACTTTTGCAACCTGATTGTTTCCATTGAAGTAAATAGCTAAAACTTTGCGATCAATAATCTTTGTTTTCATAAATTGCATCCCACGATAGCGTGTTTGTGAGATGTAATAAAAAACTTCATTATCATATTTTGTCTTTAATGAAGGGGTCCCTAAAGTTAAAAGAACTTGCTCCTGACTTGAACCAACAGAAATAGAACTCAGAGCATTTTTATCAAGAATATAGCCCTCTCTATAAATTTGACTTGACCCTGAAGAATCAAGAAGACTACAACCCGCAAGTGTTACGATGCTTGCTATTGATAGACCAACCAACAATTTACGTTTGATTAAGGCCACTGTGTGAGGCATTTGAAACAATGATATCTCCTTTTTATACTGAGATGTGCGACAAGAAGGCAACCCCAAGTTTTTTCTAATTTTAGCTTAATCTACCGTAGCTTACATTGAGTTTCCCTGTTATAAAACAAATTATGCCATATAGAATTTCTTTAGAAAAGAAAAAAATGAATGAAATGTACTTGAGCTAAATAAAAGCACAGTATTCATAGGTTTTCATGTTTGGGAGTTGTCAATGAATGTTCAAAATATTTCTCAAATGGCATTTGCTTTGGCTTATCCAATATCCGTGCGTTCTCTCCCTGCTAAAGGTATAAGAGTTCATCTTTGTGTAAACAAAAAAGAATGTACACATTTAGCTCAAAATCATGATTTAGTTGAAGTAAAATCTTGTGAGGGAAAATTTCATATTCTTCCGTGGAAAAAACGTGGTGTGCGTATAAAAGGTTTGTTACAAGCACGTATCGTACAGTTATGTGTTGTTACATTAGAACCATTAGAAAATATTATCCGTGAAAATATTGAAGTTGTTTTTATTCCCGAAGATTCAAATTTGATGAAACCAAAAATATCAGAAGATACACGAGAATTGTTTTTAGATGTGGAGGGACTTGATACGCCGGAGGTATTTTATGATGATAAAATTGATATTGGTGCAATCATGGAAGAGTTTTTTGAGTTGTCTATTGATCATTATCCACGTAAAGAGGGGATAGAGATGCATGAGGTAAAAAATTTAGAAGAAGCAGAGCAGAAATTTTCGCCATTTTCTGTTTTGAAAGGTTGGAAGTGATTGTAAAAACATAAAAAATTATCGATTGTATGTTATGATAAAAACGGTATCTTCTGCGAAGTTGTTTTCGCCGGTATGTTTTGTGAGTGTTTAGTGACCAAAAATCATCATATGTATTTAAAAATGTAAATGAAAAGATGTGGGATATGAAGCGTGATTAGAATTTCTGTGGATGTCATGGGCGGTGATTATGGTCCAGAAGCAACTATTGCAGGAGCGGCAATTGTCCAAAAGTATTTGTCAAATATTTATTTTCTGTTTTATGGGATAGAGGAGGACGTTAAGCCGGTTTTAAAAAAATATCCCTGTTTGGATTCCGTGTCGCGCTTTTATCCTACAGAAAGCTATACACGTATGGATGAAAAGCCAAGCCAAGCACTTCGCAATGGACGTGGTAAATCATCAATGTGGTATGCCATTGAAGCGGTAAAAAATGGTGAAGCTGATGCTTGCGTTTCTGCTGGTAATACGGGGGCACTTATGGCCATGTCTTATTTTTGTTTAAAAATGTTGGCAGAGGCTGAACGTCCTGGTATTGCAGGTATTTGGCCAACACTTCGCAGTGAGAGTATCGTTTTGGATATTGGAGCAACGATTGGTGCATCTGCTAGTCAGTTGGTTGATTTGGCCGTTATGGGAGCAGGTATGTTTCGCGCTTTATATCATATTGAAAAGCCAAGTGTTGGACTTTTAAATGTGGGGGTGGAAGAGGTTAAAGGACTTTATGAAATAAAAAAAGCAGGAATGATCTTGCGTGAAGTCCAATTAGAAGGATTGGAATATAAAGGGTTTGTTGAGGGCAATGACATTGGAAAAGGGACAGTGGATGTTGTTGTGACAGAAGGATTTTCTGGTAATATTGCTTTAAAAACTGCAGAAGGGACCGCACGGCAGATCGCAGAGATTTTAAATTCTGCCCTGCGCAGTTCTTTTTTAACATCTCTTGGTTATTTTTTATCGCGAAGTGCTTTTCGTACGCTGAAAAATAAAATGGATCCCGATAGGGTAAATGGGGGAGTGCTTTTAGGTTTGAATGGTGTTGTCATAAAAAGTCACGGTAGTGCTAATGCTAATGGTTTTGCTTCTGCTATCCGTGTTGGTTATGAAATGGTTAATAACGGACTCTTACAAAAAATAACGGCTGATTTACGGCGATTTCATGAAAATAAAGAAACACTTTTTGATCAGGAAGATGAAGTGGCAATGAGTGGGGAATCCTTATGATGCGCTCTTATAATGGAAGTGAAAAATCTGAAGAAAAGGTGAGAGCTGAATGATTCGATCAATTATACGTGGTGTAGGAAGTGCTTTGCCGAAAAGAAGTTTATCAAATGATGAGATTGCAAAGTTTGTTGAAACGTCAGATTCATGGATTGTTCAACGTACAGGAATACATCAACGTTATATTGCCAATGAAAATGAAACAACGGTTTCTTTAGGTGTTAAGGCTGCGCAAGCAGCCCTTGTAAATGCCGGTCTTACAATAAAGGATATTGATTGTATTATTTTAGCAACCTCAACACCAAATCGCACTTTTCCTGCTTCTGCTGTTGAAATTCAGTATGCTTTGGGAATGAGCCATGGATTTGCTTTTGATATTCAGGCTGTTTGTTCTGGTTTTATTTTTGCTTTAACAACAGGAGATTCTTATTTACGCTGTGGAGCAGCTAAAAGAATTTTAGTTATTGGATCCGATACATTTTCTCGAATTTTAGATTGGGAAGATCGTACGACATGTGTTTTATTTGGTGATGGTGCGGGGGCGGCTGTTTTGGAAGCGCAAGAAATTGAGGGGGAAATTGCTTTTGAGCGTGGTATATTGTCTGCAAAACTGCGTTCTGATGGTGCTTATATCGATAAGTTGTATGTTGATGGTGGACCTTCAACGACACAAACGACAGGCTATTTACGTATGGAAGGACGAGAAGTTTTTAAATATGCGGTTGGTATGATAACGGATGTGGTTGATGATTGTTTTGCAGCTGCAGGTATGAATTCTTCACAATTAGATTGGTTTGTTCCTCATCAGGCTAATAAGCGCATTATTGAAGCATCTGCTAAAAAACTGAAAATTTCACCAGATAAAGTTGTGATTACTGTTGATAAACATGGTAATACGTCTGCAGCATCAGTTCCATTGGCTTTAACAACAGCTCTTTGCGATGGAAGAATAAAAAGAGGGGATCTTATCATGTTAGAAGCTATGGGAGGGGGGTTTACATGGGGAGCAATTCTTATTCGTTGGTAAATATGGTTACTTGACCATATTTGAATAAAACGTATAAGTCATTTTGTAATTTTTAATATTTGAATAGGTGGTTATAATGACAAGTAAGACAGTAACGCGTGCAGATTTAGCGAGCGTAGTTTGTAAAAAAGTGGGCTTGTCACATACTGAATCAGCAGCTTTGGTCGAATTGGTTTTGGATGAGATTTGCAACTCACTTGTAAGGGGTGAAGCGGTTAAATTATCTTCTTTTGCAACTTTTCAGGTTCGCAGTAAGAATGAGCGTGTTGGACGTAATCCCAAAACAGGTGTTGAAGCACCTATTCCGCCGCGACGTGTTGTGACGTTTAAGGCTGCGAATATCCTTAAACAGAGAATTTTAGATTCGCATCGTGCAAGACAGAAAAAAGATCTCTTATAAATAAACGCCATGGTAATGTTTGGTATTTGTTAAGAAATATATAAAATAAAGATCTGTGTTTTTAAAAAAAGACTGTTTAGTAAGTAGTCAAAGTCCTATTTTTGACTAATCTTGTTGAGAAATTGAGACGTAATGAATCATTATCAAATCATTTGTCGTATTTTAGATAAGGTGTTGCAAAATGGATAAAAGCTCTGATGCTTTTCGCACAATTAGCGAAGTAGCCGAATTATTGGAGCTTCCCCAGCATGTCTTAAGATTCTGGGAAACACGTTTTAGGCAGGTTAAACCAATGAAACGTGGGGGTGGAAGGCGTTACTATCGTCCAATTGATGTTGATTTGCTCAATGGTATTAAGCAGTTATTGTACGATCAGGGTTATACAATAAAAGGTGTACAGCGCCTTTTGAAAGAAAATGGTGTTGCTTTTGTGGCTGCATTTGGTAATGGCGATCTTGATGCCATGAATGTTGTTATAGAGAAAAAACATGCAGGAAAAACTTTTGAAAATACCAGCAATAAACCTAAGAAGTCTTCTTTTGGGCTTTTGAGTTTCATGAGGAATGAGGCAGAAACCTCTATTGGTTCTGTGAATCTTTACAAAGATAAAACCGATAAAGCATTGTTGCAAGAAATCCTGTTTGAACTCATAGAATGTAAGCGTGTTCTTGATAGAGCACGATAACAATGATATTTTATATTCTACTTCTTTGTTAGCAGAACATGTGTTTTAAAAGTTTTTTTATAAATCAATATTTGATGTTTAGCGTAGCAATGTATTGTGTAGATATTTAGATGTTTTAAGTGTGGCCCGAGCTTTATATGTTAAACGAGCAACTGACCTAACATCTTGTATAGTTGTTTAATTTTTTAATAAAGGGTCTTCATTTGGTTAAATATAAAGAGAGAAAAGAAAGAACGCCGAATTTTATCATTCTCCTTTGATTTAGCTTTATAACTTTCAAGGGAAGTTAAAGCTGTATATCTTCATCAATATAGATTGTGTGATACTTTTATAGAAACGTTATTGAGGTGTCATTTACATATTTGTTTTTAAGAGATCTTTTTTAAGACTTTTCAAGCCTATTTCGTGACAGCACCCATAAATGAATGCTATAACGTTAAACGTATTGGGCTGCACTATTTTTACGCTTGTGAGAAGCAATACATATTTTGTCAGCGCCAATGTTGCAACAAGTCCTTGGCATTTGGAATAGTTTAGACATTTTTTAGTCTTTTCTAAATAGTTTTTTATCCACACGAGCTTCTCCGCTTGTCATGTGCAAATGAATGATTTTAATTGCTGCAACATAAACAGATTTGAAATGAGAGAATTCCTAAGATATTTAAAATTCTTGTTTAATATGAACAAAGGTATATTATCCTTATAAATCAAATGGTTGTCTTTTTTGATAATGATGTATCTTATGAATAAGACACATCATTATTCGGCTCATTTACGTATTTATGATAATCCTATTTTTAGTTTTTTACTTGATGTTGATGTAATTATCGCAACGATCTATCCATGACAGTAGCATCATCTTCCTGTTATGATAAAAGATGAATGTTATCAGCTAGTCATTTATATTAAATTGTCTATAATTGTTGCATTTAAAGAGCTTATGGCTCTTATATTCAACTTTTTCATCAACCTGTTTTGTAAAGTGCGATCACATGATTTTTACTGATGATTGGTCATCATATATGAAATCGAAAGACATCATACCTATCAAATCGTCTGATCTTTTATAAAAATCAATGATTTATAGTAAAAAATTAATGTTTTAGATCTTCTATGATGTTATGCATTTATTAGACGTTGTAAATCTGGAGGTGTGGCTTCATTTGAGAGTTGCTTGATTGCATCTTCTACAGATAAAAAGGTTTGATTTGGACTTCCTAAGCAACGCATATTTACACTGTTTGTTTCAGCTTCACGTTTGCCACAGACTAAAATGACGGGAACTTTTTGTAAAGAATGTTCTCGTATCTTATAATTAATTTTCTCATTACGGAGATCTGTTGTTGCTGAAAGCCCAACAGCTTTAAGCCTTGCTGTTATTTTTTGGGCATATTCATTTGCTTCAGATGTAATTGTTGCGACAACAATTTGTTCAGGAGCAAGCCAAAGTGGCATATGTCCAGCAAAATTTTCGATTAATATACCAAGAAAACGCTCCATTGATCCAAAAATGGCACGATGGATCATAACAGGTTGGCGTTTTTCTGAATCTTTATCAATGTAGAATGCACCAAAACGTTCAGGAAGATTAAAGTCTATTTGTGTTGTTCCACATTGCCATTCACGACCGATTGCATCCTTTAATGTATATTCAAATTTTGGACCATAAAAGGCTCCTTCACCTGGAAGGATGCTTGTTTTGATTTGTCCTGCAAATTTTGTTTCAATTGTTTTAAGGACAGATTCCATGATACCTTCTGCATGATCCCATAATGCATCAGATCCAACGCGTTTTTCTGGACGTGTTGAAAGCTTAAGGCTGATTTCTTTAAAACCAAAATCCGCATAAGTTGATAAAATAAGGTCATTAATACTAAGACATTCATCGGCTAATTGTTCATCGGTACAAAAAATATGTGCATCGTCTTGTGTAAAACCACGCACACGCATAAGACCATGCAAAGAGCCTGAAGGCTCATAACGATGAACAAGACCAAACTCAGCAAGTCTAATAGGCAAATCACGATAAGATTTTAAACCATGTTTAAAAATTTGCACGTGACCAGGACAATTCATTGGTTTAAGGGCATAAACATTCCCATGGTCTGAATCTTCTGCTGCTGGAATTGCTTTGAACATATTCTCCTTATACCAGCCCCAATGCCCCGATATTTCCCAAAGTGACCTATCGAGAACTTGTGGTGCATTAACTTCGGCATATTGATGATCATCAAGGCGTCTACGCATGTAGTTGATCAAATTTTGGAACATTTTCCAGCCTTTTTGGTGCCAAAAAATCATTCCAGGCCCTTCTTCTTGAAAATGAAATAAGTCCATTTCACGTCCTAAGCGGCGATGATCACGTTTCTCAGCTTCTTCTAGCATATGGAGGTAGGCTTTTAAGTCATTTTCATTTGCAAATGCTGTTCCATAAATTCTCGTGAGCATTGGATTATTGGCATCGCCACGCCAGTAAGCTCCTGCGACTTTCATTAATTTGAAAGCATTTCCAATTTGTCCTGTAGATTGCATGTGCGGTCCGCGACAAAGATCAAACCACTCCCCTTGATAATAAATTTTTAAATCTTGGTCGTCAGGGATGCTATCAATAAGTTCAACTTTATAAAATTCCTTTTTCTCAGAAAAAACTCTTCTGGCTTTTTCTCGAGACCAAATTTCTTTTCTAAAAGGTTTATTGCGTTGGATAATTTCACGCATTTTCTTTTCAATAACGGTGAGATCATCTAATGTGAAAGGTTGCTGACGTGCAAAATCATAATAGAATCCATTCTCAATCACAGGACCTATTGTTACTTGCGTTTCAGGAAAGAGCTCTTGCACTGCTTCAGCAAGGACATGGGCGCAATCATGCCTTATGAGCTCAAGAGCACGTGAATCTTCTCGGGTAATAATCTCTACTTGACCAGATTGTTCTAATGAATCCGATAAATCTCGTGTGATGCCATCAAGACTATAGGCAACAGCTTTTTTTGCGAGTGATTTGGAAATGGATTCTGCTAATTCCAAGCCTGTCATTTCGGCGGGGTAATTACGTTTTGAACCATCGGGAAAAGAAAGAGAAATAGAGCAAGACATAAAAACACCCTTTTAATCCAATTCCGCCAACGATTGCGGATGGTTTCGTGAAAACTGAGTAAAAAGCTTATAGACTGATTTTTTTATCAATACATGTGAAAAAAGAAAAGGATTATTTGTTGTGTTTGTCAGAAATTTTCCAGTAACGCCAAGGTTTATAAAAACAGCACGAGTTTCCAAGTGATGGAGGAACTGGATCAAAGCCATCTGTTCCAAAGGGACCACAACGCATAATACGAAAGAGTCCCATCCATGCTCCAGCCCAAAGCCCATGGCGTGCGATTGCTTCATATATATATTCTGAACACGTTGGGGCATGACGACACTGATTGCCTATAAGGCTCGAAAGTGTTATTTGATAAAAACGTATTAAGAAAATGCCTAATAAGCGTCCAAGTGTTTTTTGCCAAGCACCTGTGTAATTTCGAGTCATTTTTTTTTGAAACTGTGATTTGAGCATTTATTTTCTTCAATTTGCTGAATGCAGTCTATCGTTGCATCAAAGGGCAGTAGTGTTGCAGCATGGCGTACTTTATAGTCTTTAATAGGTTGTAAGCAAGAGAAATTTTCAAAGGGAGCTTGGGGCGAAGGACCATCTTGCGTCAGCATTTGATAGATAACTTTACGTAATATTTTAAGATCTTGTGTTGTTTGTCCGATGATATGAGATGCTAAAAGTGACGCTGAGGCTTGCCCTAGCACACATGCATGTATTTCATGAGCAAAATCTGTCACGATATGATTTTCCACCTTTAAATCTACAGTGATTGTTGAGCCGCAAGGATATGCATATTTTTTTGATGTCGCATCAGGATTATTAAGACGCCCAATTCTGCTTATATGCGCAGCATATTCGAGTATTTTATCACTATAGATATTATCAATCATGCACTATTGCCTGAAATTTTGAGAGACGTGATTGTTTAAACTTTTAATTCGTTTATATCTTATATAGAAATTATACAAAACGGTGTAGGTTTATCGCAAATGTTTTGTATGGAGTAAGGCTGGAGTTTTTGAATGCGTAATGTTGTTAAAAGAGGCGTAAAGGATTCTTTGTTATCTGAAGAAAAGCGTCCGAGTGTTGAAGAGGTGGAAAAAGCGATTCGTACATTACTCTTATGGGTAGGGGAAAATCCAAGCAGAGAAGGGCTTTTAGAGACCCCAAAACGTATAGCCAAGGCATATCGCGAACTTTTTAACGGTTATAACCAATCAGTTGAAGAAACCTTAGGAACAGTTTTTGAGGAGGTTTCAGGATACAATGAATCGGTAATCGTGAAAAATATTCCTTTTTATTCGCACTGTGAACATCATATGATCCCAATTGTTGGGAAAGCACACATAGCCTATCTTCCTGATGCAAAAATTGTTGGCCTTTCAAAAATTGCGCGTGTTGTAGATATTTTTTCTCGTCGTTTACAAACACAAGAAGCTATGACAGCGCAAGTGGCTTGTGCTTTAGAAATGCACCTGAAACCTCGTGGTGTGGCAGTATTGATTGAGGCTGAACACATGTGTATGGCTATGAGAGGAATCCAAAAACAGGGATCTACAACAATTACAAAAAAATTTCATGGTTATTATGAAAAAGATCAAGCTGCACAAGCACATTTTATGATGATGGTTCAAAGATCATAGTAAAGCCCATATTTATAGTCACCTTTACTAAGTTATAAATCATCTGGATAAAATAAGGTGGGAAAGAGAAAATTGGCTTGTACCTTTCTTTGTGATTTGTTAAAGGCTGAAAGCCAGAATGTTTTGTTTAACCACGTGCGGTCGTGGCGGAATTGGTAGACGCGCAGCGTTGAGGTCGCTGTGGGGCAACCCGTGGAAGTTCGAGTCTTCTCGACCGCACCATCGGCAATTAATTTCTCTGTAACGATCTTGTGCAGAGAGAGGGGGGCGGTTATGAAAATTATAGGAAAATTTTTCCCTTTATAGAAAAATCTTTTTTTGTGTGTTATTTTGGGCGTTTTCTTCACAGCGTTTCATTTTTTATTACTTTATCTGTTATTTGAAACGTTGTATTTTTTATAAGTGGGGTGGCGTTACAATGAGAAGTATAATGGTTTTAAGGTATTTAACACTTCTTATTTGTATTTCTTTATTATCAGCATGTAGTGATTCGCGTGCTGTTCTTTGGCATGGGGTGCATGCAACTCCTTCTATGACTGCTGTAGAAAGGGAAGTTGAAGGAAAACCGATTGCTCCAAAAGCTATTGTTCCAGTATATGTTGCAACAAGTCGTATGATGCAAAATAATTACGCTCAACCTTATGGCGCAGAGCGATCAAATAAAGTCCATTATAATCGCGTTGACGTAGGAATTCCTCAGCAACATGTAAACGGAGTTGTTGAAATAAATGCGTATAAACCTACGCATGATAAGTATTTTGCAGCAGTAGCATTGCAAAAATACGATAATAAAGAACAGTTCAAACAGCAATTAAATGCTGCTTTAGCAAAAAAGCCAAAAGGAAAAAGAGAAATTTTTCTTTTTATCCATGGATATAATAATAATTTTGCAGATGGTACATTTCGTACAGCACAGTTTACACACGATTATTCCTTAAATGTTGTCGCTGTGCATTATTCTTGGCCTTCTGCTGGATCAATCCCTCTTTACATTTATGATCGTGACAGTGCTAATTTTGCCCGTGACGGACTGATAGAACTCTTGACACTTATTAGTGAGACCAATGCTGATCAAATTTCGGTTATTGCACATTCTATGGGCAATTTTGTTATAATGGAGGCATTTAGAACCTTAGCTCTACAGGGAAAATATAAGCCTATTCGTCGTATTACAAGTTTGTTAATGGCTGCACCAGACATTGATATTGATGTATTTGAGCGCCAACTTAATGATATAAAAAAACTTCCACAGCCAACAGCGATTTTAGTATCCAGAGCGGATAAAGCTCTCGCTGTTTCAGGACGTCTTACGGGGGGACATCATCGTGTGGGTGATGGCTCAGATATTGAAATGTTGCGTAAAAATGGAATAGCTGTTCTTGATTTTTCTCATGTAGATGGAGGAGCACACAATGTTTTTGCATCTTCGCCAACGTTAATGGCTCTTTCTCGAGAAGGTTCTTTGGCTTCAACAATTATGCAAGGTACGGAATTGTCTCCTAGTCAAGCTCTTCTTGCAGATAGTAGTAGTGTATTGGAAAAAACAACACACCTTATCCTTTATACACCTATACGTTTTCTCTCTCCGCGGATTTCACGTCGATAGGCAAAAAAAGAAGAAGGAAGGTTATCGAATAATGTATTGGAGGAATATTTTTTAGCACTTTCTTTAGAATGGTTTTATAAAATAAAAAAGAAATAGTGGGTTGAGTATAAAAAAACAGTTAGTAGGTGAGTTTGTGATGATTGCACGGAAAAGCTATGTCAATACCCCTACAGTGGTTGATTATTTATCTCATTCCGCAATGAAGTTGTTAGAAATTCATGCTATGCTTGTAAAGGTGAGAAAAGGTGATATGGGGGAAAAACCAAATTTATTGCGTCAAATTGATTCTACAAAAAAACAATTAGATGAGATAAGCCATGCTCTTATTTTAGAATATCGTAAACGCCAAGAAAACGAGCGCTTTTTAAAACAAATTTTGCTATCCATTTCCGAACAACTTTTTTCACTTAACAATGGTTTTAAGGAAACTGGACGTCTTTTTTTTCAAGAAGTTAGAATACTTCAATCTCAGATGCAATGTTTATATGAGGGAAAGGAGAGGCTACATTTGTTGAATAGCGAAGAATCCATTTGTTCTCCATCAAAAATTGATGAAGTCATTAAACAGTTACAAAAAGCGCGAGAAAAGCTTATTGTTGAAAGTCCGCACCTTTTTGAAAAAGAATGTTAAAGCCCAAAAAAGATTTTCTAAAACAAGCACTTGATAAAAATATCCTCTCTTTATTAACCAGCAATGTATTTAGATTACAGTTACTTTTCTCTTTCTTTAGTTTATTACAATATCAGCTAGTAAAGCATTTCAAATGCAATTCTAAAGGGAAAAAATATTATCCATTCAATATGCTGAAGAACATTTAATGATTTTAAAGAAGAGAAAGGCAGTATAGGTACGCATTAATTTATAAGATTTGGCTCTTTTCTACCTTATAATCTGAGTCTAAAGTTTCAAATGATTGAAAATCATGGTCATTAAAGCCTGTACTATTATCGGTTACTTTAAAACCTACAATTTCTGTCTTGTTTAGTTTTTCATTGCCTTTTTCAAGTGGTAGTGAAGCTTGATCTGATCTTATGACTGAAAATATAACGTAGCTTGAGGAAAAATCGTTTCCCATTTCTTCAATGGAATGAATAGAGTTCACAACTGATTCAAATAGAGGTAGTAAAGCATGGGTTTTGGATAAAAATGTATTGCTTACGCGGCTACTTAAATTTGTTTTCATTTTGCTTTTGCTGTTCTGCCTTTTTCCCAAGGATGAAAGTTTTTGCCAATTTCTTTTCATTGTAGTTTGACATTAGGTTTTGGATTAAGTGGGAAGAGGTGGGATTAGTTAGGAATATGTGATAATTTGTTGTTTTTATGCATAAAATTTAGCATTAAATGCGCGTTTTGTCAAAATAGATTTTGACACCTAAAATTGCGAAAATTACCAAAAATCAGAAAAAAGTGCGTTTTCATTGTAAAAATGAGAAAAGCCTTTGAAAGTCCTTTGAAAGTCCTTTGAAGATTTTTAAAGAGTCTGTGAAAGCCC
>NZ_NJGE01000016.1 GCF_002777915.1 Bartonella tribocorum | reverse complement strand
TTCAGTGCAAACCAAAAATCCACATTCTAACGATATTTTGATAGGCAAGAGAATTCGTTTGAGACGAGAAATGTTGAAAATGTCTCAAAAACAATTAGGGCACCGTTTAGGGATAACCTTCCAACAAGTCCAAAAATATGAAAAAGGATTGAACCGTGTGGGGGCAGGGCGCTTACAAGAAATTGCTGATATATTGGATATCTCGATTTTCTTTTTTTATGCCGATATTTCAACAAAAGAACATATCTTGCTTCCTTATGAAGACATGGTCTCAAACAAAGAAGAGCATATCCTTTTGAAAAGTTTTAGAGAGCTTAAGCCTAAACAACAAAAAGCAATCTTGTGTTTGATTACTGAGAGATAAAACACAGCTTTAAATTTTATTGTAAATCTTTCGAAATTACTTTATGACTTAAAGATGAGTTTGATCGTTTACGCAGCGATCAATAGGGAACTGAAAGCCCGAAACCTCGATACATAAAATTAACCTACTTTTGTGGGTATCCCGGAATTCCGGGAGTTTTTGCTATGTCCAGGTGTGCTTGCACACTAAAAGCAAAAAGCTGATTCGAGGTCAGTGCTTTCAGGCTCCCGGAATACTTATGCGAGGGCGCTCGCAACCGGAGGGGGTCTTCAGTGCAAACCAAAAATCCGCATTTACCAACCAAAAATCCACATTTTAATGACATTTCAATAGGGCGAAAAATTCGCGTCAGAAGAGAAATGTTGAAAATTTCTCAAAAAGAATTAGGGGACCGCTTAGGCGTGACCTTCCAACAAGTCCAAAAATATGAAAAAGGATTGAATCGTGTGGGGGCAGGGCGCTTACAAGAAATTGCTGATATATTGGATATCTCTATTTTCTTTTTTTATGCCGATATTTCCACAAAAGAACATATCTTGCTTCCTTATGAAGAAATGACCTCAAACCAAGAAGAGCATATCCTTTTGAAAAGCTTTAGAGAGCTTAAGCCTAAACAACAAAAAGCAATCTTGTGTTTGATTACTGAGAGATAAAACACAGCTTTAAATTTGATTGCTGCTCTCCTGAGATTACTTTATGAATAAGCGCGTGGTTCTGGTTGTCCAGTGCGGTTTCATGGGGGGATCTTAAAGCCTTGAAAATTCAAGCAGAGACATTGGTCTGCTTTATAAATATCGCGAGATTCCGGGAGTTTTTGCCATGTCCAAGTGTGCTTGCACACTAAAAGCAAAAAAGCTGATTCGAACTCAGTGTTTTTGACTCCCGGAATACTTATGCGAGGGCGCTTGCACTTGGCGGGGGAAGTGACGCGTGAGCGTTAAAAAAGATAGCAATCTTATGTTTGATTGCGGAAAGATAAAACATGGCTTTAAATTTTATTGTTCATCTTCTGAAATTACTTTATGAATAAGCACGTGGTTCTGGTTGTCCAGTGATGTTTCATGGGGGATCTTAAAGCCTTGAAAATCCAAGCAGAGACATTGGTCTGCTTTATAAATATCGCGAGATTCCGGGAGTTTTTGCCATGTCCAAGTGTGCTTGCGCACTAAAAGCAAAATGCTGAGTCAAGTTCAGCGCTTTCACTCCCGGAATACCAATGCGAGGGCGCTCGCAACCGGTAGGGGGCTTTCAGTGCAAGCTAAAAATCCGTATGTCTTACGACATTTCGAGAGGGCGAAAATGAGAAAAAGACACTCTAGCCAATGTGAGCCAAGCGTTTTTTTTCAATGTTTTTTACAGTGTTAACAGAGGTTATTTGCTTTTTTCCGTTTGCAAAACGCTTTTTAAAACCAACCAAGCCGCATATTCTTGTAAGACAACACCTAAAAGCGGTCGCGTATAGGGAAAGGTAAGATGAGTTTCATCATAGCCTTTCATCTGTACGGTTATTGTTGCATGTCCAAGGCTTTCTTGCTGCTGTTCTAAGGTCTCAATGGAAGGTGATAAGCTTACTTCAACCGCAAGCTGCGGAAGGTTTTTTGCATTTTTTTCTGGTGCGTGGAAATATTTTAAAAGCTCTGGATCATGGATGGACCAATGCACCTCTGCGCGCATGGCTAATTGTTTATACGCCGTGGTCACTTCTCTGCCAACCAAATAGGGGTGAAAATGATTTTCAAATTCTTCGATGAGATGCGGGGACAAGGGGGGAGCTAAGGGGGTGGAAGATTGACCAATCAGTTGCACCAGAACATAAGGGCTTTTCCATAAAAAATGGCGCTCAAAGGGTTCATTTGCAAAATGACAATCAACAAAATGGGCTATGGTACTTTCATCAATTCCAATCAAAGTCCAGGCATACTCCGCGCGCGATAGTGAAGAATATTTCTTCTCATTTTGCTGTAAATAATCCTCTAAAAGGGCAAGAGCTTGTGAGGGGGGACCAGGCAAAACAACAAGTGTGCTTTCATCACAAGAAAGGTAAAAACCAGGGGCTGTACCTGTGGGATTATCCAGCACCTTTGCTGTTTCTGGAAACAAGGCTTGACGCGCATTGTTCTTATCGGGTGTAATCCCTAATCGCGCCAATTGACCTTTTACTGTGTGCCAAACATCTTCATGATGCACCAAAGGTTGCCTGACAGCTTGGGCAACGCTATCACGGGTTTTATCATCAGAGGTTGGTCCTAGTCCTCCACTGATAAGGATAAGATCTTCTTGGCCAAGACATGAAACAATCGTCTCACTGATTTGCTGTAATTGATCCGCACAAACAAAATGACGGGTCACTTGAATATTTCTTTTTTTTAAGCTTTGGCTCAAATCCTGTAAATTCGTATTCAAATATTGTCCTGAAAGGAGTTCATCTCCAACGGTGATAATGGCGGCACGATACACAGAGATAGGATTTACAAGAAAATTGCCAACAGCTTCAGCCATTTGACGGGATGAGGCTTCGCCTCCTCGATCATGGGGGACCGTTTTTCCGCTACGGATAACCTGATCAACACTTTGAGATAATTGTTTTGCTTCTTCTTGAAAGCCTAAATGTTCTAAGAGTAAAGCGGTGGTATAAAGCATGGCAGAAGGGTTTGCTTTATTCTGTCCAGCAATGTTTGGGGCGCTTCCATGAGCGGGTTTAAAACAAGCAATCTGGCTTCCTACATTGGCTTGAGGGGCAAGCTCCAATCCGCCCATGACACCAGCAGCACAATCAGAGAGAATATCGCCAAACATGTTTTCAGCAACAATCACACCAAATTGCTCTGGCTTTGTGGTAATCCACAAAGCAACCCTATCAACATGATGAATATCTGCTTCAATTTCTGGATAGTTTTGCGCGATTTTCTCAAAAATTTTCTGCGCAAATTGTCCACTTTCCCGCATAACATTCAGCTTATCAGCAAAAGTAACGCGCTTTATCCCATGCGCATGTGCATAAGAAAAAGCATAGTCAAATAATCGCTCTAAACCAAAGCGTGTTTGTAAATGGACTGTCCATGCGGCTTCTTCAACACCATATTTTGTCAAATTGGGATGTTTTAACCAAGCAGATGTTTCTGGCGTGATCCCTCGAAAATCTAACCCCGCATCGAGACCTTCACTCTTCTCTGTGATCACACAAAACTTAAAAGGTTTTCGCGGACCCAAAATATATCTTACCGGACGTATCGTGGCAAACAGACCTAACTTTTGGCAAAGTTGAAGGATAGGAGAAACATAGGCAAGGTTTTGCTCCTTTAAATGCGGTGCGCATTCTTTTAAAGCTGCTTCTTTTCCGGGTTCTGTCACAGTGCCAAGTAAAATGGCATCACTTTCAGCTATTTTTTGCCAAGTCGCATGAGGAATAGCATCTCCTTCCTGTTGCCAACATTTAAAACCAATATCACCATGTGTGAATTCTATTGGCAATTGAAATGGCTCTAAGACCATTAACGCTGCATCACAGAGCTCTGGTCCTACGCCATCTCCCGCTAGCACAAGAACTTTCTTTTTCATTATCTCTCCCTCCATGCATCAATGATGGCATTTATCATGACAGAATTTTTCCTCCCATAAATGCAACCAAGCCATAAAAGATAATCTTATATTCATGATTTATACAATGATTTTTCGTTTGATGATGAACCAAAGCTGTGATTTTTTTCCTAGCCCTTAAAAATGTGTCCTTATCCTTCAATCTTGAGCTCGAGAATCCTTATCTTTAAGTCTCCATTCACGTGTCATCCGTTCAATGGTTATGCTTGTCTGATCTTTTACAATCGCCCATAAGACTCTTTTCTCAATAGCTCTTATCGGTTGCATGAAAGGCTCTCATATTTTTTAAGCTGCCAAAAGATGACCTTCTTTCCAATTTTTTCAATAAGGGTAGAAGAGATCCAAGGCGTTGTTGCAAGATTTTATCGCATCATTTTTATCAAGACAAAGCCGTATAAAATGTGACCCCTTTTTATTTTTTCACAGGAAAAGAGGCCTATTTATACGTTTCCTGCCTCTTTCATCATGGCTTTTTGTTCGATCTTTAAGGAATATCCATTCATAAAAATGCGTGAAAATGAGAAGGGATGGGATATTATATTGAAGGCTTGAAAAATCATTTTGCCAAAAGAATTGCCCAGAAGAAAACAGTCGTGCGTGATCATCAATAAGAGCACTAGAAAGAACAATCATCAAAGCGAGGGCTTTGAAAAGAGCCTACCAAAAGTCTGGAACTTCAGGCTTTAAATGAGGACCAATCCGTACGGCTGAGACCTTTTCTGCTAAACCAGTGCGATCTGAAATCTCAACGGCTAAACCACAAAGGGTCGCCGGTCCACACGCTGGTTCAAAACGATCTTGCTTTGTCTTGTAAATAAAACGGTGTAAGGGTTCTTCTTTATCCATGCCAAGGGATGAATTGTAATCGCCACACATGCCGGCATCTGTTAAATAAGCACTGCCACCTTCTAAAATCTGCGCATCAGCGGTGGGAATATGCGTATGGGTTCCAACGATAACACTGACACGACCATCAAGAAAATGACCAAAACATTGCTTCTCACTCGTTGTTTCTCCGTGAAAGTCAAAAATAATGGCATCGGCTTGTTCCATCAAAGAACAGGCAAGGAGAATATTTTCCGCTGTTGCAAAGGGATCTTCTACCTCATACGGCATAAAAACACTGCCCAACAAATTGGCAACAAGAACACGCGCCCCATTTTTCGCTGTAAAAACACCTACACCCCTTCCTGGAGTGTCTTTCAAGAAATTGGCAGGACGTAAAAAACGATCACTCTCAGGCGCATACTGTAAGGCTTCTTTGTGGGAAAAAGCATGGTTGCCAGTGGTGACAACATCAACACCTGCTAATAAAAGATCTTGATACGTCTCTTGCTTGAGACCAAAACCATTAGAGGCATTTTCGCCATTTACGACAACAAAATCAAGCTGCCATTTCTCAATCAGTTGAGGAAGATGCTCAAAGACAACTTTACAGCCTGTGTTCCCAACGATGTCACCCAAAAATAAAAATCTCATAGGCGTTTTAATCACATTTTAACATTTTAAGAAACCTTTTTCTGTAAAAATTCCCTGAACCTGTAGATCATGTTCGGCTCTGGGAATAGAGGAAACCTCCTGACACGAAAATCCTATGCCCCATAAGGTCATTTTATGTCCTTGTTTTTCAAGGGATTCAACCGAACGGTCATAATAGCCCCCTCCATAGCCAAGACGGTGACAGTGACGATCAAACGCTGAAAGCGGAACAATAATCATATTGGGGATAACAACAGCATTGTCTGCACCTGGACCAAAGGTACCAAAACGCATGGGCTCGAGTCGCGTGTTCAGCGAAAATGCTCTGAAAATCATGGTGGTGGCATCAAGCACAGCTGGTAAGGCTAGGCGCCCACCGCGTGATGCTATCGTTTCCAAGAGAGGGCGTGGATCAATTTCCGATTTGATGGGCCAATAGCCTGCCAAAATGAGGCGTGAAAAATCGGTCCCCTTTTTTTCGAGAGTTTCAATAAAGTGGTGACAAGCGCGCTGTGAAAACAGGGCACGCTCTTCTTTTGAAAGAGCTTCACGGCGCGATAAACCACTCTTGCGCTGTTGTGTGCGAAGGGATGAAACTGTTTCAAAAGGGGAACTTGGAGTCATTTTTTTTGCCAAATTATTAAGCTGCTGCCATTTTCCCCATTGTAGCCATTGTTGGCATTTTGTAAATCGCTTTATGGACAAGAGCCCGTGTGCCTGAAACAAGTAGGGTGCGTGTGAAAAACAGGGCAGGCTCTTCTTTTGAAAGAACCTCACGGCGCGATAAACCACTCTTGCGCTGCTCACGTGCGAAGGGATGAAACTGTTTCAAAAGGGGAACTTGGAGTCATTTTTTTGCCAAATTATTAAGCTGCTGCCATTTTCCCCATTGTAGCCATTGTTGGCATTTTGTAAATCGCTTTATGGACAAGAGCCCGTGTGCCTGAAACAAGTAGGGTGCGTGTGAAAAACAGGGCAGGCTCTTCTTTTGAAAGAGCTTCACGACGCGATAAACCACTCTTGCGCTGCTCACGTGCGAAGGGATGAACTATCTTACCGAGGGTTATTCTTTTTTTTCGGCTGTTTGCAAATCTCATAAGTTCAAGCCTATCGTTATTTTGATCTTATGAAAAGAGTCTGTTGCTCTTTGTCTCATAAAAGAGGGGGGATAGAAAAGGGAGATTTATGCAAAAGGGTATGGTCAATTGAGCGTATGATCAATTTTAGAGCATGGTCAATTTGGGGGGAAAATTTTATGGATGCAAAAAAGTTTTATCGGTGTAAAAAATGATGCAAAAAAGGTGATCCACAACAGCCGATGGAAAAAGTTGACCCCGGGAACCTATACAAATAGGTGGGCGCCATATGAAAAAGCCCACGGGCTTAATCAGGGACAGCTCCCTTGGAGATCACTAAGGTCTCAGGAATACGTTATTTCCTGTCGAGAAGCGCAGAACACCCCCTTCAATATAAAACAATTTCACAATTTCTGCTAGAGATAAAATAACCGCAATTTCTTAATTTTTTATAAAGTTTTTTAGAAGGGTTTTTTCATCCTTGTTGGGGATTGCTGGAAATGGCAGCATGAGGAATGGCGTATAGGATTTGCTTGTTGCGCGCGATAGAATACGGCCTTTTAAGAGACGGCATCAATTTTATCAAAAGGGCTCTATGAGCGAATAATGTGGAGTGGGGCGCTTTTGCCTAATCAGAAAGCAAACACAAAATGGCTTTCTGTTTTTTCGGTTTAAGCTCTCTAAAGTTTTTTAAAAGCAAATATTCTTTTTCGCTGGAGATGTTTTGATTACAGTGTGAGGGATTGCCTCGTGAGGCAAGATCTTCTTTTGTAGCAAGATCGGTGGCTAAAAGATCGGCATAAAAAAAGCCTATCGGCACTTGCAGTTTTTGAGCGATTTCAAGCAAACATTTTGCACTGACACGATTTAAACCTTTTTCATATTTTTGGATTTGTTGGAAACTCACTCTTAAAGTGCTGCCTAATGCCTTTTGAGAAAGCCCCATGGCAATGCGTCTATAACGAATTCTTTTGCCTATCGAAACGTCAATAAAACTTGGATTTTTAGTTGGAAAATCTGGATTTCTAGTTGGCATTTTGCACCCCCGCCAAGTGCGAGCGCCCTCGCGTTGGTATTCCGGGAGTTTGAAAACACTGACTTGACTCAGCTTTTTGCTTTTAGTGCGGACAAGCACCTGGACATAGCAAAATCTCCCGGAATTCCGGGATACCCGCAAAGCGGGATAAATTTATGTGTCAAGTCTTCGGGTTTTCAAATCCCTATTGATCGTTGCGTAGACGACCAAAGTTACCCTTTAAGTCATAAAGTAATTTCAAAAGATTTACAATAAAAATTAAAGGTGTGTTTTTTATCTTATGAGACAATCAAACACAAAATCGCTTTCTGTTTTTCAGGTTTAAGTTCTCTAAAGTTTTTTAAAAGCAAATATTCTTTTTCGCTGGAGATGTTTTGATGACAGTGTGAGGGATTGCTTCGTGAGGCAAGATCTTCTTTTGTGGCAAGATCGGAGGCTACAAGATCTTCATAAAAAAAGCCTATCGGCACCTGCAGTTTTTGAGCGATTTCAAGCAAACATTTTGCACTGACACGATTTAAACCTTTTTCATGTTTTTGGATTTGTTGGAAACTGACACCTAAAGTGCTGCCTAATGCCTTTTGAGAAAGCCCCATGGCAATGCGTCTATAACGAATTCTTTTGCCTATCGAAACGTCAATAAAACTTGGATTTTTAGTTGGAAAATTTGGATTTTTTGTTGGCATTTTGCACCCCCGCCAAGTGCGAGCGCCCTCGCATTGGTATTCCGGGAGGTTGAAAATACTGAACTCGAATCAGCTTTTTTGCTTTTAGCGCTGAAAAGCACTTGGACATAGCAAAAGCTCCCGGAATTCCGGGATATCCGCAAAGCGGGGCAAATTCATGTACGAGTTTTCGGGTCTTCAACTCCCTATTTGATCGGTGCGTGGACGATCAAAAACACAGACCTAATCAATAAAGTAATTTCAGAAGATTGGCAAGAAAAATGAAAATATTTCTATAAAACTCAATTGCATGTATAACGCTACAGCCACATATTGCAAAAGGGGTATGGAAGATATAATAAAAACTGATTGATCTACGAAAGATATCCAAATAGCGGGGAATCTTACAAAAAATATTAAACTATTCAAATAGTTACAGCGGATTTATCCACTTTGGTATCTTAATTGTGGAGACAGTGTATTTATGGCAACATGGTCTTTTTAGCATTGTTGGGTGTGAAAAATCTATAGCGTTGCAGAATTTTTAAAGTATGCTTAAACGTTAAAATTTGAAAGACAGAAGGGGGATCTATGAACAAAATCATTAGAACAGCATTGCTGTTGTGCACTGTCATGGTTACTGCTGGTTTTGTTATCATTGATGAGGGGCAATTGCCACGTTGTCAGAAGGCTCTTGATGCTTTTAGGGTGCAAGAAAGAAGCAAAAATCCAATCAGTTCTGCGGACGAAAAAGCAGGAGTCGTATTTTGGTGCAAGTAGATGCAGCAACAAAAAATCGCTTGCGGGTGCTTTTATTGGGGGATGGTATCGTATCATTTGGGGGGTGGATTGATTACATCGTGATTTTGACCGTATCTGTGTTTTTCTGGAAAGCTGATCAATATGATGTCGCTTTTATTGGAGCAGCAACGTTATTCCCTGGGATTGTTTTGTCAAAGCCAATTGGAATGTTGGTCAGTCATCCTTCTATGATCCATTGGTTGCGGGCGTCATTGCTGTTACGAGCACTGTGTACTGTCGTTTTATTGATGGCGACGAGTCTGCAAGGATTTATTGTCTTGGCTGTCATTCGAGCAACATTCAATAGTATTGCTCTTCCAGCAATTTCCGTTCTCAGTGCGAATTCTGTCCCTGAACATGAACGGAGCCGTTACTATTCTGTGCTTAATATGATCAATAGCGCAGCAAAGATGATCGGACCTGCTTTGGGAAGTGCTCTGTCTGCACTTTTGTCAGAGACATATACCTTATTATTTTCGGGATTTTTGACATTCCTAGGCTTTATCGTCTTTTGTTATCTCGGTGCACAACCTGTCTCGTCGCTAAGAATAAAAAAAGCGAACACCACGAAACTACAGCAGAGGCTTTATGGGACAGCTTGGTATGCCTATGTGGGGGTGATGTTCATTTATTTTGCCATGGTCTTTATGGTGAATAATCAATTGCCCGTTATTCTCAGCACAATGAAACTGAATAAACAGACTCTTGGAATGCTGGTATCTGCTTCAGCGATTGGTAATTTTCTCTATGGGTTTTGGAGTGTGAAAAAATCAAAGCATAAACCCCTTACAGGCAAAATATCGGAATTGTTAATGCCAGCTATGTCAACAATGGTTTGTTTTGTCGTGATCTCAGTGTGCTTTTTTTACTTTGATTTACTTCATATCGAAACTCTGTTACTTTGTTTTTTACTCATTGGAATGGTCAGTGCGCGCTTTTCAATATCTTCTAATGTTTATCTGGTAACCAATTTCAATGAACAAATTGGGATCGCTTCTGGATGGGTGCAGTCTATCCAAAATTTAGCAATGTTGGGGGCACCGTTTCTTGGAGCATTTGTTTTAAGTCACACTTCTTCGGGTAAGTTATTCCTTCTTTCTGGCGTGGTTGGATTATGCTGTTTATTGGGGATCAGGATGTGGGTGAACAGTTCTTTGTCAATTGTTTCTTCTAAATGATTGGTGTTGCTTCTGAATGATTGGCTCATCAATGAAACACGTATTTTATTCTATATATGCACTACCGCTTTTTGAGGTTGATATTGGACAATAGATTTTACAATTTAGTTTTTTTGTAAGCGTGTGTAGAATATTTTCGGGGTGGGCTTGTCTATGTATTCTGATGAAGCCCTGAACTTTGTTTACAGAGCAGCGCTTTCGTTTGTCCTTTTCTGTAAAAATGGTGAAGCGTAAAAACGTGGAGACGTAAAAAAGTAAGGGAAAGTGAAGGACGTGGAAGGTTTATACATTGTATAGGATTTCGGGGCTGTATGGGGTGTGGAGGTTTTGGGGTGTGTGGGGCCATCTATCATGTGTATCACATGGTGTGGAATGGGATGAGAGGATTTTTTAGGGGAATAAGTGGAGCGTAAGAGGGGATGAAGAGGTCTGTTAAGAGCCTTGATTGGCAAGAAGAGTGTGTGGGGAATAGAGGAGGGAAAGAATACGTCTCAACAGGTTAGGATGGTGGGTACAAAAGGCGGTAGGGGAAAGGATGCATGAAGAATGGTGTATAGGATTTGCTTGTTGCGCGCGATAGAACACGGCCTTTTAAGAGACGGCATCAATTTTATCAAAAGGGCTCTATGAGCGAATAATGTGGAGTGGGGCGCTTTTGCCTAATCAGAAAGCAAACACAAAATCGCTTTCTGTTTTTTCGGTTGGAGTTCTCTAAAGTTTTTTAAAAGCAAATATTCTTTTTCGCTGGAGATGTTTTGATGACAGTGTGAGGGATTGCCTCGTGAGGCAAGATCTTCTTTTGTAGCAAGATCGGAGGCTAAAAGATCGGCATAAAAAAAGCCTATCGGCACTTGCAGTTTTTGAGCGATTTCAAGCAAACATTTTGCACTGACACGATTTAAACCTTTTTCATATTTTTGGATTTGTTGGAAACTGACACCTAAAAAGCTTCCTAATGTTTTTTGGGAAAACCCCATGGCTATGCGTCTATAACGAATTCTTTTGCCTATTGAAATATCAATAAAACTTGGATTTTTAGTTGGAAAATTTGGATTTTGAGTTGGCATTTTGCACCCCCTCCGGTTGCGAGCGCCCTCGCATTGGTATTCCGAGAGTTAAAAGCACTGAGTTCAGTCAGCCTTTTGCTTTTAGTGCTGAGCACCTGGACATAGCAAAAGCTCTCGGAATCCGGGAGATACCAGTAAAGTGGTATCGATTTTTATGTACTGAACTTAGGGCTTTTAACCCCTCTTGATTGGTGCGTAGACGATCAAAATTGCCTCATTACTAAAGTAATTTCAGAAGATTGGCAAGAAAAATGAAAATATTTGGAAAATGAAAGTATTTTGGGATCTCAAGAATTATCCGATCATGTTGTAAAACACCGCTCTTTCAGGTTGATATTGGACAATAGATTTTACAATTTAGTTTTTTTGTAAGCGTGTGTAGAATATTTTAGCGGTGGGCTTGTCTATGTATTCTGATGAAGCCCTGAACTTTATTTACAGAGCAGCGCTTTCGTTTGTCCTTTTCTGTAAAAATGGTGAAGCGTAAAAACGTGGAGACGTAAAAAAGTAAGGGAAAATGAAGGACGTGGAAGGTTTATACATTGTATAGGATTTCGAGGGTGTATGGGGTGTGGAGGTTTTGGGGCGTGTTGGGTCATCTATCATGTGTATCATGGCGTGGAATGGGGTGAGAGAAAGGTTATGGTGGGAAGAGGCTTGTGAATGGAGCGATAAGTTCTGGATGCTCTGTTGCTTCCATGGTTATGGCTTTAAGTTAAAAAACAATGGAGTTGCGCGGCTCAAGTTCAAGAGCATGGTTGAGATCAAGCATGGCAAGTTTGAAATCATTCAGTTGAAGGTGGACCCAAGCGCGTCTTATCCACGGTTGGAGGATGGGTTAAGGATTTTGTTTATGCACGATGTGTTCAAAGAGCTTGTGGTGATTGTTCATCTAACAGAGCCTCAATGCGTTTTTGAAGCCTGAGCATTTGTGGAGTGTTGCTTAATGCCGCCTCATAAGTTTTGAGCGATAAGTTCTGGATGCTCTGTTGCTTCCATGGTTATGGACTAAGTTAAAAAAAGGCAATGGAGTTGCGCGGCTCAAGTTCAAGAGCATGGTTGAGATCAAGCATGGCAAGTTTGAAATCATTCAGTTGAAGGTGAACCCAAGCGCGTCTTATCCAAGGTTGGAGGATGGGTTAAGGATTTTGTTTATGCACGATGTGTTCAAAGAGCTTGTGGTGACTGTTCATCTAACAGAGCCTCAATGCGTTTTTGAAGCCTGAGCATTTGTGGAGTGTTGCTTAATGCCGCCTCATAAGCTTTGAGCGATAAGTTCTGGACGCTCTGTTGCTTCCATGGTAACGCCTAGTTCAAAAAAGGCAATATAGTTGCGCGGTTCAAGTTCAAGAGCATGGTTGAGATCAAGCATGGCAAGTTTGAAATCATTCAGTTGAAGGTGAACCCAAGCGCGTCTTATCCAAGGTTGGAGGATGGGTTAAGGATTTTGTTTATGCACGATGTGTTCAAAGAGCTTGTGGTGACTGTTCATCTAACAGAGCCTCAATGCGTTTTTGAAGCCTGAGCATTTGTGGATAGTAACTTAATGCCGCCTCATAAGCTTTGAGCGCAAGTTCTGGACGCTCTGTTGCTTCCATGGTAACGCCTAGTTCAAAAAAGGCAATGTAGTTGCGCGGCTCAAGTTCAAGAGCATGATTGAGATCAAGCATGGCAAGTTTGAAATCATTCAGTTGAATGTGAACCCAAGCGCGTCTTATCCACGCTTCAGCGTGAGTGGGTAAAAGTGCAAGAACATTATCGATATAATCAAGCGCAAGCCCATAATCGTCGCGGTTGATTGCATTTTCAGCCCATGACATTAAAAGATCAATCGTCTCGCTTCCCGATTGAGACCATAAATGTTGAAGTTGTTGACTGATCTTTTTTGCCTTTGCAACATCAGCACAATATTTCAATTCTTTCAATAAACGTAAAATTTCCGCTTCTTTGCGTTGCTTTATTCTGTCAACATGAGAAAGCGGCTCTGAGTCAAAATCTTCAAGAATTATCGCTGATGAATCAGAAGGCACTGCGGAAGAGGGAGGAGAATTGGGAATGAGATCATCTAACGGTAAAAGCGATTGAGGAGAAGGGCGATCTTCAGGAAGGGAAGGAGGATTTTGCCCATAACCAGAAGAAATGAAACAAAAAATGCCCATAAAAGAAAGAAAAAGAGTGCGTTGGAAAATACAAAAAAAACGCACCTGAAAAAACCAAAAAGCTTTTAAAATAGAAAGATCCATAAAAACAAGCCCTCAAAAGATAAATCACGAAACATGATCAAACACTGGACTCGTAACAAACGGACTTATAACCCCCAAAAAAAATCTCAAAAGAAAATTTCTAATGCCTACTTCTTGTAGGCATAAAAATATTCACTTTGAAAAAATTAACCCTGACGTGCTCTAAAACGTGGATTCGTTTTATTGAGGATATAAACACGCCCCTTACGACGCACCAAACGATTGTTACGGTGGCGCTCCTTTAGTGCTTTAAGCGAATTTTTAATTTTCATCATCTTCACCGTTTAAACAGCTTACCTAACACAATATCACAATTCATTATAACACAATGTTAAAATTATAAAACAACGTTAAAATTTAACACAATGTTAAAAACGCACTATGAATCATAACCCCAATAAAACAATATACTGCTTATCGCATGAATATTGCATTATGATATCATAGTTGCATCACAACATTACACGATACACTTTTTCACTGTGATCACAAAAATAAAAACGCACCTTAAAGGTACGTATTAACACACTTCATTAGCACAACGAACAAGTGAAAATTGTAAAAAAGTAAGGCGAATTTAACAAGAAGCTTTATTCTTGTCAAGGGTCTCTCTGTGATAAAAAGGCTGTCTTGAGGGGTTGTCTTTGAGGGGTTGCCTTGAGGGGTTGTCTTGAGGGGTTGTCTTTAGGGTAAAAATATTTAAGCAAAAAGGAGAAGAAGGATTAAAGAGTGAAAAACAAGCTAAAAGCTTCTCAGTTTTGAAGAAATAATTTTTGTCAGTGAGGAGAGTTGAAAGGTTAGGAGCCCTGTTCAGTCGCTGGATTGTTAGGGCGGGGTGGGTTTTTGTCTTTTAAGAGGGAAGGGGTGTTTTTAAAAGAACAGGGCTTATAAGGGGGCCCCTGTCAAGGGTGGGTGATTAAGAATTGAAGGGTTTAGAGACGCTGTTCAGCTGCTGGATGTTGATGTGGGCGGTGGTGTTGTTTTTTTTTAGTTCATTGGGAAAAACGTGTGAAAAAGCGTTTGTATATCGGGGGTTAAGATCTGCTGGCTGGTCCCGTTAATTGGATGACATGGCCCATTTTGCGGTGGGGTTGGACAGTTCTTTTGCCATATAAATGGATCGAAGTGTGCTCTTGCGTGAGAAAATATTTTAAAGTGTTCAAATTGTTTCCAAGAAGATTTGTCATTTGGCAATCACTATGGCGATAAGGGCTGCCTAAGGGAAGACCACAAATAGCACGGATATGCTGTTCAAATTGTGAAGTGATGCATGCCTTTTGCGTCCAATGACCAGAATTATGCACACGCGGTGCTAATTCATTCACTAAAAGACGGCCATCTGTTAAGACAAAAAATTCAATACAAAGAACACCAACATAATCAAGGGATTCCATCACTGTCGCGCTGATATCTTGCGCGGCTTTTTGTACCTTAAGGGGAATATGGGATGGAACAAAGGACTTATGGAGTATCCCGTTTTTATGTTGGTTTTCAGGACAATCATAAAAAATATGCTCCCCTTGCTTTGTGCGCGCCGAGAGAACCGAAATTTCCGATAAAAAAGGAACAATCTCTTCCAAAATACACGGCTGTTTCTCAAAAGCATTGAAGGCGTCTTCAAGGGTTTGTTCATCAGGGCGATCAAGCTTGATCTGGTTTTTCCCATCATAACCAAAACGACGCGTCTTTAAAAGACCACGCCCGCTTAAGGTTTCAAGAGCAGAAACAAGAGAAGAAGAATCATCAATAGCATGCCATGAGGCAGTACTGATTCCTTGATCGCGTAAAAATTGTTTTTCAAAAAGTCGATCTTGTGCGATCTCTAAGGCTTTGGAAGAAGGATAAACAGGCTTGCTTTTTTCTACATATTGAACCGTTTCAAGCAAAAGATTTTCAAATTCATAGCTGACAACATCGCACTGAGCAACAAATTCATCTAAGGCTGATGGATCATCATAGGAGGAAATAATATGGGTGTTGGCTGTTTGAGCTGCTGGGCAATCGGATTCAGGGCAAAAAATAACCGTTCGAAATCCTAATTCTGCGGCCGCTATGGCGAGCATGCGTGCTAATTGTCCGCCGCCGATCAAACCAATGACGCTGCCTGGGGGAAGCATGTTGGACGGCGTGGGGGTGCTAGAGGATGTGGGGATAATTTTAGATGAAGGAGGGATGTTGGACGGCGTGGAGGTGCTGGAGGGTATGGGGGTGCTGGATGAAGTGAGTGTGTTGGAAAACGATGTCATTTTAAACCTCTGTTACAGGTGTTAGGGCGACATGGGCTGTTTGTTGCTGACGCCAATCGTCTAATCGTTGAGCGAGATCATGATCGTAAACGGCTATAACGGCTGCAGCTAAAAGGGCGGCATTAATGGCGCCTGCTTTGCCAATGGCTAACGTGCCAACAGGTATTCCTGCTGGCATTTGTACGATTGAAAACAAAGAGTCTTGACCAGAGAGAGATTGTGAATGCACTGGAACACCAAAAACAGGAAGAGGCGTGAGCGCTGCAAGCATACCAGGAAGATGTGCTGCACCACCAGCGCCGGCAATTAAAATTTTAAAACCTGCGGCTTTTGCTTCTCTTGCAAATTGGTAAAGGCGTTCAGGGGTTCGGTGGGCGGAGACAATATGCGAACTATGAGAAATGCCAAGATTCGTCAAAATATCTGCACTATGGCACATCGTTTTCCAGTCCGATTGGCTTCCCATTAAAATCGCAACATCACATGATTTTTTCATCATTCTCTATCCTTTTCAAAGATTCAAGGCGATTCTTTACCATTATTTTTTTAAGAGTTTTATCGTTTCATTGCAAAGCCAATCTCTGGCAGAGAGAGCGTTTTCCTTAAATAAGATTGAACGGTTAAAATTTAAAGGGCGATACAGCAACGCAAATATACTCTCTTGAAGATTCGTGAAGCATTGTTCTTTGGAGTTTGTGGTGTGAAACTTGTTGGATGGGGGAAGATTAAGCAGCGAGCTGTCGTTTACTTTGAAGCAAAAAGTAAAAAAATATAGGCTGGAAATATAGGCTGGACAAAGGCTTTTTAAGTAGAAGGTTTTTTTTGAGAAAATGTCTCATTTCTTGTTGCTAAAATAAATATCCTTACCATATATTTTTAAATATGGTGCAATTTGAAACACTGTTTAGAGCAAAAAAGAGATTTTTATGGCAAAAGTACGTTGCAAATAAGGATATTTTTTGAGAAAAATAACAGAGAGATATCTTTTATTTTAAAGGCTTTTTACTTTGCTGTTCTGGTATGGGGGGAAAATAAGCTCTTTAAATATTAAATAATTGCTGAGATAAAAAACGCAGATAATCAACGCTTAAGCGCTTTTATTCAGAAGCATCTTAAAGCAATGATATCTTTCATCATTTCTTCACACAAATGTAACGCCAAGACCATAAATATAACGCCAATATTAAAGTGAAGGATGAATTGTGAATAATAAATCCATTGTCTCTTTTTTGCCCAATTTTTTAATATGTTGAATTCTTGCAATAAGAAATAACAGTTAAATACCCAAATATTTAGATAAGGAGATTTGAAAGTTATGTTTTTCCCATTTTTAATCGCTTTAGGCACTGCAATAACAACGCTGTATGGCAAAAAAAATATAAGTTATATTTTATGGGCTGTTTTGTTTGTTGTTATTCTTCTTACGTTTAATCATCACGCAACTTCTACTTTAAATTTATCTTTTTGAGAGAATGTCCATGGAAAATGTTGAACAAAAAAATCCTCATTTCGTCATTTTTATGAATACGCTAGGACTGATTGGATTGTCTATCGTCTTGGTGGTCGCTTTTTATTATCAATTGGTAAAATTTGAGTTACCTTGTCCCCTTTGTTTGTTGCAACGCGTTGGATTGATGTTAGCAGGATGTGGGTTCTTGCTCAATATTCACCATAAGGTGAAAAATACCCATTATGGCATGGTTATTATCGGTTGTATGGTAACCAGTGCTGTTGCTGCACGGCAGGTATTTTTGCATATCACACCTGATGATCTGGGATATGGTTCAACGTTCTTTGGATTGCATTTTTATACTTGGGCTTTCATTATCTCTGTCCTTTGTATCTTTGCTGTTGCATTCGTCATGATTTTAGGTGAATTGGCACATAAGTTTAAAGAATTTTCTGCTTTTCCAATCTTGGGCAAAACAGCAAGTTTCTTATTTGTGTTTTTAATTGCGGCAAATTTGATTTCAACCATACTGGAATGTGGTGGCGGACAATGCGCTGATGATCCTGTTCGGTATGAATTGTTATCAAGTTGGTTCCCTTCATAGTTTTGAATTTTTTTAATTATCCCTCATCATAATTTTGCGGTTAAAGAAGCGGAGATGTTGAAAAATCCGCTTCTTTTTTATTGAAGCAATGGTTTATCAAGATCTTTGATCTTTTCAAAGTGGTCTTTGATTGAGAAATTGGCTTTTGGACGTGTTTGCGATTGGTCTTTAGTTAAAGAAAAACTTGCCTTGGAGGTTTTTTTGAATCGCGCGTGATTTTTAAACGGTGTTGAAGGGCGCGCGCGAGGGAGCTTGTCTTGGCTGTTAGATTGTCACGTGGCTAGAGGGGTTTTTAAGGGCGCATTCATGATAATAATTTTTTTCCCTTGATTTTTCTTAACATTGTGTTAAATAAAACTCCATATTCATTTTGGTGCTTCTGAAGTATTTGATATACTTTTGGAGGGAGTAGTTTGAAATTTTGAAAATTATCTCGATAATTTTCTGTAGAGGTTTGTTTATAAAAGACAAACCTTTTTTTTTATTTTCTTTCTAGATGTGTTTTTTCTCTGTGAAGCCTTTATCTTAAAAAAGCCTTTATCTTAAAAAAGAATGAATGTTTTGATGGTGATACTTTTTCATCGAATGCTTTGACTTATAAAGATCAGTAATCCTTTTCAACGTGAATGACAACGTTGGATATAGTAAGATTTCTCATCATAAGCTCTCTTATCTTGAATCAATTCAAATCACTTGCTGGCGCATTATGGGTGGGGGCCATATGGGTAAAAACTGTACATAAAAGGCATGTCTTTTATGAGTCGTTTTAAGCGCTAAGGGTTGTTGCAACATTTTAGAGCTGGCCAATAAAATAATGGACCAGTTTATCTCTATGGTTGCGTTGAGAATAGGGGGGATTTAAGTGAAAATGGGTGCGAGATTTTAAAGGCGTTTGCCTAAAACGTGATACTGCAATCATTTTGTACAGATATTTCTTTAAAAATGCAAAAGCGTAAAAATGTGAATCTGTAAAAAGGATCGGAAAGTTAAGGATGTGGAGGATTCATGGGTTGTAGAGGTTTTGGGGTGTGTTGAGCGTGTATTATGGTGTGGAATGGGGGTGAGAAGGATTTTGGAGAGAACAAGTCTTGTGAATGGAGAGATAAGTTGGAAGGGAGAGGTAGGACGGAGAGTGTATTGATGCGAGGGGAATGAGAATGGCGTGCGTGAGGAGGAAAGGATGGTGTGAAGGAATGGGGCTTGTTTATTGCTCCTGATGGAACATTGCTCTTTGAGGGGGCATCAATTTTATCAAAAGGGCTCTATGAGCGAATAATGTGGAGTGGGGCGCTTTTGCCTAATCAGAAAGCAAACACAAAATGGCTTTCTGTTTTTTCGGTTTAAGCTCTCTAAAGTTTTTTAAAAGGGCGTGTTCTTTTTCGCTGGAGATGTATTGATCATGATGTGAGGGATTGCTTCGTGAGGCAAGATCTTCTTTTGTAGCAAGATCGGAGGCTAAAAGATCGGCATAAAAAAAGCCTATCGGCACTTGCAGTTTTTGAGCGATTTCAAGCAAACATTTTGCACTGACACGATTTAAACCTTTTTCATATTTTTGGATTTGTTGGAAACTGACACCTAAAAAGTTTCCTAATGTTTTTTGAGAAAGCCCCATGGCTATGCGTCTATAACGAATTCTTTTGCCTATTGAAATATCAATAAAACTTGGATTTTTAGTTGGAAAATTTGAATTTTTGGTTGGCACTTTGCACCCCCTCCAGTTGCGAGCGCCCTCGCGTTGGTATTCCGGGAGTTAAAGGTACTGAATCCGAGTCAGTTTTTTTGCTTTTAGTGCAGACAAGCACCTGGACATAGCAAAAACTCCCGGAATCCCGGGATACCCGCAAAGCGGGTTCATTTTTACGCTCGGATTTAGGACCTTTAATCCCTCTTGATCGGTGCGTAGACGATCAAAATATCCTTTAAATGGTAAAGGAATTTTAGAAGATTAGCAATAAAAATTAAAGGTGTGTTTTTTATCTCATGAGACAATCAAACATAAGATTGCCTTTTGTTTTTTGGGCTTAAGCTCTCTAAAGTTTTTTAAAAGCAAATATTCTTTTTCGCTGGAGATGTTTTGATGACAGTATGAAAGGTTTTCTTCTGAAACAAGATCTTCTTTTGTGGCAAGATCGGAGGCTAAAAGATCGGCATAAAAAAAGCCTATCGGCACCTGCAGTTTTTGAGCGATTTCAAGCAAACATTTTGCGCTGACACGATTTAAACCTTTTTCATATTTTTGGATTTGTTGGAAACTGACACCTAAAAAGTTTCCTAATGTTTTTTGAGAAAGCCCCATGGCTATGCGTCTATAACGAATTCTTTTGCCTATCGAAACGTCAATAAAACTTGGATTTTTGGTTGGAAAATCTGGATTTTTAGTTGGCACTTTGCACCCCCGCCAAGTGCGAGCGCCCTCGCGTTGGTATTCCGGGAGTAGTAAAGTACTGAGTCCGAGTCAGTTTTTTGCTTTTAGTGCAGACAAGCACTTGGACATAGCAAAAACTCCCGGAATCCCGGGACACCCACAAGAGTGGGTTCATTTTTACGCTCGGACTTAAGGGTTTACTATCCCTTATTGATCGGTGCGTAGACGATCAATAACATAGGCTAATCAATAAAGGAATTTCAGAAGATTAGCAAGAAAAATGAAAATATTTGGAAAATGAAATCATTTTTTGTATCGGCAATAATTATCCGATCATGTTGTAAAACACTGCTCTTTGAGCTTCAATATTGGGTTTATAGATTTTACGCATTGGGGTGCTTTTTTGGTGCAAGCGGGTGTTGAATATTTTAGGGGTAGGTTGTTTATCGCGCCTTTTGAAGCACTCTCCTTTGGGGGGCATCAATTTTACAAAAAGACTCTATGAGTGAATAATATGGAGTGGTGCGCTTTTGCCTATCGAAATGTCAATAAAATTTGAATTTTTGGTTGGAAAATCTGGATTTTTAGTTGGCACTTTGCACCCCTGCCAAGTGCGAGCGCCCTCGCATTGGTATTCCGGGAGTAGTAAAGTACTGAACCCTAGTCAGTTTTTTGCTTTTAGTGCGGAAAAGCACTTGGACATAGCAAAAACTCCCGGAATCCCAGGATACCCACAACAGTGGGCTCATTTTTACGCTAGGGTTTAAGGGTTTACTATCCCTTATTGATCGGTGCGTAGACGATTAATAACATAGGCTAATCAATAAAGTAATTTCAGAAGATTGGCAAGAAAAATGAAAATATTTGAAACATGAAATCATTTTTTGTATCGGCAATAATTATCCGATTATGTGTAACATCTCCTTTTTGAGAGGCGATATTGGGCATATGGATTTTACGCATTGGGGTGCTTTTTTGTAAGAGAGAGTGTTGAAGGTTTTAGGCGTGGGTTTGTTTGTCGTGCCTTGTGCAGTACTGTCCTTTGAGGGAGGTTTTGACGGTGGGGGATGCTGGGCAAGAAGTTGGAGGGGGATGAGAATTGTTTACAGAGCGGTGTGTGGAGTGCGTTTTGTTCTTTGGGGGAATTTTTTAAGCAAGGGGATTGTTCGGTGGTGGTTTGGAAATTGCGTTTGCCATTTTCTGTAAAAGTGTAAAAGCGTAAAAACGTGGAGGTGTAAAAAGGACTGGGAAGTGAAGGACGTGAAAGGTTTATGCGTTGTGGGGGATTTGTGGTGTGTTGGTGGGGGCATGGGGTTTGTAGGATGGTATGAAATGGGGGTGAGAAGGATTTTGGAGAGAACAAGTCTTGTGAATGGAGAGATAAGTTGGGGTGAGGGGGATGACGGGAGAGTCTTGTGCGTGGAGAGATAAGTTGAAATGGAGAGGTAGGTTTGAGTGAAGAGCGATGTTAAGTGCGGGGATATTTTGACGGGAGCGTGAGAGAAATGGAGGAGAGCAAGAGATATGGAGAGAAAAGTTTGGGGATTGAGCGTAATCTCTTGTCACTGTGAACCAAGATCATCATAAAAATTGGAAGAAATGGGTAAAATTGGAAGAAATGGGTCAGTAAAATTGGGGGAATAAAGTTGTCATGCTCAAAATGTAAGGTGAGGTTTTTTGAGAACAGAGAAAAGAAAACTTGAAAAACCTTTCTCTTTTTGATGAATTTTTATTCACAAATTTAAGAAAATAAGGTATGAACGCTGGAAAATAACGCACAGCTTAACAAAATATGTGCATTGTAAAGGAAATGATGGTTTATGTCAAAAGAAGAAGTTTTAGAATTTTCTGGTATCGTTACCGAACTCTTACCGAATGCGATGTTTCGTGTGAAACTGGAAAATGATCATGAAATTATTGCCCATACCGCTGGAAGAATGCGAAAAAATCGTATTCGCGTGTTGGCTGGTGATAAAATTATGGTCGAAATGACCCCTTATGATTTGACAAAAGGACGCATTACATACCGCTATAAGTAGCCTCGTTGGAGGGTTTGCACTTTTTTGTAAAAGTCATAATATTTTTCCTGTTATTTTTAACAGACTTTTAGGGTGCCTTCGATGCGTGAGAAAAGGTGAATGTTTAAAATGACCTTGAATAAGATGTCAAATCAGTGCAAAAAAAGAATAAGGAGATTAATAGCGCTTAAAATGCGGCGCGTAAAACGGAGCGCTTAAGACGGGGGAAGAGAAAAGCCGTTTGTGCAAGGGGTGGAAATGAAAATTATAAGAGAGTGGGGGAAAAAACATTTGGCGGAAACTCTTGGAGAAGAAATTCATTTGGTGCTTGCCTCTGCTTCGCCAAGGCGTTTGGCACTTTTAGCGCAGATAGGGATTGACCCTCAGCAGGTTTATGCAAGCGATATTGATGAAACACCAAAATTAAAAGAACATCCTGCAAAACTTGCCAAACGTTTGGCAAAGGAAAAAGCGCTAAAAGCGCAAGAGATTTTAAACTGGTACACGCAAAAGGCTCAAGAAAATCAAAAGCCCCAAGAAAATCAGAAGACCCAAGAAAAATTGCACAACGTTCAAGAAAAATTGTCTGGGCAGAAAATGATTATCTTGGCCGCTGATACAGTGGTGGCTGTTGGGCGTACCATTCTTCCCAAACCAGAAAGCGAAGATGAGGCTTATGAATGTTTACGTTTCCTTTCTGGACGCGCGCACAAGGTCTATGGTGCCGTTTGTGCTTTGAATGAACGGGGGAAAATAACCGTAAAATTGGTTGAAAGTCGTGTTCGTTTTAGGCGCTTAACCTCTTCTATGATGAAGGCTTACCTTGCTTCAGGAGAATGGCAAGGAAAAGCAGGTGGCTATGCTATCCAAGGAAAAGCAGGGGCTTTTGTGGTCTATATCGCGGGATCTTATTCTAATGTTGTGGGATTGCCTTTGGCGGAAACAGCCGATCTGTTAACCGCTTATCATTATCCACTTTATCTGCATTGGGTGGAAGAAACGCCGTAGAAAAATTTTAAGCCAAGAGCCATACAGGGCAAAAAGCACCAGAAAGAGCACAAAAAAGCCCAAAGCAGAAATGAAATAAGGTAAAATGAAAAAAAAAGAAACAGAAGAAAATTTAACGAAAGAGGAAAGAATACAGACGTCTCAAAGTCAAAAGAAGCTCTCTGAGCAAAAAGAACCTAATTTGCCAAAAGAGCACCGTCCTCCGCATCCTTGTCCTATTTGTGGTCAAATGTCTCAAAAGTCTGCTTATCCTTTTTGTTCTACACGATGCCGCGCCATTGATCTTAATCGTTGGCTTTCGGGGGTTTATATCCTTCCACCCCCTCCACAGATTAGTGATGAAGAAGAGTGAAGGGGGCATGTCTCTTAAGGAGAAAATGCTGAGAGAGCTTTTTTGTATGGACGCTGAAGAGAGGCAGGTCGTGTTCTAGCGTGGGGGCTGTGAGTGAGGATACTTTGCGTACTGGATTTAAAAAGAAGCTTGAATTTTAGCGGATGGGTGATGCGGCTAAAGATAATGTTTGAGTTTTTTTGTTGCTGAAGGGGTATTCCTATGCTGGAGATTGCATGAGCTTTACGTGTTGAAGTAAGGCAGGAGGAGGGGAAGGGTTGGTTTGGTCCTATCTGATACATGTTTTTTTAAGGGGGTGAAGGAATATTTTGGGGGATAAGAAGCTGGGGCGTTGTTTAAAGATCTTTGTTTACAGAAGTGGCGTGGTGTGGTGATTTGGAAGTTTCGTTTGGCTTATTTCTGTAAAAATGTAAAAGCGTAAAAACGTGGGAGATGTAAAAAAGGAAAGGGGAAGTGACGTGAAGGATTTCTGCGTTGTGTATGTAGGTTTGGGGTTGTGGAGGCTTTGCGGCGTGTTAGGAAGCTTGTTGGTGGAATTGCTGAGTTTTGCGTGATTGAGGTGAGGTTTGAGGGGAAAGCGTTGCAGGAGTCTTGAGGGTGCTCAGCTTTTTAAGGAAGTTGGAGGGTGTCAGGAAGGCTCTGGACATTTGAGTTGAGGGGGGTAGGGTTGGTGAAAAAGGCATGAAGTTGAAAGAGACTTTAAGGAGAGTGAGGATGGGAATGAGAAAACGGAATGTTAGAAAGCCATTGGTGGCATGCTGCGTGCGTTTTGCGTGATTGAGGTGAGGTTTGAGGAGGGGAAGGGTTGGTTTGGTCCTATCTGATACATGTTTTTTTAAGGGGGTGAAGGAATATTTTGGGGGATAAGAAGCTGGGGCGTTGTTTAAAGATCTTTGTTTACAGAAGTGGTGTGGTGATTTGGAAGTTTCGTTTGGCTTATTTCTGTAAAAATGTAAAAGCGTAAAAACGTGGGAGATGTAAAAAAGGAAAGGGGAAGTGACGTGAAGGATTTCTGCGTTGTGTATGTAGGTTTGGGGTTGTGGAGGCTTTGCGGCGTGTTAGGAAGCTTGTTGGTGGAATTGCTGAGTTTTGCGTGATTGAGGTGAGGTTTGAGGGGAAAGCGTTGCAGTCATTTTCTGGTCATATGTCCTAAAAATCTGCTTATCATTTGATCGTATGTTTCTTTGAAGTTCATATCAACAATCTTATTAAAGGGCGCGTGGAACTTTAACTATCGAAAAATTTAATATCGGATGGTTGATATGAAGTCATTTTTAAAAAAGAATCCATTCTCTCTTTTTTCTGCTCTCTTTATTTCTAAAGTGGGCGATTATGCTTATGAAGTTATTTTTATTTTACTTGTCTTAGAATTAACAGATAACGCCTTTTTTACAGGTCTTGTGTATTTTTTTCGCTTTATCCCTTTTCTCTTTTTTGGACCTATAGGGGGGTGGCTCGCGGATAATTTTTCTTTGAAGAAAAATATGATCTTAAGTGAATTGGTAAGATTATTTGCTTCATTATTCGTTTTGATAACCACGATAACAGGGACTGCGCATATTACTGTGCTTATTTTGGCAGCCATAGGTACAACGATAGGAAGAAGTGTTTTTCAACCAAGTTTTCAAGCGGCTATCCCGAAAATGTTTGCAAAAAAGGATCTTACAAAGGCCAATAGTCTGGCACAAATTATAGACGAAACGGCATCTGTCATTGGTCCTTTAGTTTGTTCCCTATTGCTTCTTTTTGCCAATAAATCAGCCGTTCTTATTTTTGATTTTTGTACCTATTTTATCTCTATTATCGTGTTATTTAATCTCGTGAATTTAAGCTCGAGCGAGAATAAACCGTTCAATTTTATAAAAATTTATCGAGAAACCACTTCTTTTCTTCAATATATTTCGACTGAAAATAAACATTTATTTATTACACTCGTTGGTTCGTCGGTTGCTATTCTCTTTACGGGTGCAATTTTAAGATTTTTAATTCCAGCTTTGGTTCTGTCTGTGGGGGGAGAGGAAAGCTTTGTGGGGTCACTTTTTTCTCTCATGGCTGTTGGAACGATTATCGGTGGTTTGTCCTATCGTAAAATTATCGTCAAGGTTACATCATTAAAGCTTATGGTCTTTTGGCTTCTTTATGGGGGTGTTCTATTCCTTATGCCTTTCGCTTCAATGCTTTATTTAAAATTGCTTCTTGTGTTTGCCTGTGTTTTAGGATTTACAGGAGCATTTGTGGATATTAGTTTAGTCTCAGCGCTTCAATTATATTCTCGTCGTGAAGATTTTGGTAAGAGTTTTGGAACCTTTTCAACTTTAGCAAACTCTGCTGAAGCTGCGTCTGGCCTTATTGCTGGGCTTTTTGCTCTCGTGGGATTGATGAGCTCTTTTTTAACGATGTCTGCCTGCATTATTTTCACTGGAATGATTGGCGTTATAAAAATTAAGAAAAATAAAGCGTTAATACCCCCTAATACGACATTAGAGGACGATCATTGATCTCTCCATGCTGTTTTTCTAAGACGGTTGGTTCATTATCCGATCATGCTGTAAAACACTGATCTTTACGGTTCGATATGAGGCATATGGATTTTACCCATTGGGGTACTTTTTTGTGCAAGTGTGTGTTGAATGCTTTAGGGGTGGGCTTGTTTATCGCGCCTTGTGCAGCACCGCCTTTTGAGGGGGCATCAATTTTACCAAAAGGGCTCTATGAGCGCGTCATGTTGAGGCGTGCGCTTTTGCCTAATCAGAAAGCAACCATAAAATGGCTTTTTGTTTTTTCGGTTGGAGTTCTCTAAAATTTTTTAAAAGGGCGTGTTCTTTTTCGCTGTAGGTGTATTGATCACGGTATGAGGGATTGTCTTGTGAGACAAGATCTTCTTTTGTGGCAAGATCGGCTGTTAAAAGATCGGCATAAAAAAAACTCATCGGCACTTGCAGTTTTTGAGCGATTTCGAGCAAACATTTTGCACTGACACGATTTAAACCTTTTTCATATTTTTGGATTTGTTGGAAACTCACACCTAAATGGCTTCCTAATTCCTTTTGGGAAAGTCCCATTGAAATGCGTTTATAACGAATTCTTGTGCCTATTGAAATGTCAATAAAATTTGAATTTTTAGTTGGAAAATGTGGATTTTTGGTTTGCACTTTAAGCCCCCCTCCGGTTGCGAGCGCCCTCGCATGAGTATTCCGGGAGTCTAAAAGTACTGAGCTCAGTCAGCTTTTTGCTTTTAGTGCAGACAAGCACCTGGACATAGCAAAATCTCCCGGAATTCCGGGATACCCGCAAAGCGGGATAAATTTATGTACTGAGCGTTCGGGCTTTTAGCTCCCTATTTGATCGTTGCGTGGACGATCAAAAACATGTCTCAATTTGTAAAGGAATTTCAGAAGATTGGCAAGAAAAATCAAAACGTTTTTATTTTGTTGTGTCATAAAATAGGGGGGTGATCTGAAATTGATACTTTAAGGGGGATATATGAGCAGGTTATGTTGATGGGTGTGCTTTTGCCTAATCAGAGAGCAACCATAAAATGGCTTTCTGTTTTTTCGGTTGGAGTTCTCTAAAGTTTTTTAAAAGCAAATATTCTTTTTCGCTGTAGGTGTCTTGATCACGGTGCGAGAGATTTTCTTCTGAGACAAGATCTTCTTTTGTGGCAAGATCGGCTGTTAAAAGATCCGCATAAAAAAAGCTTATTGGCACTTGCAGTTTTTGAGCAATTTTGAGCAAACATTTTGCGCTGATACGATTTAAACCTTTTTCATATTTCTGGATTTGTTGGAAACTCACTCCTAAAAAGTTTCCTAATGTTTTTTGAGAAAGCCCCATGGCTATGCGTCTGTGACGAATTCTTGTGCCTATTGAAATGTCAATAAAATTTGAATTTTTATTTGGAAAATGTGGATTTTTAGTTTGCACTTTGTGCCCCCTCCGGTTGCGAGCGCCCTCGCATGAGTATTCCGGGAGTCTAAAAGTACTGAATCCGAGTCAGTTTTTTTGCTTTTAGTGCAGACAAGCACCTGGACATAGCAAAAACCCCCGGAATTCCGGGATATCCACAAGAGTGGGTTCAATGGTACGCTCGGATTTAGGGCTTTTAGTTCCCTCTTGATCGGTGCGTAGACGATCAAAATATCTCTTAAGTGATAAAGGAATTTCAGGAGATTGGCAAGAAAAATGAAGATATTGGAAAGGTGAAAATATTTTTTGGAACTTAAGAATTATCTCTTTTTTTGTGAAAAAATGTTCTTTGAGATCGATATGAGGGTATGGAATACTTAGCGAGGATATTTTGACAACTAATTGGGCATTCCTTTGCTGTTTTAAGAAAAAGGCGGAGGATGCGTAAAACCTACGGCCTCATCATTTTTTTTCAATGGTGCGTGTTTTTCTGCTTTAAAAGCTTTTCCTATTGATCGCATTTGTGTTAGTGGATAGATGAAACATGATCATCTTCAATTCTACACATTCTCCTATGCCATAAAGCACCGTTGTTTAATGCAGGGAGGAGTTCAAGGTCTCCTATTTTTCGGGTGTAATCAGATATTGCCGGTATGAAAACGAATATATCTTACAATTCCTCATGTTCAGGATCTGCTCTATAGTGCTTTGGCAATTTTAAAAAGTAATTGAATTTTTCATTATTTTTTATATATACTTAATAACGATATCTATATTAAGAGGATTTTTCTATGCCTTCACTAACTGTTACAGCAAAAGGACAAGTGACGCTGAAGCGGGATTTACTCCAGCACCTTGGTGTTAAACCAGGAGAGCGCATCAACTTTGAAAAGTTACCAGGTGGTGAACTTCGTATAAAAGCAGCACAGCCTACAAGCACAATTGATAGCTTTATTGGACGATTTGCCGGAAAAGTTAAAAAAACACTGACTGTGGAAGAAATGAACGAAATTGCTGTCTCTGGTTGGGCGAGGAAAAAGTGAAGATTTCTGTAGATACAAATGTTTTGGCCCGCGCTGTTTTACAAGATGATAAAAAGCAAGGTGAAATAGCAAGTAAGATCTTAAGAGAAGCTTCTCTCATCGCTATTTCTTTGCCTTGTCTTTGTGAACTTATTTGGATACTCCGCCGCGGGGCAAAATTATCAAAAGAAGAGATTGCTTTGATGGTTCGTAATCTTCTTGCAACGCGTAATGTCGTCATGAATCGACCAGCTGTTGAAGCCGGGCTTGCTATGCTTGAGGCTGGTGGAGATTTTGCTGATGGAATTATATCTTATGAGGGACATTGGCTAGGCGGTGAAACCTTTGTTTCATTTGATAAATTAGCAATAGACCTGCTAACGCAAAATGGGCTCTCAGCAAGACTCCTTTCTTAACCTTGTCAGTTAAGATCGTGATGGTGTCATTGTTATAGGAATAATGGGGCTTACTTTTTAAGCTTAGCGCATTTTTCTCTTCTATGATAAATTTATCCTATCATGCCCTAAAACACTGCTCTTTGTGGGGGATGGGAATTTTAAGCTGGGGTATTGACAAATATAACGTTTGAGGGTGCTTTTGCCTAATCTAGAGAGCAACCATAAAATGGCTTTCTGTTTTTTAGGTTTAAGCTCTCTAAAATTTTTTAAAAGTAAGTATTTTTCTTTAAATAGATAGACTTTCATCACCACGATATGAGGCGTTTTCTTTTGTTGATATATCAGTATAAAAAGAGTTTTTCTTAGAGCTTGAGAGACGCTAGATTGTTATTAAGTCAGGTGGAGATAGGAAATTTACGGCGAGCATGTACCACAGAGGTGATCTCTATTTGTGTTTTCGTTACTCTGCACAATATAAGATAGTTTGGATGGGCTAAAACTTCTCGTAATCCCGGGACTTTCTCACTTTGGCGGTATAGGTATGGATGTTCAGCTAATGGGAGTACAGAATCTTCTAAAAGCTTCTTCATTCGTCGTGCAGCAGGTGGACTTTCATAAGCAATGTAAGTTAAAATTTTATTTAAATCATCGCGAGCACAAGCCAACCAGATAATGGGTAACATTAGGACTTCTTTTTTTCAGCTTCAATTTGGTCTATTATATTATCCATTTCAGCCATAACTTCGTCGTGTGAGATAGTAGGATGAGGATTTGCAAGGCTAACTCTTACCTTTTCACGCAACCACGCGGTATAATCCGTTTCCTCTTCCACGGTTTCGAATTCTGAAATTAGCGGAGAAAGAACAGTCTTCATGGTCATCTTTCCTTTTTACTCTCTCTGTTAAATGTAATTACTTTTAGTTGTGTGATCAGTTGTAACTCATTAAGAATATTGGTTTTTATTCTGTTATACCGTAAAAGCACTGACGTTTGAGGGCGGTATTGGGCTTATAGGTTTTATCCATTGGGGTGCTTTGGGGTTGCAAGCGGGTGTTGAATGCTTTAGGGGTGGGCTTGTTTATCGCGCCTTGTGCAGCACCGCCTTTTGAGGGGGCATCAATTTTACCAAAAGGGCTTTATGAGCGAAGAATGTGGAGTGGTGCGCTTTTGCCTAATCAGAGAGCAACCATAAAATGGCTTTCTGTTTTTTCGGCTTGAGCTCTCTAAAGTTTTTTAAAAGGGCGTGTTCTTTTTCGCTGTAGGTGTATTGATCATGATGTGAAGGATTGCCTTCTGAGATAAGATCTTCTTTTGTAGCAAGATCGGAGGCTACAAGATCTTCATAAAAAAAGCCTGTCGGCACCTGCAGTTTTTGAGCGATTTCAAGCAAACATTTTGCACTGACACGATTTAAACCTTTTTCATATTTTTGGATTTGTTGGAAACTCACTCCTAAAAAGCTTCCTAATGTTTTTTGAGAAAGCCCCATGGCTATGCGTCTATAACGAATTCTTTTGCCTATTGAAATGTCGATAAAATTTGGATTTTTATTTGGAAAATGTGGATTTTTAGTTTGCACTTTGTGCCCCCTCCGGCTGCGAGCGCCCTCGCATTGGTATTCCGGGAGTAACAAGTACTGAATCCGAGTCAGTTTTTTGCTTTTAGTGCTGAGCACCTGGACATAGCAAAAACTCCCGGAATTCCGGGATATCCACAATAGTAGGTCTATTTTTATACGCTAGGGTTTAGGACCTTTAATCCCTTTCGATCGGTGCGTAGACGATCAAAATATCTTTTAAGTGATAAAGGAATTTCAGAAGATTGGCAAGAAAAATGAAAATATTTTTGTCGTGTTATGCCGTTGCCGGTTGCGGGCGCCCTCGCATTGGTATTCCGGGAGTAACAAGTACTGAACCCTAGTCAGCTTTTTGCTTTTAGTGCTGAGCACCTGGACAGCGCAAAAATTCCCGGAATTTTGGGATATCCGCAAAGCGGGATAAATTTATGTGTCAAGTTTTCGGGTTTTTAGTTCCCTCTTGATCGGTGCGTAGACGATCAAAATATCTCTTTAAGTGATAAAGGAATTTCAGAAGATTGGCAAGAAAAATGAAAATATTTTTGTCGTGTTATGCCGTTTCCGGTTGCGAGTGCCCTCGCGTTGGTATTCCGGGAGTTAAAGGTACTGAACCCTAGTCAGTTTTTTTGCTTTTAGTGCTGAGCACCTGGACAGCGCAAAAATTCCCGGAATTTTGGGATATCCGCAAAGCAGGATAAATTTATGTGTCAAGTTTTCGGGTTTTTAGTTCCCTCTTGATCGGTGCGTAGACGATCAAAATATCTTTTAAGGGATAAAGGAATTTCAGAAGATTGGCAAGAAAAATGAAAATATTTGGAAAATGAAAGTATTTTTTGGATCTCAATAATTATCCGATTATGTGTAACATCTCCTTTTTGAGAGGCGATATTGGGCATATGGATTTTACGCATTGGGGTGCTTTTTTGTAAGAGAGAGTGTTGAAGGTTTTAGGCGTGGGTTTGTTTGTCGTGCCTTGTGCAGTACTGTCCTTTGAGGGAGGTTTTGACGGTGGGGGGTGTTGGGAAAGAGGTTGGAGGGGGATGAGAATTGTTTACAGAGCGGTGTGTGGAGTGCGTTTTGTTCTTTGGGGGGATTTTTAAGCAAGGAGATTGTTCGGTGGTGGTTTAGAAATTTCATTTGCTGCTTCTATGCTTGCTCATGTGTTTTGCGTGCTTAATATATATTTTTGTATGTTAAGTATAAGCTTTGAGAGCTCTCAGAGAGGGTGGTCGTTTTTTTAACGCGTGAAAAATTGATTGACGATCACTTGATTGCAAACCAATAGATTGTTAATACTATTTTATTAGCAAGGTTGCTCTTATTTTTGATCTAGGAGCTTCTCAGAAAAAATACAATGAGAGAGGGGGGAAGATGTCAAAATATTTATTACCATTACCGCTTATGTTGGTGGCTGGTTGCGCATCTTTGAATTATTCATCAAGTTATGTTGATCAACATGTTACGCAGGTTGATATACAACTCATTGCTCATGATTTTGTTCGCAATCTTAAACACTCTTTACCGCCGGCTCGAACAACACTTATTGTGAAAAAAAATAAAATAGAAGATAATTTCACGCCTTTATTTATCGATCTATTGCAACGCAATGGATATTGTGTGATCTATACAGATCAACCAAACAGATACCAAAATGGTGTTAAGTTGACTTATCAAATAATGCCAACAAATATAGGTATTCTGTCGACTGTCTATTATGATGAGGCTGGAGTAACGCGTTATTATTTCCGTACTTATAAGAGATGAAATCCTGTGTTGGTTCATCTAAAAGAAATAGATAATGCTGAAATATTGGAAGAAAAATTGGCTTAAGAAGGAAAACGATAGACCCATTAAGCTAGATAAAATTCAGGTGGAAATGATGAAGTCTTTCTCTCGAGACTTTGATGTTTGTTTCTCTATGAGGCCCTAAAACATTGTCGTTTGAGGTTTTGTGATACCCTTATCGTGCCGTAAAATATCATTGTGTGGCAGCGGTTGATATCAGGCATCGGAATTTTAGACTGGGATATTGACGAATATAACCTTTGAGGATGCATTTGCCTAATCAGAGAGCAACCATAAAATGGCTTTTTGTTTTTTCGGTTTAAGTTCTCTAAAGTTTTTTAAAAGGGCGTGTTCTTTTTCGCTGTAGGTGTATTGATCATGATGTGAGGGATTGCCTTGTGAGGCAAGATCTTCTTTTGTGGCAAGATCGGCTGTTAAAAGATCGGCATAAAAAAAGCTTATTGGCACTTGCAGTTTTTGAGCGATTTCAAGCAAACATTTTGCACTGACACGATTTAAACCTTTTTCATATTTTTGGATTTGTTGGAAGCTGACACCTAAAAAGCTTCCTAATGTCTTTTGAGAAAGCCCCATGGCTATGCGTCTGTGACGAATTCTTTTGCCTATCGAAATGTCGATAAAATTTGGATTTTTGGTTGGAAAATGTGGATTTTTAGTTTGCACTTTGTGCCCCCTCCGGTTGCGAGCGCCCTCGCATTGGTATTCCGGGAGTCTAAAAGTACTGAACTTGACTCAGCTTTTTGCTTTTAGTGCTGAGCACCTGGACATAGCAAAATCTCCCGGAATTCCGGGATACCCGCAAAGCGGGATAAATTTATGTGTCAAGTCTTCGGGCTTTTAGCTCCCTATTGATCGTTGCGTATGCGATCAAAAACAGCTTATTAATAAAATAATCTTAGAAGATTGGCAAGAAAAATCAAAGCATGTGGAGAACAACAATATTTTGGGGATCGCAAGAATTATCCGATTATGCTGATACTTCTTTTTGAGGGGCGATATTGGGCTTATAGGTTTTATCCATTGGGGTGCTTTGGGGTTGCAAGCGGGTGTTGAATATTTTAGGGGTAGGTTGTTTATCATGCCTTTTGAAATACGGCTCTTTAAGGGGGCATCAATTTTACCAAAAGGGCTCTATGAGCGCGTCATGTTGAGGCGTGCGCTTTTGCCTAATCAGAGAGCAACCATAAAATGGCTTTTTGTTTTTTCGGTTTAAGTTCTCTAAAGTTTTTTAAAAGGGCGTGTTCTTTTTCGCTGTAGGTGTATTGATCATGATGTGAGGGATTGCCTTGTGAGACAAGATCTTCTTTTGTGGCAAGATCGGCTGTTAAAAGATCGGCATAAAAAAAGCTCATCGGCACTTGCAGTTTTTGAGCGATTTCAAGCAAACATTTTGCACTGACACGATTTAAACCTTTTTCATATTTTTGGATTTGTTGGAAACTCACTCCTAAAAAGCTTCCTAATGTTTTTTGAGAAAGCCCCATGGCTATGCGTCTGTGACGAATTCTTGTGCCTATCGAAATATCGATAAAATTTGGATTTTTATTTGGAAAATGTGGATTTTTAGTTTGCACTTTGTGCCCCCTCCGGCTGCGAGCGCCCTCGCATTGGTATTCCGGGAGTCTAAAAGTACTGAACCCTAGTCAGCTTTTTTGCTTTTAGTGCTGAGCACCTGGACATAGCAAAAACTCCCGGAATTCCGGGATACCCACAAGAGTGGGTTCAATGGTACGCTAGGGTTTAGGGCTTTTAGTTCCCTCTTGATCGGTGCGTAGACGATCAAAATATCTTTTAAGAGATAAAGGAATTTCAGAAGATTGGCAAGAAAAATCAAAGCATTTGGAGAACAACAATATTTTGCGGATCGCAAGAATTATCCGATCATGCTGTAACATCTCCTTTTTGAGAGGCGATATTGGGCATATAGATTTTACCCATTGGGATGCTTTTGGGGTGCAAGCGGGTGTTGAATGTTTTAGAGGTGGGGTTGTTTATCGTGCCTTGTGCAGCACCGCCTTTTGAGGAGATGGTGACTTGCTGATGGGGGCAGAAGTTTGTGGGGGGGATGAGAATTGTTTACGGAGCGGTATGGGGTGCGTTTTGTTCTTTGGGGGGATTTTTAAGCAAGGAGATTGTTCGGTGGTGGTTTAGAAATTTCATTTGCCATTTTCTGTAAAAGTATAAAAACGTAAAAAAGTAAAAAGGAGGGGGAAGTGATGTGGAGGCTTTAGGGTGTAGAGGATTTGGGATGTAGAGGATTTGAAGGTGTTTGGTGGGTGTGTATCATGGCGTGGAATGGGGGGTGAGAGGATTGAGGAGAACGGGCTTGTGCATCGAGGGGGAAAGTGGAAGGAAGAGATGGTGTGTTAACTGGAGAGGAGGAGATAGGGAATGAAAGGTGGAGAGAGAGGGGAAAAGAGTTTGCGAATGGAGAGATAGGTTGAGGTGAAAAGGAGTGTGAAGTGCTGTGGTGCTGGGAAGGGGTGGGAATGGAGGAGACGAGAGAGGAGACGAGAGTGTGAGGAATGAGGAAGAAGGGGGTGGAAAGGAGAGCGTGGGGAGATGAGAAAAATCTTATGCGTAAGGATGCGTCATGTTGGCAATATGCCGATGGTCGAATTGCTTTTTATATTTAAGCGTGACGAGGCAAAAAAGGGTGTGAGGAAGGGAGTGTCAAAGTGTTGGTGCAAAGGGTTGCGTGAAAAATGGTGCGAGGGGGTGAAATTTTTCTGTTGCATCTGATGAAATACCGTCGTTTGGAGGGATCTTTGAAGGTGGGGGCAAGAAGTTGGATTGTTGTTTATAGACCTTTGTTGACAGAGTGGGGGAGACGTTTTGTCCTTTGGGATAATGTTGCTTTTTGAAGAGGAAGTGATTGCTGCTGGTTGGGAACTTTTTTAGGCGTGGGGAGATGAGAAAAATCTTATGCGTAAGGATGTGTCATGTTGGCAATAAGTTGAGGATGGCTTATTCCTTTTATAAAAGTCAATGTCTGCGAAAGGATGTTGGGTGATCAGTGGTTTGAGAGAGTGAGAGGATTGGGAAGCTGCGTCTTGTGAATGGAGAAGGGCAGTGGGAGGAAGAGCACTTTTGGGAAAGCTTTTTTGCAAAATCTTGGGGTTCTATCTTCTGGTTCTATGAGGTTTTTCGCACGCGTTGCTTCGCTTTGTTTTTTCTTTCATGCTTTGCTCTTGCACTCGTTTGGATGACGACCCATATTCATTTTAACACGACAGTTCTTCATGCTTTAACGTTTCTGGTGTTCGTGTGGTGGGGCGGTCTTTATGACATGCTGGGGAGAGCTTTTGGTGGGTGTTGAGAGAGAGCAAAAGGGTCGTGGCGATGACCAAGAAGTGGGGCTTAAAGAGCGGACTCAAGAAAGGAAAAAAATGAACCTAGAAAAATATAGCGAACGCGTGCAGGGGTTTTTACAATCAGCACAAAATAACGCTCTGGCTTCTGATCATCAGCAATTTATGCCGGAGCATTTCTTGAAAGTGTTGTTAGACGATGCCCAAGGCTTGGCGGCGTCACTTATCCAAAAAGCAGGGGGAGATCTTAAGCTTATTCAAAAGACGCTTAAAGAAGCTCTCGAGGCTTTGCCAAAAGTACAAGGGGGAAATGGACAGCTCTATCTCTCACAGCCGGTGGCAAAAGTCTTTGCACTGGCTGAGGATCTCGCACAAAAAGCGGGTGATCAATTTGTCACTGTTGAGCGCATCTTGCAAGCGCTGCTTATGGAAAAATCCGCAAAAACAGCCGATATTCTTACAAAGGCTGGGTTGACCCCGCAAGCCCTTAATCAGGCAATTAATGCGTTGCGCAAAGGAAAAACAGCCTCAAGCCCCCATGCCGAAGGTCAATATGATGCTTTGCAAAAATATGCTCGTGATCTCACAAAAGATGCACGCGAGGGAAAACTCGACCCTGTCATTGGGCGAGAAGAAGAAATTCGACGCACCATTCAAGTGCTCTCACGGCGGACAAAAAATAATCCTGTGCTGATCGGAGAACCTGGAGTGGGAAAAACCGCCATTGTGGAAGGATTGGCGCTACGCATTATCAATGGTGATGTGCCGGAAACTTTGCGCGATAAACAACTCTATGCACTCGATATGGGCGCGCTTATCGCAGGGGCAAAATATCGGGGGGAATTTGAAGAACGCCTTAAAGCGGTTTTGGCGGAAGTGCAAGCTGAAAATGGACAAATTATTCTCTTTATTGATGAATTGCATAATCTTGTAGGAGCAGGAAAATCTGATGGTCCTATGGATGCTTCAAATTTGCTAAAACCTGCTCTGGCACGTGGTGAGCTCCATTGTGTGGGCGCGACTACCCTTGATGAATATCGAAAATATGTCGAAAAAGATGCTGCTTTGGCACGCCGTTTTCAACCTGTCTTTGTGCCTGAGCCTTCTTTAGAAGATACCATCTCTATCTTGCGCGGTATTAAAGAAAAATACGAACAACACCACAAAGTGCGTTTGGCCGATAGTGCTTTGATTGCAGCTGCAAAGCTCTCTTCGCGTTATATTACCGATCGGTTTTTGCCGGATAAAGCGATTGATCTGATCGATGAAGCAGCCGCACGCTTGCGGATGCAGGTTGATTCAAAGCCGGAAGAACTTGATGCGCTTGATCGGCGGATTTTACAATTAAAAATCGAACGAGAAGCTTTGAAGACAGATGTCGAGCCAACAGCAAAAGAACGTTTGAAAAATGTGCAGGAAGAACTGAAAATATTGGAACAACAGTCTGCAGAGATGACAACCGCTTGGCAGGCTGAAAAACAAAAATTAGGCCATGCTGCCGATTTGAAAAAACAACTCGAAGAAGCACGCAATGCTTTGGCTATTGCACAACGTGATGGACAATTCCAAAAAGCTGGAGAACTGGCTTATAGTGTTATTCCCGAACTCGAAAAACAATTAACTTTAGCGGAAAATGATGACCAACAAAATCATCTCGTTGAAGAAACGGTGACAGCTGAACATGTTGCGCGGATTGTTTCGCGCTGGACTGGAATTCCTGTTGATCGGATGTTGGAAGCAGAACGGGAGGCGCTCTTGCGCATGGAGGATGAAATTGCAACCCGTGTCGTGGGACAGGGCGAAGCGGTTCAAGCTGTGGCGCGTGCTGTACGACGTGCGCGTGCTGGATTGCAGGACCCTAATCGGCCGCTTGGGTCCTTTATGTTCTTGGGACCTACCGGTGTGGGGAAAACCGAATTAACCAAAGCTTTGGCCGCTTTTCTTTTTCAAGATCCTAATGCCATGTTGCGTATTGATATGTCGGAATATATGGAAAAACATGCAGGAGCACGCTTGATCGGGGCACCGCCCGGATACGTCGGATATGAAGAAGGTGGCGTCTTGACAGAGGCTGTGCGAAGAAGACCTTATCAAGTTGTTCTGTTTGATGAAATTGAAAAGGCGCATCCTGATATCTTTAATCTGTTGTTGCAAGTGTTGGACGAAGGGCGCTTGACGGATAGTCAAGGAAGAACGGTCGATTTTCGGAACACTTTGTTGATTATGACCTCCAATCTTGGGGCTGAATTTTTAACTGCTTTACCGGAAGGACAAACGGTAGACCAAGCAAAAGACGATGTCATGAATGTGGTAAAAGCTGCTTTCCGTCCGGAGTTTTTAAACCGTATTGATGAGATTATTCTCTTTGAACGGTTGCAACGAAAAGATATGGAGGCGATTGTTGATATTCAGATACAGCATTTGCAAAATTTGCTCAATGAACGAAACATAACCTTGCAAATCAAACCAGAAGTACGACAATTTCTGGCTGATAAAGGCTATGATCCCCTTTATGGGGCACGTCCGCTTAAACGGATTATCCAAAAGGAAATTCAAGATCCTCTCGCAGAAAAAATCTTGTTTGGAGAAATACAAGACGAAACAACGGTGACAGTGACAAAACAAGGTGATCGTTTAGCATTTTTACCTGAAACATAGGAAAAATTCTATGGTCTAGAGGAGAGGGTGGTGATCATCCTCCTATGCCATAAATACCGTTGCTTCAAGGGTGTTGAGGGGCGCTGATCATGCTATGCGGGGTTGATCAGAGGCGTTTTTCTTCTTGTCGATCGGTCTTTGTCGGAATTTTTATGCCGTATACCCATGGGGGCGTGTGTAAGAATATTCAGGAAAAATTTGCTTGTCGAAATTGATGAAACGCTGTTTTTGTGGCGCACTGAGGTGTGCTGATCGGTATGCGTGGTGGGGTCAGAGAACTCTGCTACTAAGATGTTGGATGCTTGACAGAGCTGTGTGAAGGTTTGTGGACGTTGCATTCGGCTGTGTTCTTTAAAAATATAAAATCGTAAAAATGTGTAGCCGTAAAAGAGAAATGAAGGATTTATGCCTTGTGCGTGTTTTCTGTCATGGTGTGGGATGGGCTAAGAGGGTTGGGGAAAACGCGCTTGTGAATGAAAGGGTAAGCGGAGATGAAAAGGGAGGTAAATCTGTTGGTACGGTGATGAGAGGAGAGAGAAATGGTGAGTAGAGAGAGTGAATATGGATAGGCTAGAGGGGATGGTGTGTAAAAAAGTTGGTGTGAAGGAGGGCGTGGAGCATAGCCTGAGGAGATAGGACTTAGCTTGTTGCGCTTAAGCTTTATTTGAAGGGGCGTGTGATCTGAAGTCCGTCAGGGGCGCTGTGTAAAAGGCTGGATTATCGTTTAAAGATCTTTGTTTACAGAGCTGTGTGGGGTGATAATTTGGACGTTTCATTGGGCTTTATTTTGTAAAAACGTAAAAACGTGAATCTGTAAAAAAGTAAGAGGAAGTTTAAGGACGTGGTGGATTTATGCGTTGTACGTACTTTGGGGCATGTGGGATTGTTATCATGACGTGGAATGCGTTGATGGGGTTGGAGAGGAATGAAGATAGAGAGAGGTGAGAAGGCTGAAATCCAAGAGGGAGAAGAAGAGTGGAAGATGGAGAGAGGGGAAAAACGTTTGTGAATAGAGGGAACGCAAGGGGGAAAAGGGGTATCCATGTTGGTGCGTTGATTGGAGCAGAATGGAGGAGAGAGGGGTGAAATGAAAGAGAATGGGATGGAGGGGGGTGGCTTAAAAGAGGGAAAATAATGTGAAGGGGGAGAGGGATTGCTTGTTGTGCTTGATGAAATCTCATCGTTTGAGAGGTAGTGATTTGAAGGTGAGGCGCTGGGCGAGAGGTTGGGGTATCATTTACGGAGCGTGTGGGGTGAAAGGTTTGTCTTGTGAGGAAATCTGCTTTTGAAGGGGAATTGTCAATCGGTGTTTAGAAACTTTCGCTCTTTGATGGGCGGTATGGGAATTTTATACGGAAGATATGAAAAGCTTTTTTTAAAAGATTAATGGATAATTTGCATGCTGATTTATCTTTATAGATCTATGTCGATCGCTCTAGCTTGCATCTCTTCGTAGAATTTTTGCATTGCCTTGATATTTTCTCTTCGCACATCAATAATCGATTTTTCAATAGATGTTAAACGTGCTTTGTCGAGATTTCCTAACCGAGCATAATGAGATGCCATCGCTTGGCGTGCTTCATCATAAGGTAAACCACCTTTACGGTGCTTTGGTAGGCTATGTCCTTTATTTATCACATCATACTTCTCAGGCTCAGAAACAATCATGACATGATATTTAATAACATCTATTTCCGCTAAAGCTGTTTTGAGGCTTCCTACCATAGACTTGCTATTGGCATACCGAAACAGGTCACTTTTTACTATGCCATATTCCACATCAAGAAGTGATGATAAATTTCCATTCTTTCCAACGTCACGAATATGGTTAAACAAATCATCTCGTATATCAGATAATTTTTTAGCTACTAATGTATCATTGATTTTTTTCACATAGCCTTCTTCACGAGACAAAATACGTTCTAATTCTTTAGAAATAATGACCTCCTATCATCACACCTTTATCCAACCAATCTGGACCATATTCTTTATCAGCATTCTTGGTAGAAAATCCCATATCACGTATAAATTGCGCGCCATTTTGAGATTTAAGAAATAAGAGTGTGTGAGCTGGTAAATCAGCCATTGCTAACCATTCCCATGCTGCTTTGTCATCACCAGCATGATCTGCTGCTTCTGATTCAGCAATGTAGATACAGTCTTGATCTAAACCCCCTACTCGTAACTCCTCACGTTCAGCATCAGTCATATAACTTTTGGGTAATTGCTTTTGCATAGGAAATTCCTTTCTGTAATCTGTTTTTAGATATTAATCGAATGGTTGAAACTGATCAATCAAATTTCCTATGCACTTTTCAACCTGCTGTTTGAGGTGAAAAAATATCCGTTTTTACTGTTGATGTTTTTTATCAAGGACTCTCATCATTTGAGAGGGAGATGATATGCAGGAGGTTTTGCTGGGAAAGATGTTGGATTGTAGAGCATTGTTGTCTTGAGCAGTGTGGGGTGAAAGGTTTGTCTTGTGAGAAAATCTGCTTTTGAAGGGGAATTGTCAATCGGTGTTTAGAAACTTTCGCTCCTTTGAGGAGCAGGTGTTTAGAAAATTTTTCATGAGCCAAAGGGGGCGCAATATTGGCACTATGGCAGTTTTTTTCTTTTATTGAAGCATAAGAAGCTGATGAAGAGAGTGACGGGATGCGTGAAGCATGGAGGCAGGCTTGTGGGCGGATAAGCTTGTTGTGAAGTACGCTATTTATGTGTTGCATGCTCGTAAAATTATTGTGTCGTAGTTTGGGCGTTGTGTTTGGTTGCTTTTTCGTAAAGATGATCAAGCGTAAAAACGTGAATCTGTAAAAAAGTAAGAGGAAGTTTAAGGACGTGGTGGATTTATGCGTTGTATGTGCTTTGGGGCATGTGGGATTGTTATCATGACGTGGAATGCGTTGATGGGGTTGGAGAGAAATGAAGATAGAGAGAGGTGAGAAGGTTGAAATCCAAGAGGGAGAAGAAGAGTGGAAGATGGAGAGAGGGGAAAAACGTTTGTGAATAGAGGGAACGCAAGGGGGAAAAGGGGTATCCATGTTGGTGCGTTGATTGGAGCAGAATGGAGGAGAGAGGGGTGAAATGAAAGAGAATGGGATGGAGGGGGGTGGCTTAAAAGAGGGAAAATAATGTGAAGGGGAAGAGGTTAGTTGTTATGATCATAGGGATTTATCCTTATCCTTGCAGCGCATTTTCATGAAATGGGAAAGCCATAAGAAATGTTTTTTCACAAATGCATGAAGGCACAACACAATGATGTTTTATTTGGGACGTTTTATTTTGTGTTTTATGCCTTGGGCATTTTGGTTGCATGAGAGAGAAGAGCACGAGAAAGAATGATATAAAAAGATCAAATGTAAAATATAAAAACTTGACAAGGTCAATGTAAAAAGGTAACATAATGGCATAATCGGAATTGTATCTTTAAATAAGATGAGATTCATTGGAAAGTGGTGTTGGAAAGATGATGGGGTAAGGGTGGTCAAGTGTCTTTCCAGAAATTTGATGCTTTTTATCTAGTCTTGGTTTTTTATCCCTAATTTTGTTTTTTTTATCCCCCCCCAATTTTATTTTTTTATCCTATGCGTTTGTCAAGGTGTTGTTGTTGTTTGCAGCGGGGTGATGTGCTCTCACACCTTAGAACACTATTGTTTTGGGAATGGTGCTAGCTGATAGCGAAAGCTTTAGGCGCATGGAGCGTCGACGGATAAACGAAGTGTCGATGGGGAATGTCAATGGGTAATAATAGCAAGGGGGGTAATAATAGCAAGGGGGGTAATAATGGCAGGGGCGTGTTGGCGGATAATGTTTGAGTGCTGCTCTTTTGCCTCATCTAAAATCAACCACAAATCTAATCAGAAATTAACCACCAGATTGCTTTTTGCTTTTTAGGGTGGAGTTCTCTAAAATTTCTTACAAGGGCGTGTTCTTTTTCGCTATAGGTTTCTTGATCATGAAATGAGTGATTTTCTTTTGTGGGAAGATCTTCTTTTGGAGCAATATCTGCGTAAAAAAAGTGAATGGGAACTTCCAGTCTGTTGGCAATTTCTTGTAAACGCCCTGCACTGACACGATTGAAACCTTTTTCATATTTTTGGATTTGTTGGAAACTGATACCTAAATGGCTTCCTAATTCTTTTTGGGAAAGCCCCATTGAAGTGCGTCTATAACGGATTCTTTTACCTATTGAAATATCGTTAAAACGTGAATTTCTAGTTTGCATTTCAAGCTCCCCTCCGGTTGCGAGCGCCCTCGCATGAGTATTCCGGGAGGTTGAAAGCACTGAACTCAAATCAGCATTTTGCTTTTAGTGCTAGAGAGCACTTGGACATAGCAAAATCTCCCGGAACTCCGGGATACCCGCAAAGTGGGGTAAATTAACGTTTGAGTTTTCGGGCTTCAACTCCCTATTGATCGCTGCGTAGACGACCAAAGCACCTTTTGAGTGATAAAGTAATTTCAAAAAATTGGCAAGAAAAATTAAAAGATTTGGCTGTGCGTTTCTACTGTAAAAGAACGCCTTTTGAGGAGGGTGAAGAGAGCAGGAATATTCAGGGTAAGCTAAGGTGTGTTTTATGAAGTACTATCCGTTTGAAGGGTGATGATCTGAAGTTCGTAGGGGATATTCTGAGACATAAGAAGCCGGATTTTTAATAGATCAGTGTTTACACAGTGGTGTGAGGATGGCGAGTTGGACGGTTCATTTTCTGTTTTTTTGTAAAGATGATCAAGCGTAAACACGTGGAGCCGTAAAATGATGCGGAGGATTTATGGGTTGTGTGGACTTTTGTCTAATCAGAAATTAACCACCAGATTGCTTTTTAGGGTGGAGTTCTCTAAAATTTCTTACAAGGGCGTGTTCTTTTTCGCTATAGCTTTCTTGATCATGAAATGAGTGATTTTCTTTTGTGGGAAGATCTTCTTTTGGAGCAATATCTGCGTAAAAAAAGTGAATGGGAACTTCCAGTCTGTTGGCAATTTCTTGTAAACGCCCTGCGCTGACACGATTGAAACCTTTTTCATATTTTTGGATTTGTTGGAAACTGATACCTAAAAAGTTTCCTAATTCCTTCTGAGAAAGCCCCATTGAAATGCGTCCCCCATTGTAATTATCTTTGACGAATTCTTTTGCCTATTGAAATATCGTTAAAACGTGAATTTCTAGTTTGCATTTCAAGCTCCCCGCCAAGTGCGAGCGCCCTCGCATGAGTATTCCGGGAGGTTGAAAATACTGAGCTCAGTCAGCTTTTTGCTTTTAGTGCTTGTGGCACCTGGACATAGCAAAAACTCCCGGAACTCCGGGATACCCACAAAGCGGGATAAATTTATGTACTGAGCGTTCGGGTTTTCAACTCCCTATTTGACCGTTGCGTGGACGATCAAAAACACAAGCCCATCAATAGAGTAATTTCGGGGGATTGGCAAGAAAAATTAAAATATTTGGCTGTACGGTTCTACTGTAAAAGAATGCCTTTTGAGGAGAGTGAAGAGAGCAGGAATATTCAGGGTAAGCTAAGGTGTGTTTTATAAACGACTATCCGTTTGAAGCGTGAAGATCTGAAGTTCAGAGGGAAATCCGCTAGGCAAGAAGCTTGGAGTGTTGATAGGCTGTTGTTTACAGGGCGGCGTGAGATGATTTGAAACGTTTTGTTGGGTTGATTTTTCGTAAAGACGCAAAAGCGTAAAAACGTGGATCTGTAAAAAGTAAAGAGAAATTCAAGGACGTAGAGAATTTACACGTTGTGTGAGCTCGGGGGTGTGTTGCTCTTTTGTGAGGGCATGGAATGGAATGAAAGGTTTAGAAATTTCGTTAGGATGCCTTCTGTAAAGACGTAAAAGTGTAAAAATGTGAATCCGTAAAATGAGGTGGAGGATTTCAGCTTTATGTGCGCTTATGTCTTGTAGGGGGCTCATTTTTTTAAGTGTTGGTTGCTTTTGAAGGTTCGTTGCTGATTTTCAGGGCATTTTTTTATGGCATGGGATGGGTTTTTCTTTATTGGAAGGAACATGATGATGGCTGAGAAAAATTGTCTTCCTTTACGTCGAAAAGGGCGGAAAAAAGGGTCTTTGAATAAAACAACAAAGCGATTTAATGAAGCTTTACTTACAGCCGCTGAGCAGGCTGGATCTCAATATGGGGAGGATGGGCTTGTGTCTTATCTTCAATATCATGCGCTGAATAATCCCGTACCTTTTTTCTCGCTGTTGGCAAAAGTTTTGCCTCTTCAGGTGACGGGAGAAGCGGGGGGAGATGTCAAAACAGTTTCGCGGATCGAGATCGTACCCGTGAAGCCTAAAAATACCGAACCAGAGAAGCGGGATTTTGAAACGTGAGCTTGCGGAAAACTGAGGCTTGGGATAGTGGAAAATGTTGCGTGGAAGTGGATGATGGGGGATGTTCTCTTGAAAGAGCACTGTTTTGGGGGATGATGCTGAAGCGCGTGTGTCGAAGGGGATGAAGCTTTTAAGATATTTTGGCAAGAGATCTGGGCGTGGTACGTAAGGGGACATGGCTGTGATGCTTGAAAGGCGCGCGGAAGAGCGCTTGATGCACTCTGCCGTTTTGGATTTCTTGTGAAGGTTTGTCTTTTCTCGTTATTGAAGGGGGGAGATGTCAAAACAGTTTCGCGGATCGAGATCGTACCCGTGAAGCCTAAAAATACCGAACCGGAGAAACAGGATTTTGAAGCGTGAGCTTGCGGAAAACTGAGGCTTGGGATAGTGGAAAATGTTGCGTGGAAGTGGATGATGGGGGATGTTCTCTTGGAAGGGTGCTGCCTTTGGTGATTGTCTGTCTGAGCGCGCTTAAAGCATAGGTTATCATACTTGTAGAGGCTTGTGACACTGGAAGGTGTGGGGCTTTGGTGGATGATATTGGACGTGTGCCAGAGGGGCTTTGAGGAAGAGGGGCTTTGGTGCAGTGGATCTTGGAGGGTACGTGAGAGTGTTTTGATGGATGAGGGGCGTGAAATTTGAGATCTTATGTTAGGGGCGCAGAGATGTTTTGGGGGGATAGGCTCGTGTAAGGCTTGAGGATGATGCGGGGCGGGGCATGAGATTGGAAGATGATGTGCTTGTAAGAGCTTTTGTGGGGTATCGGTAAAATGGGGGTGAATACCGTACTTTTGTGGGGGACAGGGGTGCGGTGTTTGAGGG
>NZ_NJGE01000015.1 GCF_002777915.1 Bartonella tribocorum | reverse complement strand
TATCTTCAGAGATATCTTCACAACTCTTCTCAGAAGGATTGATGCGAAAGATTTGGATTGCATCATCTACCTCATCAACAATGCTTAAAACTTGGCTTGCATCAAGTGGTCCAGACTCTGCAATGTATTGCTCTTTATCGTAAGCAACTAATAAGATTTCATTGGAATTTATAAGAATTGGCTTTTCCATAATTTCCCCTCCCTAACGCCTCTTGACGATTGTTTGTGTTAATTTATAATATATTTATACGCAAACGTATAAATTAAATCAAGAAAAAAATTACATATATTTCACTTTTTTTGCATTTTCATTTAAATGCCCTCTTCAGAAATAAGAGTTAAAAACTGATTTTAGAATCAATAAATGCGCGGTTTACTGATAAAAATCAATCAAACTTGCTAAAACCCGTTAAGGGTGTTTAATTGATAACGTGAAGAGGGAATCGTATTGTGTTTACATATCAAGAATAGTGCGTCGTACACGACCTATTATAGAAATGGCACCTTCAAGTTTTGGAGCTTTTATTGTTTTATCGTACGAAGCAGGCTGAAAAGGAGGATTATCATTTGGTCTATATCGCTTATATGTAGCCTGCCCAGTTTCATCTGCAATTACATAGCAAGCATTAGGTACAAGCTTTTTGTCTCGCATATTTACAAGTATTATGGAATCTGGAGGACTAATTTTATTCATGGATGCACCATCCACACGCAACGCAATCCATTCACCGGCAGGAAGGTTAACAGCTTCTGTCATAGGATAATCTGAAAAATCCATTATCTCATCTTGCTCACTGAACTCTCCAGCACTAATCCATGAAATAAGAGGAATACTTATATTAAGGCTAGGATTCTCTTGAAGAGATTCGCCATATAAAATCCACCCCGGATCCACGTTAAACACTTGCCCATAGAGTTCGGCTTTTTGTCGAGAAATACCACGATTTCCATTTTCGTGACTAATTAGGGTATTTTGATTAAGAGCTGGTATAGCGCGCGCAGCTTCACTCGGTGTTACATATCCAGCGTTCTTACGCGCTATTTTAAGTCTATCTTTTGGCAAATAAACCATCTGTCCATTATCCACTATTTTTTGCATTTTCACTTAAATGGCATCTTCAAAAGTAATAGAAACAAAAGTCTTACTGAGATTATTTCATAAGTGGACGATAGGATTTACGTGGTAGTATTGCAACTATTTCTCCAACCCATTTTATCTTAGCATTTTTAATGGGTAGTGCATTCCATGATTTGAGTACAACCCCCTCTGAAGAACGAGTAATTTGTTTGACAAATCGCCTATTGTCTTCTGTTAGAACAACAACTTCATCACCGTAATAATCGCTCACTGGTTTTGTTTGCAGATATTTAACTACGATTAAATCACCATCTTTATACACAGGATACATAGAATCTCCACGAACCATGAATCCTATTGCTTCAAAAGGCAAATCAAATGGTATTTCGATTGTTTCAAGTCCGTCTTCTGGAATTTGCTCAACATCTGTGTCAATCTCTAGCCCTGCTCCCACATATCCCATAAGAGGAACAAGTGTAGTAATTTGGTTATAGCCTTTTAAGCTTTTATAAAGTTCTAAAATTGCATCTCTATGTGAACCTCTAGGGTCTGACTCACTCCCCAACCACCTTGATACGGTTGCTTGAGTTACATTTAGTCTATCTGCAAGATCTTTTTGACTGAGACCGAATTCAGATTGCAATACTTGCAATGTAGCAATGATGTTTTTTGTCATAATTAATTACTTATGATTTTTAAATTAAAAAAATCTATTGTTTTTTTAATTTAATTGTATACAATTGCGTATATGGTTAAAGAATAATGGATTCAACTCAAATGTACACAGAGGAAAAATTAGAGATTAAATCTATCCGAAAGTGTTTATCGCTAACACAAAAGGAATTAGCAGACCTTTTAGGCGTTAAGCAAGCTTCTGTTTGTCGTTGGGAACAAGGTAAAGGATTATCATTAAAAAGTTATCTCAAGCTGCAAAAGTTGAAAGATAATTCTAGCTCTATGTCTACTTTTATTGCGGCTCCTACAGATAATAACGAGCACCAGCAGCACCATTCACACTCTTAAAGAAGAAAGATTAGAGATGATAAATGAACCACAGATCTCTATAAGCAAAGTTCAGTTGATCGATCTTGTTAATAAGATTGGGCGGGAAGACATATATTATGGTGTCCGTTTGCCTCAAGATGCATGTCTTGAAACAAGCATGAAGCCCCCATCAACAGGTTTTATTGTTTGTATGCTACATAGTATCTTTGCGCGCGATGATAGAAATTATTTTCCATTATTTCCATACGATGATTTTAAACAATGGTTTTCATCTGTCTTTATGCAAGCTTTTACTGCTTGGTTTGATAATCATTTTTCTCAAGAGTTATCATCTTTTTATCGCTTAAGTAAGCTAATCTTATTTATGTGCTTAGTCGAAAGTAAGCTTGACTTCTTAAGGGATAAACTCATCGAAAAAAGAAAAGAAGAGATCGAATTAATAAGTGATGCGTGCAGTGTGTGTCTGAGTTGAGTTAGACCATTTTTTAAACTTATGATTACGCGCTCTGTCACAGCACGCATATAAATACGTAGAGCCTAAGGGGGGATTATGATCACTAATGCACAAACCATTCTCTGTCTTGATCTGGGCACCAAGACTGGCTGGGCTATATGCGGTGCTGATGGTTTTATCACAAGCGATACAGAACATTTTCAATCACGCCGTTTTGAAGGCGGTGGTATGCGTTATTTACGCTTTAAACGGTGGCTTACTGAACTAAAGAGATCTGTTGATGAAATTGATGCGGTGTATTTTGAAGAGGTACGCCGGCATGTGGGTACAGACGCTTCTCATGTTTATTGGGGCTTTCTAGCAACATTAACAGCTTGGTGTGAACATCATCAGATACCGTATGAAGGCATTCCCGTTGGTACGATTAAAAAAGCAATGACAGGCAAAGGGAATGCGTCAAAAGAAGAAATGATTAAGGCAATGCGTGCAAAAGGTCACGCGCCTTGTGATGACAACGAAGCAGATGCTTTGGCAATTTTATATTTAAAAAAAGAAGGGGATATACATGTCCAGTAAAATACCATGGACGAGACTGTTTGCCGATAAATGGGCGGTGGTCGTCGATTATTTACCTCCTGTAGAAGGTAATATCTATATGAGATTGCGATTTCGCATGCTTCGTACTGGTGAACCTCTTTTTTGTAATATTAAAGTTTTATCTCATTACACTGGTTATTCAGTAAAGAAATTTGTGACAGCATTGAATGTTTTGCTAGAAGAGGGATACATCATTCGTTTGGAAGATGGTCGTTTATGGAATCTCGATGTTGAAGAAGAATTAAAAAATTGCAATGAGAATCTAAATAAACTTTCAGAAAAAGCTATAAAAGCTGCAAATACTAAGAAAAATAAGCATAAAGATAACTCATCAAAAAACCATGATGATGTCATGATGACGTCATCACGAGGTCATGATGACATCATGATGAAACACATTAACATAGACAATAACATATATAATAAAAAAACTAAAACTATCGTTTTAGCAAAAAAAGAAATTGGTTCTGAAAATTTAGAAACGACCGATTTGGTTCATGAGCCAATCGAGGTTGATGCTGTTGAAAGCCCATCTGATCAAATCGAAACATCATCAGATAACCAACCTCCCATTCACGAGCAAGAAAACGTTCCTAAAAAAGCCAAGCGGTCTCAAGCTAATCGGGGCTGTCGATTGCCAGATGATTTCGAACCCGATTACGATTTTGCAATCGAAGAGGGCTTGCCTCCAGAGCGTGTCAAAGTCGAAATCGCAAAGTTTCGAGATTACTGGACTGCCAAATCTGGAAAGGATGCAACCAAAATCGATTGGCAAGCAACATGGCGTAACTGGGTGAGAAATTCAAAAAATTACAAACAAGGAGAAAATTATGGAACACAAACCAATTCCCAAACAGGACAACAGCGCGGTCGTGCCTATAGAATTACACAACACATGTCCGATTTCAAAAATGCAGACAGTCCGTACAAATTTTTGTTCGAGGATGATGCAAAACCCTCCATTCCATTGGTTAGCGGGCAAAAAGCCATCACCTGCAGAAGCGGAGAGAATTATCTCGTTAGGTAATGAAGCTTTGCAAATGCTTGATGAAAAAGCTTCTGAGGAAGAAATAAAAGCGATGTTTCTCATGCTTTCTGGTGGGCTTAAAAGCCAACCCGGAGAAGACGAAAAAGCTACAGCCGTTGCTTATCTCTTTTCTCTCAATGGCTTAAGCCGTTGGGCAATCAAAACTGCAACAAGGGATGTGATGAAAGGTAAAGCTAAAGGCTTGTCGACGACATTTATGCCCGCTTCTGCTGATCTTCTGCTTTACTGTGAAAAGCTTGAAGACGATATTCGAACTACTGTTAAAGGGATATTTACCTCACTCGATAGACCAGAGATTAAGCCGAAAGGAGAACCTGTTTCTGCTGAAAAATGGGATAAACTGATGCAAATGCTTGAAAAAACGGAGATTGGTTTAAATCCTTTTCAGTGAAAAGAGCTGATGGTTTTGTGATTAGATATGCATTTAAATCGATAAAAAGGTACCATACAAAGCGACTTAAAGATTTTACGATGAAAGGGTGACACCCGTAATATAAAACGCTCTGTACGGTCAAATTTGAGGTAAATTAACCTATTGGTAAAAATAGGAATTAAAACATGGAAATATTAAAACAAAGATTCTTTAAAAAACGTAAACAGCCTATGCAAAAAAAGTTTATCGCAACGGCTGTTGGGTATGTTCCTTGGGGAGATGGAGCGGCAGAGTATTTTTACAACCTCTACGAATATGAAGACGGCACAAGAGAGTGTGAAAAGTTTGACGGTGGTCAGTATTACACCATACCAGAAAAGGCAGATTTTAGCACCAAAGCGCAAGTAAAAGCATGGGTTTGCGGTGGCAATTTGCCAAGAAGCGTTCTCAATTACGAGCCTCTCATAGACGAGATTAACAGAGCGATTAAAAAGTTATCGGAAGTTGCTTGACAATATGGCAACATTATGTCTATTATTGAATCAGGTGCCTAGAAAACACCTTAAAACAACTAGCGGATTGGTTGCCGAAATAACTGATCTTCCGCAATTTAAAAGCTTTGACTCATTGTATGCTACACGCATATAATAATATCGTCGGGTGTGGTTATGCTATACAATACCCTTTTGGGAAAGGCATAACGACGGGCTAGTTGCCGTGTTTTCTAGCGCCCGGCATTCTCTTTGGATGTCAATAGAAAACCTTAACAACTAGGAGTTCACAATGAACACTCTAATTAAAATATCAGAACAAGCTGTTGGACAAGAAATTATTCAAACCGTTAATGCACGTGAATTACATGTGTTTTTGGAAGTAAAACGAGACTTTTCTAATTGGATTAAAGATCGTATTAACAAATACAGTTTTCTAAAAAATCAGGATTATATAGTTTTCGCCAATTTTGGCGAAAACCTCCAAGGTGGTCGTCCAAGTACAGAATATCATATCACACTAGACATGGCCAAAGAACTTTCCATGGTTGAACGCAATGAGAAAGGTAGACAGGCTCGTCGTTACTTTATTGAGTGTGAGAAAAAGTTAAAAAGCCAATCTGTTGATTATGATCGTGATACACGCTTTGATTTCCCAAAGGATTGGGATAAAATGTCTCCAACTAAAAAGGCTGTTTACATTTATGGTCCTCTTCATATGCATCTTGTTAAAGCCTTTACATTGGTAGAAGAAAGCAAACAGTATAAAACACTCATTGAAGAAGCAAAACAGGTTTTAGAAAAATCTGTTGTAAAAGCTGCTTAGATTTTAAAACATGATTTTATCTTCTCGTCTTCAAAGACGAGGAGATAGTTAAGCCGCGTTTTTGATTGTAATAATGACTTGCTTACCAAGAACACTCAGTGCTTGCTCTAAAGTTTGAAGCTTCGTTGGATAGTTGGGATCAAGAATGCGTCTTGCTTCTGTTTCTTTTTTACCCAAACGATGAGCCAATTCTGTTTTCGTAATATTCGCTTCATTAAAGGCTTCTACCACTGCGAGCTTAAGAGCATTCCACGCATCTACCGTAACCTCTACAAGACCTTTATATTGCTGTGGTACAGGTAAAGGTAGACCGCGCATAGAATAGCTCCGTAATGCCAACCCTAAAGCTTCAACAGCATTCTCTAATGCCTCTGCTCTATTTTCTCCAGCTGTTATCGCTTCAGGTACATCCGGAAAAGTCACAACAAAACCACCATCCGGATCAGTTTCAAATTTTGCTTGATAAGTATATTCCATGTTTAGGTCTCCTCTCCATGATCAAAATGTTTTTGAAACGAAAAATTAAAAGTGTCTGAAATACGCGTTTCATATTCCCAATTGTTTTTTTATTATCTTCACGTAAAGTGGCGTTAATTCACCCGATTTTATAACAGTTGTTTTGCCTCCAAAAGTTACCAAATAATGTGACCCTTTGCCTGCATCTGGAGCTTCACTGTAATGAAGACCTCTTTTTCTGGCTTCTTTGCGTAACTCTCTAAGCAGCGCTTCTCGTTTCATTTAGCCTCCCCTTAATTTCATAAAACCAATATCGTACAAAAAGGTTCGATTGTCAATAATAAATCAAGCAAAAAAGCCTTGCCTTTTTATAACATAGCTATTGAGTGAGTTTATCAAATAAAATTATAAAGTACTGCTTAAAAAACTGTGATTAATTAACTGAAATAATTGAAAAAAATAAATAAATTATTCTAAGGTTTTATGTGTATAAAATGCAAACCAAATGGAACTTACAAACATGTTGAATAAAGTGATCTTAATGGGCTATTTAGGGACAGATCCCGAAAGCAAAACAATGAATTCTGGTGCCGAAATAGTCAATTTTAGGTTGGCTACTTCTGAAAGCTATACGGATAAAAACACGCACCAAAAAGTAGATAAAACCGAATGGCACTCCGTAGTGGTTTTTAATCCGCATTTGGCAAAAATAGCACTTCAATATCTACACAAAGGTTCAAAGGTTTACATAGAAGGCAAATTACAAACCCGTAAATGGCAAGATAAAAATGGTCATGACCGTTACACAACAGAAATTATTTTGCCTCAATATAAAGGTGAATTGCATTTGCTTGATGCAAAAAAAGAGCAATCTGCATACCCCTCACCCATTACTTCTCAAAATTATGCTATCGCCTCTGGTGCCTCCGATTATAGCGCATCTCTTAATGATAGCGTCCCATTCTGATTGAAAAAATATGGCTAAAAGAAAAAAACATGCAAAACGTGGGCGTCCACGGATTAAGGGATGTATCAGAGAACCCAACGGTCGTATCTCACGAGCCAAAACACCACATGAACCCATAAATAAATTGGCAATAGAAATGCGTGCCAAACGTTTTGGCTTGACCATAGAAGAAGCAAAAAATCCGCTTTCCGGTACCTATATCGGACGGCTTTATTTGCAAGGTGTGATTAACCAAGATCAGCATGATGCAGCACAAAAATATCTTGAAGTCAGAAATGATTATCTATGTGCAAAAACATTGCCTAGTGCAATTTATGATAAAATGCCCTCATCTTCTGATGAAGCAGCTAGAAAAAAATGGGTTGAATTTGCAACAAAACAATTTTTGAATATGCAAGAGGTAATAAAAGAAACACAAAACCGATATAAACAGCATAATTTTTATGCTGCGCTACAGTATCTTGTTAGTGAAGATCAAGAATTACCGTACCTTGTACCTTCATTGCGGATAGTCCTTAACGCTCTCCAGAAACATTGTGGTTATTAAAAACCTTGACTTAAAATAAGAAAAAGTATAGTGTGTAAATATATACACATTATGAGATTAGGGAATGGAACAAAACAGCCGAAAGATAATTGCAAAATTAAAACGCGATGGCTTTGAACTTGTAAAAGTAAAAGGTTCGCACCATAAATTTAAAAAAGACGGTAAGGTTGTTATTGTTCCACATCCTAAAAAAAAATCTTCCAATTGGTACAGCGCGTTCTATTGCACAACAAGCAGGCTGGTTTAAAAAAGGAGAAGAAGAATGAAAAGATTTTTTGCTCTTGTTCATAAAGATGAGGATTCTGCTTTTGGTGTTCAATTTCCTGATTTTGAAGGTCTATTCTCTGCTGCTGATGAAGAAGAAAATCTTATCATAAATGCAACCGAAGCTTTGCAACTTTACTGTGAAGATATGGATACAGTGCCTGTTCCTTTAAAATTTGAAGAAGTGATACAACAGAAAGCTGTCAAAAAAGCCTTGTCAGAAGGAGCTTTTTTAATACAAGTTCCTTTTATTGAAAATGATTCAGAAGTCGTACGTACAAATATATCAATTGAACGAGGGCTTTTGCGTGCAATTGATAATTGTGCACAAGAGAGAGGCTTAACAAGATCTGCTTTTTTGGCAACAGCAGCCCGTCACGAGCTTAATATTTAGCCCATCAATATGGAGAAATTTCTCACTCTAGATTTTTTTGCAAAAGCGTATAATTACATATGATATACAAAATATTAATGAAAATCAAAAAGCGGCAGGCAAACAAAACGCTATAGTCAAGAGTGATATAACTATCATTGATATCATATACACGGCATCTAATATTTCTGGACCTGTCATTTCCTTTCTCTCCTATACTGCTCAATATTTATAAATATTTAGATAAAAAATACAAAATATAGATTTTTCCCCTTGACAATGTGTAAAAAATTTTATTTAATGATCATGCTGTCCCTAGTTGTATTGTATCTAAAATTCAAAAATATCCCCTAAAATTTGATAAAATGTTAAGCTTTCAAGAGGGCTTAAATTACTGTTTTTATTGATAAAACAGACTAATCTATTTTGCACATATCAAACGCCATTCAGTAACCGATGATGTCATTAATTCATTGCCTCAAAAGGAGCGAAGATGAAAGCAATCATCACCAAGCCAATGTGTGTTGTTGGCGATAATAAAAGCACTGTTCGTTTTGAAACTTCAACTCCCAATAATCCATTTGTTGAGATTTCTAATCAAGTCTACGCACGTCTCAAGCGTGCAAATGCCGCTAAACCCTTTGTTGATGTCAAAACAAAAATAAAACCCGACAAGACAATTGAACAGATTAAGCAGGTAGAAAAAGAACCCAACCAAACATCATCTGAAACAGTAACAGAGGAACCCTCATTCGAAAAACCAAAAGCACCTAAAGCTTCCAAGCCATCAATATCTACCTCCCAAAAGACTTAAAAGTTGAAATTAATTATCCACCAAAAATGGTATCTTCAACAGGTAAAAGATACCTTCACAAGCCTTCAAGCCCCTCGCCTTAATTGGGCTCTGCGTAATGCTCTAAACACTGCAGCAAAACAAGTTGAACGCTTTACTGAAAAGCAAGTTACCGACATCTCATCAGCCCAAATAAAGCGTATAAGAAGAGGTGTTTATATTAAAGAAAAGGCGACAGCAAAATTTCTTGAGACAGATATCATTGGTTCTGGAACACCGATACCTCTTAAATTTTTTAAAGCAAGAGAAACAAAACGCGGCGTGACTTATACACTGTTTGGAAAGAAAGAAATCTTGCCCCATGGTTTTATCATGGGAGGCAGTTTTCCAAAGCGTGTTGAATTAAAAATGGGAGGGAATGTGTTTCAAAGAGATGATGGAGACCAATTCCCTATTGCAAAACAAGAAGGACCTTCAATTGCTAAAGTGATGTCCAAGCCAGAAATTGCAAGTGCTATTGCACAATATGCCAATGAAAGATTAACCAAAAACATACAGAGACAACTTGCTCGTCAAGAATACGCTGCCAATAAGAAAGCTAAATAATGTTCTTAAGCTATGTTTGCTATACACTGAGATTTTCTTTCTTGACAAGATTCACGGAAAACGTATATCATTAAATCAGGTGCCTAGAAAACACCTTAGATGCATAGCGGATAGATTGCCGAAACAGTTTATTTTCCACATATTAAAGGCTTTGACTCATTATATGCTACATGCGTATAATAGATCTGTCGGGTGTAGTTGTGCTATACAATACCCTTTATGGGAAAAGCGTGACGACGGACTATGCACCGTGTTTTCTAGCACCCGGCATTCTTTATTGAATGTCAATAGAAAACCTCTAACTGCATAGGAGTTCATTATGAACACTCTTATTAAAATTACAGAGCAAACGATTGATCAAGAAACAGTTCAAGCCGTCAACGCACGCGAATTATATACATTTTTGGAAGTCAATTCTAATTTTAGAGATTGGATAAAAAACCGTATTAAAGAATACGGCTTCCTAGAAAATAAGGACTTTATAAGTTTCGCTAAAATTTTAGCGAAACCCAATGCCTCCCAAGAAAATCAAAGTGTTATGAGTTTCGGTAAAAATTTACCAAAATCTAAAGGCGGTCGTCCAAGTACAGAATATCACATCACCCTAGACATGGCGAAAGAGCTCTCAATGGTGGAACGTAACGAGAAAGGACGTCAAGCACGCCGTTACTTTATTGAGTGTGAAAAGAAACTGAGAAACCAATCTGTTGATTATGATCGTGATACGCGCTTTGATTTGCCAAGTTATTGGGAAGGTATGAACGCTGGTGAAAAAGTTTTGTATCTTCTGGGTCCAATTCATATGCGTCTTATTGATGCTTTTAGAGTCGATGAAGAGAACAGAAAATACAAAGCTCTCATTAAGGAAGCAAAACAGGTTTTAGCAAAATCTATTGTGAAAGCGGCTTAGCTTTTAAAATATGATCTCATCTTCCCTGCTTTCAGAGTGGGGAGGATATTAATTTAAAGAAGATTGCCAATTATGCTTCTCCTATTCCAGAAAAAAATACAATAAAATCAATGCAAAAGGTACTTCCCTGTGGGGTGGCTTCGTTGCGGGGCAGGCTAGCGCGAACTATCGCTAGCGACAGAATTTTCAAATCGACTGTACATTGTACACATAACATATTGATAAATAACGAATTTAATGTGTACTCATATACACACTGTACAATAGTGGATTATTTTTAGAAAAAAGTTTTTATCACTTGATAAGGCAGTGACGTTATGTCTATTGTCGAATCAGGTGCCTAACAAACACCTTAAACCAATAGCGGATAGATTGCCGATACAATCTTTTCTCCGCACATTAAAGACTTTGACTCGTTATGTGTTACACGCATATAATGGTTTTGTCGGGTGTGGCTGTGCCATAAAATACCCTTTTGGGAAAAGCATAGCGACGGACTGTGTACCGTGTTTCTTAGCACCCGGTATTTCTCTGGAATGTCAATAAGAAACTTCTAACTACACAGGAGTTCATCATGAACACACTTATAGAAATTAGAGAAAGCACTGCTAATAGTGTTAGCACTCAGACTATGTCTAGTCGTGAGATTGCTGAATTGTGCGGTAAACAACACACGCATATTATGCGTGATATTCGAAAAATGTTAGGAGAATTATACTCTGAAAGTACTGAATCCAAATTTGGATTGAGTGAATTTACAGGGTTATACAAAGATTCAACAGGTCGCACTCTCCCTTGTTATAACCTTCCTAAGCGTGAATGTTTAATTCTTGTTTCTGGTTACAGCACTGCCTTGCGAGCAAAGATTATTGACCGCTGGCAAGAGTTGGAAAGGCAGGTAGCAACACCACAAATTGATTATTCCAAACCCGAAGCATTACTTGGTGTTTTGAATCACTTACAAAGTCAAATAGAACAGAAAGATCATGTTATTGCTGAATTGACTCCAAAAGCAGAAGCTTTGGAAGGTTTAAAACGTTCTGATGGTCTGTTTGGTCTTATTGAAGCAGCAAAGATGTTGGAGGTACGACCAAAAGATTTAACCGATTATTTGCGTAAACATGATTGGGTCTATCGTCGGGCTCCAGGGGCGCCTCTGTTACCTTATCAGGATAAAATCAAGAAAGGCTTTATGGACTGCCCTGCTATCACCATTCAAAGACCAGATGGCACAGAAAAGGTACTCCCTTCAACGAAAATCACATCCAGAGGATTAGCATGTTTGAGAGAGCAAATCCATGGAGGTGTGCAATGAAGATAGATACTAACTTCTTATGCGATTTATGGATGGCATTATCTCAATTTTCTAGACATGAAAATATGAATGACAAAGATTGTACAGCTCTGGTTGATACTATGAGTGTCATAGAAAAAACTTTAATTTTAAAACTTCAAGATGAGATGCCAAGTATACTTAAAATCTTAACAGTTCTAACAGATTTTGGTGATTCAGAGTTACCGCATAGCATGGATTCTTTATTGCGTGCTTATGAACCAAATTTAGAGAACCCTATTAAAAAGGTTGCTTAAGTAAAATATATATCCCTCCTCGTTCTCAAAAATGGGGAGGGTTAATTGACATTACAGATTAAGCTGTGAATGAGAACCAAGACGCACTAAAACTAGCCTCTCTTGACCAATCAAGCGATAAATCAAAACCAAATCAGGTCGAATATGACAATCCCGATAATCTTTCCAATTTCCAGTTAATGCATGGTCATGATATCGTAGCTCTAAAGGTTGATCACTTGCTAATGCTACAATAACTTGACGCAAATCTGTACTTAAAAGATGCCGATATCGTCCTTTCATCTCACGCTTGAAATCACGTTTGAAGATAGTAGTACGTTCAATCGTCCGCATAGAGATCATCAAATAATTCGTCTACGGAATGAAACTTTTTTAAGTTGCCTTCATCAAGTTCAGCAAAAGCCGCTATGGTTTCTGCATTGGGTTGAAACAAAAAAGAAGGAATAGCTTTATCTTGCGCAATACGTGTCATCAACACTCTCACGACATCACTTACTGACAAACCAGAGGCTTGAATAACTTGATTAGCGACATTTTGAATTTCTTCCGGTACACGTGCTTGAACCATGCGACTGGTAGCCATAATGACTTCTCCTCTCTCAACTGTATTTCAATGTAATACAATTGGAGTTTAATTTCAACTGTAAAGCATTATTTTTAAAGTGGAGAGAGTGTTTGACTTAACAACCGCTTGCTTTTTTAAAGACTTCACCCACCTCTACGGCGCTCTTCTGTTACATACTTAAAAAAAGAGGCTGGTAAAACGTCTTTAGCTGGCTTTAAGCGTGCAAGTTCTTCATCTGTCAATGGTGGAGAATCTACAGCGTCCCAATCTTCTTTTGTGTAGCCACACCTTATCTCAAAGTTTTTTTTGAAAACCAATAATCCTTATATGACTTGAAGTGTATCCGTTCGCATACCGGAATGTATACCTGATTATACCGGATTGTCAATTATTCGTAATTGGGAAAAAAATCAGGGCAAGGAGCCACTATGACTAAGAAAATGCGTAAGGGTTTATCGCTTCGTGCGTTTGCGAAGAAGATGGGTGTTTCTCCTAATGCAGTTGTTTCTCGATTTAAGACAGGCAAATTTGATAAGGCTCTTTTTGAAGATGGTTCTGTTAATGAAGCGCTTGCAACAGCCATCTGGAATGAGAATCCAACAAAACGCCCTGCTCCATTTTTAGCACCGGATGGTCAACCGCGAACAAAGATCAAACAAGCCTCTACAGAGGGCGCTAATGAATACAAGATTAAACTGGAGCGAATGCAAGTTGCCCTTGAAAGCGAAAAGATTGCCCTTGAACGCTTACGCGAAACAACCGTTGACCGTGAAGAAGTCAAGAGAGCAGCGCGTGAGTTTGGAAGAGCACACCGTGACGCCATGTTGAATTTTCCTCATCGATTTGGTGCAAGCATTGCCGCACAGGTTGGATGTGATGCTGCAAGTCTCATCGGTGCCATTGATTATTACATACGAAAGGCTTTGCTTGAAGCTGTTCATATTCCAGTTCCTTATCATGATCCTCAACCTCCAGAATGAGAGCGTTTTGGGGCGAGCAAAGAATGAATAATGGATGAGAATGCTGTTACAGAATTTTTCGCCCATGCCAATGATGCAAGACAACCGGACCCACCATACACGGTTTCCCAATGGGCGGACAAGAATAGATACCTTAGCACGGTAGCCAGTGCTGAACCTGGATTGTGGAGAACAAAGCGGACCCCCTATTTGCGCGAAATCATGGATAATCTTTCTTCTTACATGCCGATTGAAACAACCATTGTCATGAAAGGGGCGCAAGTTGGCATGTCAGAGGCAGGATTAAATTTCTGCGGTTATGCTATTCATTATAGTCCAGGACCTGCCCTTTATGTCATGCCCACGGTTGAGACAGCCAAAAAGCTTTCAAAGACGCGACTTGATCCCATGATTATGGCAAGTCCAGTTTTAAGTGAACGCATAGCCCCAGCACGAGCACGTGACAGTGGGAATACCATGTTTTCGAAAGAGTTTGATGGGGGTGCACTGATGCTTACAGGAGCAAACAGTGCAGCTGGTTTGCGCTCTATGCCTATTCGTTATCTGATTTTGGATGAAGTGGATGGTTATCCTCTCAGTGTCGATAACGAAGGTGATCCAGTGATGATTGCGGAAAAGCGCACATCAACCTTTGTACAACGAAAGATCTTTAAATTGCCCACACCCACCCACCGTGACACAAGCCGTATTGCCAAAGATTTTGTACTAGGAGACCAGCGATATTACAACGTGCCTTGTGATGAATGTGGTACACTCCAGCCGATTGTTTGGTCACAAATCAAATGGCCGAAAGGGGCTCCCGAAAAAGCTGTTTTTGTTTGTGCGCATTGTGGTCATGAACATGCCGAGCACCGAAAAACAGATCTCATGTGTGAAGAAAGAGGTGCGTGCTGGGTGCCCACCAGTGAGTCAAGCAGACCCAATTTGCGCTCTTATCATATTTCGGCACTCTATTCACCTTGGCTTACCTGGGGGGAATGCGCAAGAGAGTTTTTAAATGCCAAAGATGATCCAGCTCTTCTACAGCCTTTTGTCAATACAGTGCTTGGAGAGCCATGGGAGGACAGAACAGGCGAAGTTGTTGATCCAGACAGCCTCTATGCAAAACGCGAAGATTATCCCCTTGCACCAGAACAAGCCGTCGTGTTGACAGCAGGCATTGATGTGCAAAATGACCGTTTAGAGCTTGAAGTGGTGGGATGGGGGCGTAATGAAGAAAGTTGGCATATTGATTATCAAGTGATCCTTGGTGATCCCTCTTCTTTTGAAGTATGGGACCAATTGGATGAATATCTTGCAAAACGCTGGCCACATCCAGGCTATAAAGAGGGGATTAGGATAACAGCGGCTTGCATTGATACCGGTGGTGGACATACACAGGCAGTTTATAATTATGTGCGCCCGCGGGAGGGGCGGCGCATTTGGGGGATTAAAGGACAGGCGGGATGGCGTGCGGTCTGGCCACGCCGACCAAGTAAAAACAATAAAGGGCAGATTAATCTTTATATTGTTGGGGTTGATGCCGCGAAAGATATCATTACAGCACGGTTTTAAAAATCAGGTCCTGAAGCAACGGGGGCTGGTGCAACACACTTTCACAAAAGCCTTGATCGAGAATATTTTGACCAGCTAACCGCTGAAAGAAAAGTCATTAAATATTTTAAAGGCTTCAAGCGTATTGAATGGCAAAAAAGTGAAAAGGCAAGAAACGAAGCCTTGGATTGTAGGGTCTATGCTTATGCTGCTTTACAAGGTCTGATTTCGGCAGGAATAAACCTTAACCGAGAAGTCGATATCTTAGAAGAGCGTTTGGAAAAACTTAAAATTGAAGGCGCTTTAGAGCAGCCAACATCAGAACATGTGCCCTCCCCTTCTCCAAAAAGATTGCAGGCAGCACAGCCTCAAAAGAAGCCATTCAGAACAATGATAAATCCTTATATGCGAGGGGATTGGAGGTAATTTATGCGTACAGACTTGAACCAAGTAAACAGCAAAATTGACAGACTGGAAAGTTTAAAAAGGCGGCGTGAACAAATTGAAGAGGCGCTTTATTCGGGTGCGCAATCAGTGCGTCACGGCGATAAGCAAGTAAGCAACCGCTCTGTTGAGGAACTTCGCAGAGCTCTTGAGATGCTGAATAAGCAAATAGCGGACCTTGAAGGGCGCAAAGGTTCACGCGTGTTCTATTTTAACATATCACGAGGCTATTAATGGCTGGTTTGTTCAATAAAATTACAGGCTTTTTTACAATTTCTCGTCAACACAATCCCCATTTTGAAGCGGCAAGCAAAAGCCGCCGTATGAGTGGTTTTGCCCCTGCAAAACAACATATCAATAAAGCGATTGAAGAATGTGGTGATACCATTGTTGCTCGTTCAAGATGGCTTTATGACAATGAATCTCTTTATGGGTCTGCGACTGAAGAATGGGTCTCTGCGGCTGTCAGTGATGGGATTAAACCTTATCCTCGCATTGAAGGTTTTCAAGAAGAAAAGAAAAAGCTTTTAGACTTATGGTGGCAATGGGTTGATGAAGCAGACTACGATGAAGATGCCAGCTTTTATGGTCTGCAAGCAACCATTGCACGAGAGGTCTTTTTAACCGGCGAATGCTTTGTAAGATTGCATTATGTTGACCTTTATGGGCGCTCTGGTGTGCCTCTTCAGTTGCAAGTTTATCCTACTGAAATGCTGGATCTCACCTATAATGGACCTGCTGAGATTGAAGGCAATTACATTCGTATGGGAATTGAATTCGATGCCAGTGGTAAGCGTGTTGCTTATCATTTCTGGGAACATCATCCCTATGATGATTGCCCTGCAAACAGAGCCTTTAAGAGCCAAGAGCGCATATGTGTCCCTGCTGAAATGGTCATTCATATCAAAGAGCGCCGGATTGCTGGACAATTGCGCGGTTCTCCCAAAATAACGCGCTGTATGACAAAAATCTTTCAACTCGAATCCTATGATGATGCAGAACTTGAACGAAAAAAAACAGCGGCTCTTTTTGCGGTATTTATTACAGGGAAGGAATCTCATGAGGCAGAGTTAGAGGAGAATCGTGAAAAAACGAAAATTGAACAGAAGGTGGAAAAGAAGATTGAAGAGGTCCCCGAAGAGCATCCAATTTACCCTGGCTCGGTTAACGTAGTCGATGGTGAAAAACAAATTACATTCTCAAATCCTGTTGAGGTTGGTGGCTCTTATGAAGCTTTTCAATTTCGCAATATTTCAAGAATTTGTTCTGCTCTCAATATGCCTTATGCCGTTGTCACTGGAGACGTTACGCGGGGGAACTTCTCCAATGTGCGAACTTCTATCATTCAGTTTAGACGGCATGTTAAACAATGGCGAGAACATATCATTGCTTTTCAGTTTAATCGAATTGTTTGGGCACGCTTTGTCGAAATGGCAGTGCTTGGCAAATGCGTTCACTTACCAGGATGGGAAGAAAATTCCTTGCCATGGCTTCAATGTGAAAGCTTTGCACCACCCCTTGAAATGATTGATCCCATCAAGGATATCACGGCAGAAAAAGAAGAAATTCGTGCTGGCTTGAAAACACGACGTATGGCGTTGGCTGAACGGGGCTTTGATATCGACAGCATTCATGCCGAACTCGAAGAAGAACGCACAGATGCGCGCACGCGGGGTTTATCCTTTGATACCGATAATGCGCTAGCGCCCTCTGCTAGCAATCAACTGATTGATGATGAAGATTCAGAGACTTCTGAGAGTTATGAAAGTAACCAATACAGTAAGGCGCAGGCAAATGGTGAATAATCTCGACATGCCGTTTTTGGCATCCCGGCTTTTTGGAGTTCCACACATGCTTGCCTCCACAAAGCTTGATATTATTCTCAATGCTCTTGCCCCACGGCTTTTTGAAGGAGAAAAATTTGCCATGAGAGCATTGTTAGAAAAGAATGGGGCTCCTTTCAGACCACCAGAAACTTACGTAGTGCAAAACAATGTTGCTATAATACCCGTTCATGGCATGCTTGTACGCCGCGGTGCATGGCTTGGAGCTTTATCGGGATTGACTTCTTATGAAGGGTTAAGAGCTTCTTTTCGTGAAGCCATGGTACAGCCTGATGTGAAGGCTATCTTACTTGATATTGATAGTGGTGGTGGAGAAGCCGGTGGCATCTTTGATTTGGTTGAAGAGTTTCAAACCCTTTCAAAACAATGCAATAAACCCATTTGGGCGCATGCCAATGAATTTGCTTGCTCGGCGGCTTATGCCATTGCTTGTGCGGCTTCTCAAATATGGGTTGCACGCACCGGTGTTGTAGGCTCCATTGGGGTTGTTTGCGCCCATCTTGACCAATCTCGTGCAGATGAGAAACAGGGGCTGAAATGGACCTTTGTTTTTGAAGGTGATCACAAAACGCATGGTAATTCTCACGAACCCTTGAACGATACAGCACAGATAAAAATGCAAGCCGATTGCACCCTGCTCTACGAGATGTTTGTCGATTGGGTTGCAAAAAACAGACCTCTGAGTGCAGACGCAATTCGTGACACAAAAGCAGAAACTTTTATAGGCACCCAAGCTTTAGAGCTTGGATTAGCAGATGCGCAGGGCACCCTTGCGCAAGCTTTGGAAGCCTTAACGGATTCCATATCACAAACCCCAACAGCAACAAAAGAAGGACAAAACACATGGCACGCACACAATACCGCGCTAGAGAAGATGATGATGAAAAAATTATCGACGTCATTAATGAGGACGAAGAGGACGAAAACGAGAGCGACATTGACGAAGACATGCAAGACTTCGACGAAGAAGAGGAAAACGAAGACGAAGATGAGGACGAAGATAAACAAGAAAGCGTAAAAGCGGCTCTTGAAAAGGAAAGAAAACGTGGCGAGGCACTGACAAACCTTGAAAGGCAAGCAAAGCGCTTAGGCGTTTCTTTTGATGCAGMAAAAGCCATTAAAAGCGGCATGAGTGTTGAGAAAGCAAAAAATGTTGTGTTAACCGCCGCTGTCTCGAAAAGCGCATCTTTAAAACTATCAACCACAGCGCCCCATAGGGATGGGACGAGCAAGGAAAAAATTCATGCAAAATGGGAAACAGCTTGGAGGGCAATAAAATGAGTCAAGTTTTTTATGAAGACATCCGCAATGGCGCTTATCTTGGACCCTACGATACGGATATGTCAAACGAAGAAGTGGTTTTTGCTTCAGGAGCATTCATTGAAGCTGGAACTGTCATGGGGAAAATTACAGCGTCACAAAAATATGCCCCCCTTAATCCAGCAGCATCAGATGGCAGTCAAATCCCTGCTGGGATTTCTTTTGCCACTGTTGATGCAACAGAGGCAGATCAACGTGCCGTGATGACAGCACGCTTATGCACTGTAAAAGCGTCTGAACTGCTATGGCCAGATGCCATTACAGAGGAACAAAAAAGTGCTGCCATTCAGTCTCTCGAAGACCATAACAATATTTTATTGCGATAGGAGAATACGCACATGGATATGAACTTTTTTAAACACGACGCTTTCTCTGCCACCACCATGATGAAAGCGATTGAAAACTATGAGTTTCAACCGGGGCTTATTAGTTCTCTTGATCTTTTTGAGGAAGTGGAAACAAGCACCACAGTGGTTGGTATTGAAAGACGTGACAATACATTGTCCTTGATTCAAACCAGTGAACGTGGCGCCCCCTTGGCAGAAGGTGATAGAGATGGACGTAATCTTCGGTTTTTCAAAACAACACGCATTGCCAAAAGTGACACGGTGAAATCAGAAGAAATCCAAAACCGGCGTGAATTTGGGACAGAAGATCAACTCGAGACAGCAATGAAATATATTGCCAGAAAACAAAAGAAACTGATTTCTGAAATCGAATTGACATGGGAAAACATGCAACTTGGCGCTGTTCAAGGGGTGGTACTTGATGCCGATGGCTCTGTCATTGTCGATTGGTACAAGGAATGGGAAATTACTCCACCAAAGCCGATTGACTTTAAATTAAATAATGAGACAACCAATGTTGCAGACCATGTTGATCAAGTCATTATGAAAATGATTGAAGCTTCAAAGGGAGCGTTTTCTGATCGTTCACGCATTATTGGGCTTTGTGGAAATGAGTTTTTCTCCAAATTGAAAAACCATAAAACAATTCGTGAGACCTATCTCAACACAGCTCTTGCACAAACTTTGAATAGTGCTGGAGGTGTTGCAACCCCAAGTTCAATTGGCTCTGGAAGCTTTGGTAGTTTTGACTTTGCGGGTGTGACTTTCATTAATTACCGGAGTATTCACAACTATAATGTGAGTGCGAAGGCTGGGACAAAACGCGCCATAGGCATTAAGCCTGATGAATGTCAATTCTTGCCTGCCAATGCACTGGGAGTGTTTCAAAAAACCTTTGCACCAGGAGAAAGTTTGGATTTTGCCAACACGGTTGGAAAACCTCTCTACACCATGCTGATCGTTGATCACGACCGTAATGCATGGGTAAAGCCGGAGGTCTATAGCTATCCGCTTTATATTTGCACACGCCCTGAAATGCTCTTTAAAGCGGTTAGTGGAGGAAAATAACATGCGATGGCACGGGTTGCTTCATAAAATGATTCAAGATGTACGCAATACCTTTGGGCAACCCGTCATCTACACGCGAAAAGATAATCAACAATCGTTTCAAATTACAGCGATTTACACCATTAAACATTCGGAATCGGAGGCTGGTGGCAGAATCCCCACCACAATCGCAAAAAAGGAACTTGATGTTTGTATCAATGATATCGGGGGAATACCACCAAAACCTCAAGATAGTATTGTGATCATCTCACCTGAAAACAACAAAGCCCCCTCTTCTCAAGAGCACTTCGTGGTCACAGATGTCCAAGCCTCTGAATCCGGTATGTACAAGCTTATCTTACGAGAACAGAAACAATGAAACACCTTTGTTTGGTGTGTTTAAAAATCAATAAGGCCGCCCAAGAGCCCGGATTACTGCTGTAAATCTTGGGCTTGAAAAAGCAGTGAATTGGTAATTCCACGGAATGCCGGTACGGCGACTAACTTGGCATCCTTTGTATGTTATAGCTACTGATGCAATTCGTGTCCAAGTAGTCCTTTCATTCCTTTCAGGGCTTTCAAATACAATGGCTTGATCTGTAACCAAAAGACGTCCCCAAAGTGTGGTCTTTTTACTAATATCAAAGGAAACGCGTTCTTGAACTCCCAACAATTTTTCATTACGCGCTAAACGATAATCATATTCACTTGCATCAAGTTCTTGAAACATTTCACATGCCTCCAAAAAATTAGAGGGAGGAATATATGGTTGCAACATCGCAACTTGTTCTTCAAAAAGCTTTATATTTTTATTTTCAAAATGTACAGCGATCCCCAAAAGTGAAACAATAATAATGGCTACTAATAACCATGGTGAAATACTTATTATTGCTACTATACCCCCAATCAATAGAGCACAAAGGAGAAAAATCTTGATCCCCTTTTCCAATCGTTCGTTTTTAAATGCTGGAGATGTTTTATTAACGACTGAGAAATCAGAAGAAGGATGTGCAGGAGGGGGCGACATTGAAGCCTGTTCTGGAACTTTCTCTTTAAAACGTTTTTTGCGTTTGTCTTGCCAATAAGCGAAAATGGAAAACGCAAAAAACGCAAAGAAAATTAACCAAAACCATCCCCAAAAACCTAACCCACCATTTTCATCTGATTTATTGTCTTGAGTGGGCGTGATTTGCTTATCAGTATTCTCAACTGGTGCCTGAGCCATGCTTTCATCTTGAGTAGCAACATCTATTGACGAAGTCGAAGAGGGGATAACAACTTCATTATTATGTACAACTTGATCTGGTTTGTCTTTCTGTACAGCAACACCTACTATCGGAGCACCGACAAACAATAGAGCGCCAACACCAAGAGTCTTCAACCCCATTTTGCGCCATTTTTTTCTACATATGAAAACGATCCCAGTGATAATAATTGGTAAAGATAACAACCATACAATCATCGCAATTGTATCAAGTACGTCGCGCATTATTTTCCCCTCCGCTATAAATAAAAAGAGGGGAATTTTAAAGTGAGTCGATAAATAAAGTAAAGATGTGCTTATATAATTTAGAAAAATGTAATATTATCTATTGACATCATCATAAGGATATGAATAATCGAATCAGGTGCCTAAGAAACACCTTAAAGCAACTAGCGGATGGATTGCCGGAACAATCTCTTCTCCGCCAACTAAAAGTTTTGACTCATTGTATGTTACACGCATATAATGGCATTGTCGGGTGTGGTTACGCTATACAATACCCTTTATGGGAAAGGCATAACGACGGGCTAGTTGCCGTGTTTCTTAGCACCCGGCACTCTTTTAGAGTGTCATTAAGAAACATCTAACAACTAGGAGTTCACATGAACACTCTTATAGAAATTACAGAACAAGTCATTGATGGCGATGCGATTCAGACAGTAAATGCACGTGATTTACATGCATTTTTGGAAATAGGTAAAGATTTTTCTAATTGGATTACTGACCGTATCAAAAAATATAATTTATCAGAAAATCAAGACTTTGTTTGCTCGCCAATTTTGGCGAGCAAAGGTAGAGGTGGACACAATCGTAAAGATTATCATCTGACTTTAAGTGCAGCAAAAGAGCTTTCTATGCTTGAAAATAATAAGAAAGGTAGAGAAGCTCGTTTATACTTTATCGAATGTGAAAGACGGTTAAAACAAGTAGCAACACCACAGATAGCCGCTCCACAAGTTGATTATTCCAAACCCGAAGCATTACTTGGTGTCTTGAATCACTTACAAAGTCAAATCAAGCAAAAGGATAATACCATTGCAGAATTAACTCCAAAAGCCGAAGCTTTGGAAGGTTTAAAACGTTCTGATGGTTTGTTCGGTTTAATAGAAGCAGCGAAGATGTTAGAGATACGACCAAAGGATTTAACGGATTACTTGCGTAAACATGATTGGGTGTATCGACGTGCTCCAGGGGCGCCTTTGTTACCTTACCAAGATAAAATCAAGAAAGGCTTTATGGATTGCCCTGCTATCACTATTCAAAGACCAGATGGTACAGAAAAGGTACTCCCTTCGACAAAAATCACCTCCAGAGGATTAGCATGTTTAAGAGAGCAAATTCATGGAGGTGTACAATGAAGATAGATACCAATTTCTTATGCGATTTGTGGATGGCATTATCTCAATTTTCCAATCATCGAAGCATTGGAGATGAAAATTGTAATGCTATAGTTGAAGTTATGGAATTGATAGAAAAAGCTTTGATTTTAAAACTACAAGATGAGATGCCAAGTATGCTTAAAATCTTAACAGTTCTAACAGATTTCGGAGATTCAGAGTTACCGCATAGCATGGATTCTTTATTGCGCGCTTATGAACCAAATTTAGAGAACCCTATTAAAAAGGTTGCTTAAGTTCAAAAACACAACTTCCCTCCCCGTTCTCAAAATGGGGAGGTGGTTAAGTTCTACATTCAAATTTATTAATTTTGGCAAATTCATCTGCTTTTTCGGCTTGTAAAATATGAACATCATAAGCAGCTTGCATATTAAGCCAGAACTCAGCTGTCGTATCAAAAAAAGAGGCTAATCTAAGAGCCGTATCAGGAGTTATTGGACTATTTTCCGCAACAATACGTTCTATCCGAGTGCGTGGAACATTCAATGCTTTTGCAAGAGCATAAGCAGACAGAGCATATTCTTTTAAATATTCCTCCCGTAAAATTTCTCCAGGATGTATTGCAATATAATTTTTCATCTCGACCTCCTATAGATCAATGATAATCTACAATTTCAACTTCATAGGCGCCATTAGTACGCCATTCAAAACAAAGACGAAACTGGTTATTAATACGAATAGAATATTGACCTTTACGCTCTCCTTTCAATGCTTCTAAATGATTTCCTGGAGGACTGCGCAAATCTTTAAGATCAACTGCTTTATCGAGCATAAACAATTTTCTTTGTGCTATGCGTACCAATGTTGCAGGAAAACCTTTGGGCGTCTTGCCTTCTAAAAGATCTTTACACCGCTTATCCGCAAAAGATTCAATCACCAAATCACCTCTATTCGTTCTTTTATGTATCATAACATGATACCAGTTTTAAGAAAAGGATAAATATTGAATGACAGAAACATTTATGCATCCGCGCGAGACGATAAGAGAAACATTTGTTGCGTTGATAAAGGCAGCAAAAACAGTGGCTGGTGACAATGTTTTCAATATGCGTGACTTCAATTTATTTATTGAGACAATGCCAGCTATTAATATCTCAACGCAAAGTGAAACCATTGAAGATGGACATGATTTTGGCTTAAGGCGGCGTGTTTTAACAGTAGATGTTGAATGCTATGCAACATGTGAAGAGGGTGCACGCTTTGTTGACCAATTAGCATGGGAAGTTGAAGAGATTTTCCATGCCAACCCCAATCTTAACAACACCGTTGAGACATGCCCCCTGCAAAATATTGCTTTTGCCTTTGGTGATAATGGCGCCCTAGCGCTCCACGGTGCAATTTTAACCTTTGACGTGACTTATGTCACCAATATCCCCAATTTTGACGAAGGAGTAAGCACAAAGCTTGTTACACCTTTTCTAGGTTTTAAACCCGAAACAGGTATGGGAAACAAAGACAAATACCATAAAATTGAAGGTGACCATGTTAGAGCGGCGCGATAAGGAGATCTCCGATTTAAAAAGACGCGTAGCCAATATGGTTGTGGTAGGGAAAATTAGCCATGTTGACCATAAAAACGCACGCTATCGCGTAAAAACTGGAAATCTTATCAGTGATTGGATTCCAGATACCCAAGCCCGCGCCGGTAAAACACGCTCTTATGAAGGGCGCGATGTTGGAGAACAAGTCATTGTTGTCTCATCATCAGGTGATTTATCACAAGGGGTGATTGTTGGCTCTATTCATACCGATGCGAACCAAGCAGCTGATAAGGGCAATATTCATAAAACACTTTATCCCGATGGCACCAGCCTTGAATATGATGATGAACAAAACACCTATGCCCTTAATATAAAATCGGGTGGAAAGTTTCTCCTAACCATCTCTGATGGCGTGTCACTCAAAGGGGATGGCGGTAAGCTAGAGCTTAGTGCACCGGAGGGCATCAAAATCACCTCAGAACGTGATCTGAGTTTAAAGGCAAAGGGAAACATTTCTGTAAAAGCAGAGGGGAACATTTCACTCCATTCACAAGGTGGAATTTCTCTTCATTCAAGCAATGAGGTTTCCATCAATTCAAGGGAATTAAAGCATAACGGCACCAATGTAGGAGCAACCCATGTTCATGGGGGTGTTTTCCCTGGTGGTTCCATGACAGGAGGTCCAAATTGAACAGTGGAATGGACCGTACAACAGGAAAGCCATTGGTTGGCATAGAGCATTTGCGGCAGTCGATTATTGATATCTTGTCAACACGCATTGGCACGCGTGTGATGCGGCGTGATTATGGTTCACGCATTGCAGAACTCATTGATGCGCCGGTGAATAACGCCTTTGCTGTTGCTCTTTATGCCGCCGTTGCTGAGGCTTTAGACAAATGGGAACCACGTTTTAAGCTGAAAAAGATTGATTTTAAAATGCTTGGAACCGGACAAGTTTCTCTGTCCTTTGAGGGCATTTATTTGCCCTCAGGAAAGCCCATCACCATGGAAGGATTATTGATACAATGAGTAGAGCGCTTGCAAAACCGGAAATTATTACAGAACTTTCTTTTGAGGAAATCCGCGCGGCTGTTCTTACCCATTTAAAAGAGCTTTTACCCGAATATACATTTTTGGAAAGTGATCCAGCCGTAAAAGTTATTGAGGCTTTTAGCTATCGAGAACTGCTTTTAAGACAGCGTATCAACGAGGCAGCACGCAATAATATTCTTGATTTTGCCACCGGTGAATCCCTTGATGCTTTGGGAAACTGGCATGGTATTGCCCGCTTAGAGGGTGAGAGTGATGAGAGATATCGTGAACGCATACAGCTTCATGCCCGTGGGGGAAACGGAAGTGGAACAGAACCCTATTACAAACTTATCGCCTTAACGGCCGATAGTCGTGTGAAAGATGCCATTATTTATCGTAAAGGCAAAAACCCAACCATCTATGTTGCTGTTTTTGGCAATAATGAAGAAGGAACAGCCTCTGAAGATCTCTTACAAACAGTTTCACAAGCTCTTCACAGAAAAAATATCATCATGACCAATGATACCATCATTGTGCATGCTGCTGTCAAACAAGTGCTGGATTTAGAAGCCGATGTTTGGCTGTTGCCGGAAACATCTTTGAAAATTCTCACGACAATGGAGGCAAATTTACGCACGGCTTGGAAACAAGAACAAGCCATTGGTCGCGAATTAAGCCTCTCGTGGTGGGTTTCAAAACTAATGATTCCTGGTGTCCAGAAAGTGATTGCCATGACACCAACAAAGGACAGTGTGGTCTGTGATGAAGAAATCTTATCGATTGGCAAAATCACCTTAAACTTTAAAGGACGGACGCGCTAATGGTTGGCTCGCTGCTCCCCTCACATGCAACAGAATTTGAGAAACGCCTTGCCGATGCTTGCGACTTTCATCAAGATGTTGATGGAGCTGTTTTGGGGATTTCACGTGCAAAACTGATCACACGCCCTCCCCGCTTTTTGCCATGGTTGATTGAAGAATATGGACTTGGTGAACTCACACCTTATGTTCCAAACCTCTATGATTTGATTGACCAAGGACTTGCATGGCAGCGCCTGCGCGGCTCTGTTGCAGCAATAGAGATGGGGTTGAGATGGTTAGAGATTTCCGCGCGTTTTACACCCGCATGGTCTGGGCGTGCATGGTGGAATTCCTTTCAACTTGATTTTGATCAATTGCCTGAACAAAGCAGCCTTGAAGCCATTGGAGCGATTGTCGACCTTTCCAAAAGCTTTCGCTCTGATTTCCGCCGTGGGACCTATGGTTATGATGTGGAAGCCATAAAGGGGGATATGTCACACCTTGATGACAACATGCTGGATTTTGAGAGTGGCGTGCGCTTAACAACTGGAGGCACTCTCTTTTCTTTTGGACGCATGACAGAAATCAATCACACGCTCACAAAACAAGAAGGAAAACTCATTGGCAACTGGATTGATGACACAGATGACGAATTAAGCTGGGAGAAAATTGATTACCCTTGGGATTTTGCAAATTTTCCTTGGTGTTCGGTCAAAAAACACGAACGCGATATACTCATGGCAGAGTGGTTTAGCAACCGCACACTTTATTTGGCTTTAAGAGACGTTGAAAATACTCTGATTGGGTATCGAAGATGCAACATTGTCCAGCCTATTGAACAAGCTATTGATGGCGCCTACAGCCATTGTGGCAACAGATTTAATCCTTCTCCAACAGGGACAATGTTGTTTCTTGCAGCGCGCACAGATTTTGAGGATGTTGAGAACAAACATGCCGCCTCTGTTTCCCTTCTCGTTCATGGCACTGTGGCAGAGCAGACACCCCCTGGCAAACTTTGGTGTGACGAGGGTGAACTAAAGGGCGGTGTAGAGATCCTTAAAACACCCATCAACATTCCTTTGCGTGCTGATGTTCGCGAACAATTCAAAATTTTATTGAGGTTTTAACATGAAACATGAAAGCGGTTTACCCTTTGCAATTGATAGATCGGTAGGCAAAGATGAACAACAAAGCGTGGTGTTTTATGGCAGGCGCTCTTTTCTTCAAGGTGGTGAACTCAATGAAATGCAAACCATCATCAGGGGGCGTCATGACCGTTTGGGGCGCCTTGTGGCACAAGAAGGAGACCGCGTTGAACGGGCTGATGCTTTTGTCAACAAAGACACAAAAACCGTTACCTTAACGGAGGGCAAGATTTATATCGCAGGCGATATCTTTCCCGTCTCAAATGCTGTCTTAGAGAATATTTCCATGATGGGGCGCGTGGAAATCGGTGTAAAGTTGCAAAAGAAATGGGTGACCTATGAGGATGATCCAGAACTGTTAGGACAAGTTCCAGGATCCTTGGCAGAAGGAGAGCCCGGGGCGGCACGCGAGGTCGCAAAACTTGTGTGGGCTCTCAAAGATGATGACCAGCAAGGCACGTTTTTTCCGGTCTATATCTTGCAAGATGGTGTTTTGATTGATCAAAAATCCCCCTCACTGCTTGAACCGGCTATGCAAGCCATTGCGACCTATGATCGCGCCCATGGACATTATATCGTGGGGGGATGCCATGTCACAGCTTTGGGGCAAGAGAGACAAAAGCAAGTGTTCAGTATTCAAGAGGGAGAAGCCAATATCAATGGTTTTAAACGCAAGCGCTTGGCTGCTTTGCGCCATGAAGAGGTGGAAGACTTTTCTGAAGGAATCGTCCCCAGTGAAACGCATATTTTTGCGCCACAAGACCAAGAAACAGACTCTCTATCTGATGTTCAAAAAAATGACACTCATATTAGAGGAAATTCAATTCTTTCAAATTCTGAAAGTAGATATCAATTTGGCGCTTCCAGCGCTCTCAATGTTGTCAATGTTCTTAAGACATATAATGCTCTTTCTAATACTAGCGCCAACGTATCTTCTTCTTCTCAAAAGCAGGAAGAAAGTTTTACCTTTAGACCCTATTATTTTCCCATTGCCGCTGTCCATTCCATTTTACTGACCAAAGAAAAAACCGTGACGATAACCCGTGGTGCGGTTGCTGCTGGGCGTGATGGTGTTCCCGATAAAAGCATCACCGCTTTTATCAAAATTGTTCAAGGAACCAAGGAATTTAAAGAAGGTAAGGATTTCAAAAAAACCGGAGACACCATTGATTGGGCACCGGTGGGAGATGAACCCTTACCAGGAAGCAGCTATACGGTGACCTACCGCACCCGCGCAAAAATCACGGCTGATAAAGTCACAGCGCAGGAAATCACTGTCTCAGGGGGTGCAATAGGGGGTGATATCATTGTGAGTTACACTTACAAACTCCCCCGCATTGACCGTATTGGTCTCAACACAAAAGGCAATGTCGTCTATATCAAAGGGGTTTCCTCAGACCAACCCATGGCACCTAGTGTCCCTGATGATGTGCTCTCTCTTGCCACCATTACCAACAATTGGCTTAGCACCCCCCAAGTGGTCAATGATGGCACGCGTGTTGCCCCTTATGATGAGATGTGGCGTTATTTTCAACGGGTGCTCTCTCTTGATCGGCTGATGCAATTAGAACGTATTAAAAGCAATGTTGACTCTAAAGAGCCCGTTGCCAAAAAAGGCATGTTTGTTGACCCTTTTCTCGATGACAGTTATCGCGATGAAGGTTTTCCCCAAACAGGGGCTATTGGTCATGGCATTTTACAGCTTGCCATTGCTCCAACCTTTTACACCGCTCACCTGACCACGCCCGTCACCCTTGATTGGACAAACGAAGTCATCATTGCGCAAGAATTGACAACGGCTTGCGAAAAGATCAACCCCTATCAAAATTTTGCGCCCTTGCCTGGAACAGTCACCCTTAATCCCGCAACAGACTTTTGGCATGAACAGCGCACCGATTGGCTCTCAAGTGTGACCAATCAACTCAATATGGGCAGGAACCGTGGGAGAGCTATCCGTAACACGGAAGTACGGAATGACCTCATCAATGAAACTCGAGAGCAAATCGATTTTTTAAGGCAAATGAAGCTAAACTTTAAAATTGAAGGCTTTGGCAGTGGAGAAATCTTGGAAAGCCTTACCTTTGATGGTGTCAATGTCTTGCTCAACAACCGTCTTGTTGCCAATGCTAAGGGGAGTATTGAAGGTACCTTTACCATTCCTGCCAATATTACGGCTGGTACAAAAAACGTGATCGCACGAGAGAAAGGTGGCACAATCGCCACGGGGCTTTTTACTGGTCAAGGGGTGATTGATGTGAAGGTGATGCGGCGGACCACCACAGTGAAAATATGGACAGCCTATGACCCGCAAGCCCAAGTCTTTACTCCCGATGAAACACGACAAATCACGGGGGTGGATTTCCATCTTTGTAAAATTGGCAATCAAAACCATGACCTTGTTATTGATTTGGTCACCACCGAAAACGGTTATCCTACCGCTGATATTCAAGCCCAAACATCTTATTCAATGAAAGGTGCAAAGGAAGGATGGGCTAGCGCACGCTATGATGTGCCACTGCTCGTGCCCGATGATCGTCTGACCGCCTTTGTGCTTAAAACCGATGATGCGGATCATTCTGTTTCTCTCGCCAAACTTGGAGATTTTGATAAAGAGAACCAAAGATACGTCTCAAGTCACCCTTATGTGACGGGTCCTCGTTTTTCCTCGGTCAATGCCAAGAGCTGGACAGCCCATCAAGATAAAGCCTTGGCATTTCGGGTGCTCGCTGCCCGCTACAGGCAAACAGAAAAGAGAGTTGATTTAGGTGAATTTGACCTTGTGGATTGTTCTGATTTGCAAGTGCGTGCAGCGGTAGAATTGCCTTCAAGCGATTGCTCTGTCATCTTTGAAATTGAACGCAACAACGGCACGGTTTACCAACTGTTGCCCTTTCAATTGTTAAGCCTTACCGAATATATCCGTGAAAAGGTCAAGCTTCGCGCTATTCTGAAAGGTACAGAGAAACTCTCACCGGTGTTATTTGCCCCCATTCAATTGATTGCAGGAAAGATCCATAAGGAAGCAACTTATGTCACGCGTGCTTTTACCTTTGGAGAAAAGGCAAGGTTGACCAGCTATATCAAAACCTTTTTGCCGGGCGGTTCCTCTTTCACCCTCGAGATGCAACTGGATGATGGGGCGTTTGTCCCTTTGAAACTCGATGAAACAGAACAACTTGCTGAACCACTTTGGACAGAACGAAAATTTATCAGTGGTGACAAAACAGCCAAACAAGCACGCCTTAAATTCACGCTTACTGGTGGACCGGCGGCGCGTTCTATGGTGTGTGATTTTGGCGCTGGCATATTATGAGGGGAGAATAAGAGATGACTAAAACCAAAAAACTCGACATGGAATTGCCTAAAGAGGGGCGTTTTATCAGTTCTGAATTCCCCATCTTGCGTGAAAACCTCAATAAACTTGATCAAGCGCTTGTGGCTGCTGAGGAAAAAATAGACGAAAAGGCGCCTTTACACCACACGCATACCATAAGCGAAATCACAGATCTAGAAAGCACTCTTAATGGCAAGATGGCAGCAGATAAAACCTTCACTTTTGCTGATTTAAGCGATATCGAGGGGGCAAAAGATGCCGCCAATAATTATGTGCTCTACAAATCAAGCAACAATAATTTTACTTTTGGCAGTGCTGTCTCACTGTTAGGCGCACACCAACATAAAACCGAAGATATCGTGGGACTTGATGATTTTAGAGCTAAGATTAATCAAGATATGACCAGCTATGGGCGCCTCACAAGCCCCAATGAATGGAAAAATTATAATAAATTTACCAGCAAAGTCACAATGAGTGGTGGCTTAGAACTTTTGGGTAATTCTCCATTTAGCCTTATTCATAATGGTGAAACGGTGACAAGTTTAAGCACAAATGGAAGCACGTTGAAAGGACCGCTTAAAGTGGAGGGTGATGTTGTTTATACGAAAGCGCAAGTAGATGAAGCCATCTTGGCAGAAATAAAGAGGCTTAAAAAGGATTTGACCGATAAAATCACCAATTGGCCAGCTCTTGCTGATGCTGAATTGCTCTATACGCAGGATGGAAAAATTCAATGGCCCGATTGGGTCACGGATAAAACTAAAGTTGAGATCCAAGCTTGGGGTGGTGGGGGTAGTGGCGGTGGAGCCGATACACCAAGGTTAGGAGGAGGAGGAGGCGGTGGAGGTTGCAGCGTGTGGTATGGCTATAAAGCGAGTTTAAATGGACATGAGAATATCATCATTGGTAAAGGAGGAGCTTCTGTTGCAGAGCGGTATGTGACAGGTAATTCTGGAGGAACAACAGTTGTTGGCAAGAACTTTATTACCGCCACAGGAGGGTGTGGTGGTGGGGGTGCTTATACCTATAAGTCGATATTTAATAATAATACCTCCTACTATTCAGGAAGTGGTGGTACTGGAGGAGTGGGGGGAAATTTTGGCTTGGCAACAGACGAGAATCTAGGGCTTGCTAAAGGCGGAAATGGTTATGCTGGAACGAGTGGAATTACGAGCAAAACAAGCGGTAATGGTGGTGATGCTGGAGGCGATACATCAAGGGGGGGAGCTGGAGGGATAGGACTAGGTTCCTATAGTTCAGGAAAAGCAGGGCGTGGTTTTGGGGGTGGCGGTGCTGGTGCTCACTCTGATTCTTCTCCAAGTGGTGCTGGAGCTGATGGCGCTGTCTTTATAAGATTGTGGAAAGAATGAATGGTTATAAAAGAACCACACGAGAAAGATGACCAAATTCAAATTATAATGTCACATTAAGAAAGCATTCCAATACGATGAACAGTACTAACAAGAACTTGTAAAAAGAGGATGTATTTTAGGTTGCTTATGTTTTAGAGCCTGTGCTAAATCATAATTTGCCTGCATAGCGAGCCAAGCGCGTGCAGTACTTACACCAGCCATTTCAAGCCTAATAGCGAGATTTGGACTAAGTGCAGCTTTCCCATTTAAAACCCTAGAAAATGCGACACGAGACATACCAAGCCGTTCCGCTGTTTCAGTAACAGATAAACCAAGCTCTGCAATTACATCTTCACGCAAGAGTTCACCGGGATGTGGAGGATTTTTCATCATTTTTTAGTTCTCCTTATTTAATGATAATCTAGGTAATCGACCAATTCGACATCTATACCAACAAAACGGAATATTACGCGCCAATTTCCATTTACAGTAATTGACCAGTAGCCCTTAAGATCACCTTTTAGAGGATGTAATCGAAAGGACGGATAATTCAAATCATTTGGTGATATAGCTACATCAAGAGCACCGAGAATACGCCTTAACTTCTGAGTATGGGCAGACTGAATACCTTTTGTCGTACCAGTGTTGTAGAAGGCTTCGAGCCCTTTATGTTTAAATCCTAAAATCATAATGAACTATATCGTGTATCGTTACAAAATACAAGAAAAAAAGATGCTTTTCAGTTTTGACCATAACACAATAAGGACGTACTTTTCTCCCTGAATGCTCACCTTTTTGCACTTGTTCATGCCATAAATAATAATATCGAACAACATCCTCCGCTTTAAACATGTTCATCACTGTTTAAAATGTCATCTAAACCATGATCTAAATCATCTAATATATTTTGCGGTGCATCTGCATAGGAAAAAGATTGTACACTAGAACGAGATTTCATTAATTCATGATATAAATCGACAGGAAGCATAATGATTTTTTCACGCCCTCGTTTTGTCAAAGCGACAGGTGTTGACATAGCCTCGTCTAAAATATCGCCTGCCCCGCGGTTAACATCTGTAAAACTATATTTTTTCATAAGTACAGCCTTTTAATAGATAATACGTATTGTACGTATAATATGTATTATGTAAAGATGTTTTACAACGTACTGGAGAAAAAAGCATCTTTTGTAATTGAAATAATTCACTCAAGGGACGCTATTAAACTCCTCCCCATCTTAAATAAAAAAACTTAAGAAATAGAGCTTTTTTAGCACATATAATGTAAGCTATTTGTTGACATTTATAGTCTTTCACGCTATATAAAGAAATGATTAAAACGTTTAAAAGCAAAACATTGGCAGAATTATTCAGAACAGGAAATTCATCTAAGATTGATAAGAGACTTGTAAAACGTATCATGGTTCGTCTTGATCGTTTAGATTCTTCTGAAAGACCAGAAGATATGAATCTTCCAGGATTTAACTTTCATTCTTTGATTGGATATTCACCCACTCGTTATACTGTCCACATTAACGGACCATGGTGTATTACCTTTGAATTTGACTCATGTAATGCTTATCGTGTTGATCTTGAACAATATCACTAAGGATACAGTTATGAATGACATTCCTGCACAAAGAGATAAAAACCGCTGCCCTACTCATCCAGGAGAAGTTTTAGCAGATATTATTCCTGAGACAGGCAAAACAAAATTAGAAATTGCACAGATGCTCGGTATATCACGCCAACATCTTTATGATATCCTGAAAGCAAAAAAGCCTGTTTCTCCTGCTATTTCTGCTTGCCTTGGAAAAATGTTTGGTGATGGAGCTGCCATATGGTTACGTATGCAAGCCAATTATGATGCTTGGCATGCAGAGCGTAATATTGATGTCTCTTCTATTCCAACACTGACAGCTAGAGAAATGAATGCGCAAATGGAACATAGCCATTCGTAACCTTCTCCCCACCTTAAAGACGGGGAGATGAGTCATGTTTTTTACTTAAGCAACCTTTTTAATAGGGTTCTCGAAATTTGGTTCGTAAGCACGCAATAAATGTTCCATAATCGGAGGAGGTTTTAAAGATCCAAAATTTGTAATCATTGCCAAAATTTTGAGTGCATTCGGGCTTTCATCTTGAAGCTTTAAAATTAAAGTTTTTTCTATCGCATCCATAGTCTCAATGAGAGCACTAAAAGCTTTATCTTCAACATCATCACGATCAGAAAACTGACACAACGCCATCCACAAATCGCATAAAAAATCAACACTGGTATTCATTGTACACCTCCATGGATTTGTTCTCTCAAACATGCCAATCCTCTCGATGTGATTTTCGTTGAAGGGAGTATCTTTTCTGTACCATCCGGTCTTTGAATAGTGATAGCAGGACAATCCATGAATCCTTTCTTGATTTTATCTTGATAAGGCAACAAAGGCGCCCCCGGAGCACGTCGATAGACCCAATCATGTTTACGCAAGTAATCGGTTAAATCCTTTGGTCGCACCTCTAACATCTTCGCGGCTTCAATAAGACCGAACAAACCATCAGAACGTTTTAGACCTTCTAAAGCCTCTGCTTTTGGAGCTAATTCTGCAATAACATGATCTTTCTGTTCTATTTGGCTTTGTAAGTGATTCAAAACACCAAGTAATGCTTCGGGTTTGGAGTAGTCAACTTGTGGTGTTGCTACTTGTTTCAAAAGCCGTTCACATTTGATAAAATATTGACGCGCTTCATGTCCTTTATCATTACGCTCTATCATGGAAAGGTGTTTAGCCATATCTAAGGTGAGATAGTATTCTTTTATTTTTCCACCGTTTTCTAAATTTTTAGAAAGCGTTATAAAGTTTATATTTTCCAAAAACTTACATTCTTTAATGCGATTTTTAATCCAGTCTGCAAACTTTGATGTAATTCCCAAAAATGCATGCAAATCACGAGCATTGACGGTTTGAACAGTTTCCTGATCAATAATCCGTTCTTTAATTTCTATAAGATTGTTCATTATGAACTCCTTGGTAATAGAGGTTTTTCATTGACACTCTAAAGAGTGTCGGGCGCTGAAAAACACGGTACCAAGTCCGTCGTTACGCTTTCCCCGAAAGGGTATTTTATAGCATAACCACACCCGACAAGATCTTTATATGCCACAGCATATAATGAGTCAAAATCTTTAATGTTCAGAAGATTGATTATTTCGGCAATCAATCCGCTTGGTATTTAAGGCGTTTTTCAGGCACCTGATTCGAAAATACACATTGCAGAAATAATGTCAATCTATTTTCGATAATTTTTTATTGTAATGCCAGTTTAACAAATACAGCAATCATTCTCTCATTTTTTCCCATTCATTTCTAGCCAATATTTCAAAGGAGTATAAAATGGCAACAGGTTTTTTACACGGTGTTGAAGTCGTTGAAGTTGACGACGGCCCCCGCTCCCTTCGTGCGGTTCAGTCTGCCGTTATCGGGATTGTTGGCACAGCACCCGATGCTGATGAACAAGCATTCCCCCCTCAACACACCGGTTTTGGTAGCGGGCTCTCTTTCACAAGCCGCAAAACTCGATAGAACAGGTAAACGACGCGGCACTTTACCCAATGCCCTTGATCTCATTTTTAAACAAGTAGGCGCCATTGTCGTTGTCATCCGTGTGCAAGAAGGTGACAACGAAAATGCGACACTCACCAATATTCTAGGTGGTGTAAATGCAAATGGCGCTTATGAAGGTGTTCATGCTTTCATTGGAGCACAATCTGTTTTAGGACAAACACCACGTATTCTGATTGCGCCAGGCTTTACACATCAGCGCCCTTCCAGTGTGGGTATTGAAGAGAACGGAACTGATGCGACTGCCAACCCTGTAGCAGCAGAACTGATTGGCATTGCCGAGCGTTTGCGCGCTATTGTGGTGCTTGATGCTCCCAACACAACAGATGAAGCAGCTCTTAGCACAGCAAAGGATTTTGATTCAAAACGCGCCATTCTCATTGACCCGTTTGTAAAGGTAAATCGTGATGGAAAGATCATAGAACAGCCGGCAAGTGCAGCGGTTGCTGGTGTCATTGCGAAAAATGATTTTGCCCATGGCTTTTGGCATTCCCCTTCTAATAAAGTGATCAATGGAATTGTGGGAACTGCGCGCCCCATTGATTTTTCCATTGGGGACAGATCAAGCCGTGCCAACCTTCTCAATGAACAAAACATCACAACAATCATTCGCGAAAATGGCTATCGCCTCTGGGGCAATCGCACACTCTCAAGCGATACAAAGTTTGCTTTTTTATCCGTGGTGCGCACCGCAGATATGATCAATGATGCTATTTTGCGCGGACACCTATGGGCTGTCGACCGCAATATCAAAAAAACCTACATGCATGATGTCAGTGAAAGCGTCAATGCCTATTTGCGTGATTTGAAAGCACAAGGCGCTATTCTTGGTGGGCGTTGTACGCCTGATCTAGAGCTTAATACAGCAAGCGCTATTGAAAGCGGAAAAGTCTATTTCAATGTGGAATTTACCCCGACAACACCCGCAGAACACATCACGTTCCGTTCACAAATCATCAATGATTACCTAGAGGAGATCTTTTAATGACAGTCCCCGTATTACCAAGAGTTTTGAAATATTTTAACATTTTTGTCGACGGTATTCCCTATCAAGCAAAATGTGAAAGTGTCACTCTACCAAATTTGAGTTTGGTCGTTGAAAATTATCGCGGTGGTGGCATGGATGGCTCCATTGAGGTTGATCTTGGTCTTGAAACCCTCACGCTTAGCATGACCATTTCTGATTGCTCTCCAGAATTAATGGCTCTGTTGGGACGCACCGATGTCGACATCTCATTGCGCAGTTCAATGCAAGCACAAGGCACACCCGCAGAAGGTGTTGTTATTACCATGAGAGGACTTTGCAAAGGCTTTGAAATGGCAGAATGGCAACCGGGAGGCAAAGCAACTTCTACAGCAACATTCACATTGCAATATTTCAAATATGTCCAGAAGGACGTTGAAATCGTTGAGATAGACGTCCTCAACCTCATCAGAAAATTCAATGGCGTCAATCAACTCGCAGACCACAGAAACAATCTAGGATTATAAAAATGACCGTCCAAACAAGCATTACACATAAATTATTGATCCCCATTGCGTTTGAAGGAAAAGAGCACACCACAATTACCTTACAGCGCCCCAAAACAAAAGATTTGCAAGCAATCGACAAAAAAGAAGGCGTAGAGCAAACAATCGCTATGATCGCACGCCTTTCTGGATGGCCACATGAGGCTATTAGTGAACTCGACATCAATGATTTGTCAAGCATTGGAGAGATTTTGGAGTCTTTTATCAAACGGCGGGATACCTCGACTGGGAAAACGCCGCAAAACTCATAGCCGATATCGCCATTGTGTTCCATTGGTCCCTTTCAGACATGATGGAAATGGAACCACAAGAACTCATATTCTGGCGAAAACAAGCAGCAGAAAGGTATAAGACAAAATGAGTGAAAAAGTTGCTGATGCAAAGGTGAAATTGTCTCTTGAAGACGAACTCACCACGCCTCTTAAACGTATACAAAAGAAATTCGATACACTTTCAAAAACACTCTCACATAGTTTGGGTATTCCGCGCTTTTCTGCTGCTGTACAAAACATGACAAAAAGTCTTCATGGTGTTCAAGGTGCTCTTAGCACAGCAGCAAGTCGTGCTTCGGTCTTTACCGGTGTCTTAGGGCTTGCTGGTGGGGGGCTTGTGGCAAGTGTAACCGCCCTCACCATGAAAACCATGCATCTGGGCGATAGTCTTCACCATGCCTCACGCCATTTAAGTATGAGTGTTGCATCACTTCAATTATGGGGGGATGCTGCTGATAATTCAGGATATTCTGCCGAACTCTTTCAACAATCCTTGGCAACCTTAAATAGACGTTCTGCCCAAGCATATGCCGGACAAAAAAGAGGCATGATGGGCTTTGACGCGCTTGGTATTTCTGTCAAAAATGCTTCTGGAAAACTCAAATCAAACTCTGTTTTGTTGGAAGAAATTACCGACAAGATGAGTAAGATGAAGAATCAAGCACAAAGACAGCACATTGCTGCCTTACTGTTTGGTGGAGATGGTAAAGAGATGGCTTCCATGCTCTCACAAGGCATGGCGCCCATCAAAGAGCTGTTTGCAAAGGCGAGAAAAGGAAAATGGCTGATAGGTGCTGATGTTGCACGCTATGCCGCAGATTTAAGTGACAAGCTTGGTGCCTTTAAGAAAAAAATAGGTGGTATCGCGAGCTTTATTGGCGCACGTTTCATGCCCGTGATCAATGATATGGTTGACGGTTTTTCAAAGTTGATTGATGAAAACCGTGACCTCATCCAAACAACCGTTGCGAGCTGGGCGAAAACCTTAAGAAAAGTCTTTAATGATTTGCTTAATCCTACCTCTGATTTAAGAAAAGGCATCAGTGATCTCACAGAGAGGATTAAAGGCTGGTTCCGATGGCTAGAACCTCTGATTGGTGAAATAACCCTTTTCAAGGTGGGACTTGTCGCTCTTGGTTCCTTCATTTTTGGTCCACTCATTGCCGCATTAGCAGCCGTGGGAGCCGCATTTGTTAGCCTTGGTATCACAATCATGACAACGCCTATCGGTTGGTTAATAGGTGGCATTGCAGCGCTCTTTGTCCTCTATCAATATTGGGACAAACTCAATGGTTGGATAGCCGCATCTTTAGCCGTGGTTGGAGCAGTTCTTACCGGTGCATTCATTGCGGCAGTGGTACCGGCAGCTTCTGCAGTTGCTGGTCTTGCGGTATCTCTTGTAGCGTCACTTATCCCAGCAATAACTACCGTTAGTTCTGCTTTTATATCGCTTGGTATTGCCATCATGACCACACCTATTGGCTGGATAATGGCTGGCATTGCAGCCCTTATTGGAATTGGATATCTGCTTTATAAAAATTGGGACACAGTCATAAGCTTTATAAGCAAGTTATGGGATTCTTTTGCGAGCTTATGTAGTAATGTTTTTAATAACCTCTTGGCGCTCTTTAAAAACTTTTCACCACTCTCTTGGATTTCGAAAAAAATCAATGAACTCATTGAATGGCTGTTCGGTGTCGATTTAATGGAAGCAGGCTCCAATCTGATTGGGGGATTATGGGATGGCATAAAAAGCAAATGGAACGCTCTGTCTGACTGGTTGAGCGGCATGATGCATAAATTAACCAGTTGGATGCCAAACTGGATGAAAGAAAAGTTAGGGTTTAATGTTTCAATCAACAAAACTTCAACGGAGACCATTAAAACCTTTACCAATCAAACCAAAGCCCCTGTCAAAAGAATGCTTGATACAGCCGTTGTTACAAATACCCCCCTTGAAAAACGCAAGAGTGGTTTTAATACAGGAGCCGTTGAAACAAGGCATATGGAAGCTCCAAATGCAAAAGTGGGTACCTTCAAAGCTCCCAAGCCTATTACGGTTCATAAGCCGGTAGAAATCGATGCCCGCGTGATGATTTCAAATGTAAATATTTCCGTCCCCAATGGTCTTAAAGATGAAATCAGAAACGCTGTTAATCAAGCCCTTGAACGCTATGCCAAACAGCAACGCTTGGCTATAGCCTCTAGCCTTTCGGATTAAACATCATGATGTTAGCTTTGGGTGGTTTTATTTTTTCCATTGAAACGGCCGCTTATCAAACCCTCGACATGTCTTATGGCGTTCCATGGGTCGAGCAAGGGCGATTGGGGCGCAAAGCAGCACTTCAATTGCCTGCCGTTGCAAATGCGGAATTTTCTTTAACCGGTGTGATCTATCCAGATTTTAAAGGCGGTCACGGACAAATCGAATATTTGCGACAAATGGCACATAATGGTCCTCATATTCTTGTGACAGGTCAGGGCAAAATTTTAGGCAAGTTTGTCATTCTTTCTGTAGAAGAAAAGCAAAGCATTTTTCACCAAAACGGGTCCCCCAAAAAACAAGAATTTACAATAAAGTTGAGAGAATATGGTGAAGAGCTATGAGTGATCTTTACGTGACAAAAGAAGGCGATATGGTTGATGCCATTTGCTGGAAATACTATGCCAAAGGTCAACAAGCCCTTGCTGTTGAACGCGTCTATGCAGCAAATTTTGGTCTTGCAGACTATGGACCCATCTTAAAAGCAGGCATCACAATCGTTTTACCAATCCTCCCCTATCCTAAAGCCACACCGGTCATTAGAATTTGGGGCAGTCAATCATGAAACCTTTTTGCACAGTGATGGCAAATGGAGAGGACATCACAAGAACGCTGATGGACTATGTTTTGTCGATTGAAATTACCGATGAAGCAGAAGACAAAAGTGACCGCATCACCATAGAACTTGATGACCGCGCCCGTGAGTGCGACGATGGCTTTCTTGATATTCCTCTCATTGGAACAATCATTTCTGTCACACTTGGCTATGAAGGCGGCAAAAACCGCGATATGGGCGCCTATCTGATTGATGAAATCTCTGTAAGCAGCCCCCCACAAAGTTTAAGCGTGACAGGACGCGCCGCCTCTATGAACACGTCTTATAGAACACCCAAAAGCCAATCCTATCACCAACAAACCCTTGGCAGTATTATTCAAGAGATAGCACAGCGCAATGGCTATACACCAAAAGTTGACCCTGCTCTTGCAAAAATTGTTGTGCGTCACATTGACCAAACTTCTGAAAGCGATATGGCTTTTGCCACACGCCTTGCAGAAGACTATGATGCGGTAGCAAAACCCGTTGATGGCAAATTGGTGCTTGCCAAACGGGGTGAAGGCAAAGCCATTACCGGTGAAACACTGCCCGTCGTTGTCATCCATGAAAAACAATGTACCTCTTGGGATTTTAAATACAGTGCACGCGATGAAGCAGGTGCCGCCAATGGCTTAAAGACAGATGCAGGAGATGATCAAAAAGCCGCCGCTGATGCACGAGAACCAGAAGAAGTTGATGACAGCGAAGATATTATCCATATGGCCGAAAGTGACGCCCCCAATTTGCCTAAAGCAGAGACGGAAGCCAAAACACCTGAAAATCAAGAGCAAGAAGAAGAGAAAAAAGGCGGTGTTATCGCAAGCTATCATGATATCCGCAGTGGTGAAAAAAAGGAAGTCAAGGTTGGCAAACCACCGTTTCATGAACTCAAATATACCTACCACAATCAATCAGAAGCTGTTGGGGCCATTGCGGCTTATCGCAATAAATCATCGCGTGGGAAATCTTCTTTCTCATGTGATATCGGAGGTGATCCCTTTGTACAAGCGGAAGCCAAGCTTGTTCAAGAGCCCCCTTTCCGCCCCTATATTCCAGCAGAATGGCGCATAAAAAGCGTTAAACACAAGCTTGATAAAACAGGTGGTTATACCACAAAAATAGATTGCGAACTTTTTGATGAAACCCAAGAAGATGCGGCTGGAAACGTTGCAAATACCACACCAGACAAAGATGATACCCTTGATCCAAACGCCCCACCTAACGCATGTGATGAAGGCGAAGGCGTTATCCATATGGATGAGGAAGGCATCAATTAGCAAAAATGCAAAAAATATCGAAAACCGCTTGACAATGTGGCGACAATATGAATAATCGAATCAGTTGCCTAAGAAACACCTTAAACACATAGCGGATAGATTGCCGAAACAGTCTTTTCACCGCCAATTAAAAACTTTGACTCGTTGTATGTTACACGCATATAATGACATTGTCGGGTGTGGTTATGCTATACAATACCCTTTTGGGAAAAGCATAACGACGGGCTATGTGCCGTGTTTCTTAGCACCCGGCACCTTTTAGGGTGTCTACTAAGAAACCTTTAAGCACATAGGAGCCAAATCATGGCACAATACTTAATCGACATACACAAAGCTACGATTGATGGTGATATCGTTCAGACAGTAAATGCACGTGAATTACATACGTTTTTGGAAATAGGAAAAGATTTCTCTACTTGGATTACTGACCGTATCAATAAATATAATTTATTAGAAAACCAAGATTTTGTTTGCTCCCCGATTTTGGGGAGCAAAGGTAGAGGTGGTCACAATCGTAAAGATTATCACCTAACCTTAAGTGTAGCTAAAGAACTTTCTATGCTTGAAAATAATAAAAAAGGTAGAGAAGCTCGTTTATATTTTATCGAATGTGAAAGACGGTTAAAACAAGTAGCAACACCACAGATAGCCGCTCCACAAGTTGACTATTCAAAACCCGAGGCGTTGCTTGGTGTCTTGAATCACTTACAAAGTCAAGTCGAACAGAAAGATATACTTATTGCAGATCTCAAGCCAAAAGCAGAAGCACTTGAAGGTTTAAAACGCTCTGATGGTTTGTTCGGTCTTATTGAAGCAGCAAAGATGTTGGAGGTACGACCAAAAGATTTAACCGATTACTTGCGTAAACATGATTGGGTCTATCGACGGGCTCCAGGAGCACCTCTGTTACCTTATCAGGATAAAATCAAGAAAGGTTTCATGGATTGCCCTGCTATCACCATTCAAAGACCAGATGGTACAGAAAAGGTACTCCCTTCAACGAAAATTACCTCCAGAGGATTAGCATGCTTAAGAGAGCAAATTCATGGAGGTGTACAATGAATACCAGTATCGACTTTTTATGTGATTTGTGGATGGCGTTGTATCAGTTTTCTGATCGTGATGATGTTGAAGATAAAGCTTTTAGTGCTCTCATTGAAACTATGGATGCAATAGAAACAGCTTTAATCTTAAGACTTCAAAATGAAAGCCCAAATGCACTCAAAATTCTGGCAATGATTACAAATTTTGGAGCCTTAAAACCTCCTCCAATTATGGAACCTTTGCTGAAAACTTACGAACCAAATCTCGAGAGCCCTATAAAAAAGTTGCTTAAGTAAATATATACTCCCTCCTTATTCTCAAAAATGGGGAGGGGATTAAGAGGCTTCTTCTAAAGCTTTTTGCTCCTTACAATTCTTTTGAATAGGTGTTAAACTCATTTGTAAATCTAATGCATTCAAAACACTAAGAAAGGTAGAAAGGCGTGGATCACCTTTATCGCTTAAAGAACGATAAAGAGACTCTCTTGATAGTCCAGTATTTTGAGCGATTTTACTCATTCCTTGGTTTTTTGCTATTATACCAAGAGCATGAGCAAGATACTTACTATCTTTGCTTTCAAGAGCATCTTCTAAAAGAATCCTTTGTGTCTCAGGTGTCTTGAAATATTCACTTGTGTCAAATTTAGTAATTTCCATGTTTCATTTCCTTTACTAATTGAAGAGCTTTTTCGATATTCTTTTGTTGTGTAGATTTATCACCAGCATTTAATAACAAAATGATTTGTTTACCTTGTTTTACAAAATAGATTCTATAGCCAGGACCATGATGTATTTTTAATTCTCCAATTCCACGGAAAAATTTTACATTTCCAAGAAATCCCGTTTCTATTCTTGCTATGCGTTTAACAATATGTGCTTGCGCAATCTCATCTTTTAAAGAATTGCTTCTGCTTGCTCTTTTGTGATACGCATGCCTTTTTTAACAAAGGGGCGACCAGCATTGCTGGTATGACCATAACCAATGGTCCAGATACACGCTGTATCCTTATAGGCTTCCAAACGCAATCCTTCCCATTGTTTGATAAGCTCCAAACCTTCTTGCGATATCTTTCTCATCCCGTCCTCCATAAAAAAAGCCCCACATGAGTGAGGCGGATAAAAATCTGCTTTGATGATTGCTATTAGCTATGCTCTTTGATCAATTGCTCGACTTCTTCAACACCAAAGCCAAGTTGAAAAAGCGGCGCATATTCGCTTTCCTGTAATTCATACTGACAACGCTTTTCGACAACATCACCATTGAGATCAGATGGTATGTTTCTTGTCACAAAAACCTTATGCGTATCATCTTCTAACCCCTCTTCTCCTTCACTGAGTTCTTTAACAAAGACCCAATAAAAACGCGTTGATAAAAGTGTCTCTAGCCTTCTTACCGTTTCAGCCTTATCAAAGGAAAGCATGTTTAAATAATCTTGCTTCGTATTTAAATGCTCTGGATAATCTAGCATCTTCTCCTCCTCAAAAATGACGGGGGCGGCTGCAACCGCGCACAGACGTTTGTTCATTTGTTTCATTTACCATAAGAGTTGCTCGACCAAACCTGCCGTTCTCTGATTCATTATCAAAGCTGCCTCCACCTAATAAAATATGCATTTCGGTCTTTGTTGTACTTGTCCACAATGTTCCACTAGACTGAATTTTCATAGGAAACGTTCCTGATAAAAACTGCTAAACATAACCGCAACCTTCCTCACAACCAATATGCGAAATCATACGTATATTATTTGTGTTCTTATAGCCTCCAGAATGTTTCGGAGAAGGTGCTCTTGATCCTTCAATAGCAGCACCTTCTTTACTTCCAGACATCGCAGAAGAAAATTCTGTATCACTGATACAAGACATTGATTTATAATAATAATTCACTGTTTTGTATGTTGAATAAGAGTCCCGAATAWCGTAAGMTTCTCTCATTTCAAAGCTGTYTATSTTGAATCAATCAAAAYCAYTCMYTTGCACRTMACAAGCGGGATGARTGTGTGGATCAAATTTGTATAAGAAAGGATTAAAAATGGCTCTTATGAACCGTCTKAATGCAAGATCTGTMGYAACATTGGAGGCTGGCAAATAGTGTGATGGTGCCGGCTTGTTACTTCATAAGCGTAAAGATGGAGGTGCTCAATGGATTTTACGGTATACCCTTCACGGGCGCCGTCGTGAAATGGGATTGGGTGCTTTAAGACATGTCTCTTTAAAACAAGCCCGTGAATTGGCAAATCAATAGCGTTCTGTTTTGCATGAGGGGCGTGACCCCATTAAAGAACGCAATAAACAAAAGCGTGAGGCAATAAGCAATCTTCATTATTTAAAAGATATTGCTTTGGATGCTTTTGAAAGTCGTAAAGCTGAATTAAAAGGGGATGGTAAAGACGGAATCTGGTTTGCACCTTTAAAACTGCATATTCTTCCCAAATTAGGCTGTTTACCCGTTTCAGAGATTACCCAAACAGAGATACGCAACACTATTGCCCCTATCTGGCATACAAAAGCTGTTACAGCGCGTAGAGCTCTCATTCGTCTCAATCTTTGTCTCAAACATGCGGCTGCTTTGGGTTTGGATGTTGATTTACAAGCAGTAACAAAAGCACAAGCTCTCTTAGGAAAACAACTCCATAAAGCACAAAATATACCAGCTATGGATTGGAGAGACATTCCTGCTTTTTATAAAACACTTTGCCAAATAACAGCTATAACACAACTGGCTTTACGTTTGCTTATTCTGACAGGCGTTCGTACTTTTCCTTTACGTCATATTCATAAAGATCAGATTGATGGAAATATATGGACAATTCCTGCTGAAAATATGAAAGGAAAGCGCGATGCTACAACAGAATTTCGCGTACCTTTATCAACAGAAGCAATGAAAGTGATTGAACATGCTCGCTGTCTTTCCAAAAGTGATTTTATCCTTTCTGCAACCGGTCGTGCTCCTCTTGGTGAAAGTAATATGGCAAGGTATATGCAAAAAACTGGACTAAACGCATGCCCCCATGGCTTTCGTTCTAGTTTACGCGATTGGCTTGCTGAAACAACCGATGCCCCCTATGAGGTTGCTGAAACTATTCTAAGTCATACGGTAGGAGGACAAGTAGAGCGTGCCTATCGTCGTACTGATTATTTAGAACAGCGCCGTGTCTATATGGATAAATGGGCGGCTTATGTCACTGGTCAATCTTAAGATATGGGGTGAATAACCCCATAATCTGTGGATAACTTTCTCTCTCTTCTCTCTCATTCGCTCTCAATAAGACTCATAAATTATCACATGAGAATTTATATGATAAAATATTGTTTTCTATAAATAAAAATACCTTCAAAAATAAACCAAAATGTGCTTAATAAATAGGCATGATTTGTTTCTATGTTTTTACTATGAAAGGATTTTAAAATGACAGAAAATGATATTCTTTTAACTGACCGTGAAAGTGCAAAATTGCTTCATATGAGTGTCTCAACTTTCCGCCGTCATGTTACCAATGGCTCTCTCCCAAAACCTTTAAAATTTGGTTTTTTATCCCGTTGGTTACAATCGGATCTTCTCAATGTAATCGAACAAGCAAAACAGCAACGTCAAAGTGACGCGGCATAAAAAAAACCTTGTCACGTAAGGACGGACAAGGCTTTCTCAAACTCATCAATCTAGAGATAGCACAATCCGTCCTGTGACGCAACGTTATAGGATTTAAAATGATGTGTTCTTTTAAGAATGCGCAGGGCATTACACGTGCTGTGCCGAGGGTTTGGCATGGGCGTTATGGAACCGCCCGTTGCCCTGCTCATGATGATAGGTTATTATCCCTTAATAAATTGGTGGACTTTATTAAATTATGCTCACGAACATCTTTAAGAAATTCTAAAACATCAAGAGAAAATCGGCTATACAAAAAACTCAAATGTCAATAACAATCCCCTGCTCTGTTTTTTCGATTAAAGCACTAAGCTTTCCTTCTAGTTACAGTTTCTATTCAATATGGAGTGAAGCAAAATCATTTTTGTTAGCATATTCTAACAATCCAAGTTTTTGATTTTCTGTATCTTGTAATCACGAGAAACTCATAAATATGCACAAAATTATATCATATTAAGTAAAAATATTAATTTAGATCAAAATTAATATTTTATCCCATAAAATAATGTGAATTAAATTATAAGTTTTTTATATGTAAACAACAATCATTTTTTGGATATGAAAATGCAAGATAGATATAAAATATCTATTCTAACAGTACCTATTGAAGAAATAGTCAAAATGTATTACATTAGAAGTATTTTGTAACACATTAAGAGGTAATAAAATGGCTGAGACGACATTTACCTTTCGCGTTGATGATGTATTGAAAAATGAATTTTCCAAAGCAGCAAAAGCGTGTGATAGATCTGGTGCACAATTGTTGCGAGATTATATGCGCGATATCGTAAAAGAACAAAAAGAAAGAAGTGCACACGATTTATGGTTTCGGGAACAAGTTCAATTAGGGATAAATTCTGCTAATGCAGGCGATATAATATCTTCTGAGGAAATCGAAGCAGAAGCAAAGGAATGGCGCTTAAAAATACAAAGTAAACTAGATAGATCAACTTTATGAAGCTAATTTGGACACAAGTAGCACGCGTTGACCGCAAAAAGATACGTGAATACATATCACAAGATAATCTTTCTGCTGCCTTAAAGTTTGATCAACTTTTATCTGAAAAGGTAGAAAAACTCGTTAAGCTTCCTACTCTTGGTCGTTTAGGACGAGTTGTAAATACACGTGAATTTATTGTACATCCAAATTATATCATGATTTATGATATTTCAGATGGCGTTGTTCGTATTTTACGTGTGCTTCATACAAAGCAAAAATTTCCTTAATCAACTGTATTTTTCTTTATTTGGTAATTGAAGCAAATTATTTTTTAAAATACTGCACTCTATATCAGTAAGTAATGATAAATTATTACTTTTCTAATATTGCGAGAATATGATTGCATGATCGCTTTGCACACCATTTAGTTTCTTACTCGTAAAAGTGACGATGATGTCTCTCGTTTTATTGTCAATGATGTCATGGTCGAAAAGCTTGGAGACCCCTTAAAAGCCCCCCCGTGATCTCTTGATGGTGCGTGATGAACTGGCTGGCTTTTTAGCTAATCTAGAAAGAAAGGAATATCAAACAGACCGTTCCTTTTATTTAACAGCTTTTAATGGAGATGATCAATTTACCTATGACCGTATAGGGCGTGGAACCATTTTTATTCCCAATGCAACTATCTCTATCATAGGGGGTATTCAACCTGCACGTATTATTCCCATTATTCAAGACATGCACCGTGGAATAAACGATGATGGTCTTATGCAACGGTTTCAAATGCTGATCTTTCCCGATGAACGACAAGAGCAGTTATGGGTTGATAGACCTCCTAATCAAAAGGCATGGGAAACTTATCAAGGGGTTTTTCGTTCTCTTTATGATAAACCATTAGGATCACCAAAATATCCGATAACTATACGCTTTTCTGCCGAAGCCCAAGAAATGTTTCGTGAATGGTGGGAAGATTTTCAGAAAAGAATAAAGAATGGTCATTTCTCTGCAAGTTTAAAAGCACATCTTTTGAAAATGAATCAAACCATACCAACCCTTACCTTTATTTTTGAACTGGTTGAGGGTGGTCGTTTTGAAATCAATAGAGATGCCCTTGAAATAGCCTTGCGATGGGAAAAATATTTGTTAAGTCATGCCAAACGTCTTTACGCGGCGGGGGATATATTAACAGCAGAACGTGCCAAATTAATTGTCGAGCGTTGTGATCATTTACCCGATGTTTTTACAGCAAGGGATATCTATAGACGGTGTTGGCGTTCTTTAAAAGACAAGGAAGCTGTCACGCAATCTTTAGAGCTTTTATGCTGTTCTAATCATCTTCGAAAAAAGTTTATAACACATCAGACAAGTGGACACCTTAGCGCCTATTATGAATGGAATCCTTTGGTCAAAACCAACAGCATAAAACAATAAAGACACCTTTTTTAAAAACTTTCTACTCAAAGAGGCAAAACTCTTTTTAATGGCATTCCTATCAAAGAATTTTTCTCCAAAGATAATGATCTGAGTGACCTTATAGGAAGAGTTTTGTCCAGTGTTGTCAGTTCTTTTTAGACCCTATAATTATTTTTTCAAATGAGTAAAATTAAAAACATTATATATCAATATGTTAATGTCTTTAAAACACAACCCATATCAATCTTACAATCTTTAAAGATAACCAATGATATGAGTTGAATAAAACTTGTCAGTTATCTGTCAGTAAATTGAACTGACAAAATAATGCTTCATAAAATTTATCAAAATACTTATTCTGATATCTTAAAGCCCATAGTGCATTTGTCTTTTTTATCATAAAACGAATAGCAAATTTCACTATTTTGCTGATCTTATCCCATGTCATGGGCTGTTGATAAGCAGCCTTTTAAAATCCCTTTTGAAAAAATATCGGCTTTTTTAGCAGTTTTTTCCCATTTTTATCGTTATTTGCTTTAAGTGCATTTTATTGAATTCGTTTTGATTCTTTTGATGATTATTGATCATCTCTTAAGGCAAGGGATTTTTATTACAATATGCTGCAATCTGTTAACTCTGATAATAAACACGTCACTTTACGCTCTCTGTTGGAATATTATCGCGAACAAGCTAAATCACCCCGTGAATTAGGAACATGGTTTGAAAACCTTGTCATAGCTTATTTGACAAAAGACCCTCTCCATTATGGACGCTACGAAAAGGTAGAAACCTATTATGAATGGGCTAAAGAGCATGAAGGTTGGAATAAAAATGATATCGGTATTGATCTGGTTGCTAAGCTTCGCAATCAAGAGGGCTATGTCGCTATTCAATGTAAGTTTTATCAAGTAGATCATCAGATTAATAAAAAGGATATTGATAGCTTTATCGCGGCATCTGGAAAAGACATCTTTAAATATCGTCTTCTCGTTGACAGCACGGAAGTGGAATTAAGTGACAATGTGAATGCCATGATTAAAGGACAAGCGATACCCGTTTATCGCATTGACCTTCGTCATATGGAAAACAGTCGGATAGATTGGCAACTATTTGCAACCAAAAAAGAAGTTCTTCTTAAGTCAACCAAAGAGCCTCGTCCCCATCAAGAGGAAGCCATCAAGAAAGTCTGTGAAGGATTAAAAGAAGCAGACCGTGGCAAGCTAATTATGGCATGTGGAACGGGGAAAACTTTCACCAGTTTGAAGATAGCAGAAACCCTTGCTGGGAAAGGCAAGCGTGTGTTGTTTCTAGTGCCTTCTCTGGCTTTAGTCTCGCAAACAATCCGTGAATGGACAGCCGATGCACAAGTCCCGTTGCGTTCCTTTGCGGTTTGTTCTGATACGAAAGTAGGCAAGCGTCGTAAAAATCAAGATGATATTGTTGGCATGGAAACATCAGATCTTGTTCTCCCTGCTACCACGGATGCACAAGCCCTTGCCAAAGAAGCTTGTGAATCACTAGCAGATGCAATGACGGTGGTGTTTTCAACTTACCATTCTATCCAAGTGATTTCCGATGCTCAAAAAGAGCATGGATTACCCGAATTTGATCTGATCATTTGCGATGAAGCGCATAGAACCACTGGGGCTTCATTGGGAAGTGAAGACAATGAATCCGAATTTATCAAGGTTCATGATAACAGCATTATTCGAGGCAAAAAACGTCTGTATATGACAGCAACGCCTAAGATCTTTAGTGACAAGCTGAAAAGGAATGCTTTCTTATCCAATAACGTTTTAGTGTCCATGGATAATGAAAAACTCTATGGCAAACAACTTTACACTTACAACTTTTCACGTGCTGTAGAGGATAAGCTGTTAGCACCTTGTAAAGTTATCATATTAGTTGTCAATGAAAAAGAAGTAAGCCAATCCATTCAACATCTTATTACCGATAAGAATTATGAACTTATTCTTGATGATAGAACCAAGATTAATGGCTGTTATAGAGCCCTTACCAAAATGGACTTGAAAGTTGATCTTGAAGATGACCCCAATCCCATGCGTAGAGCTTTAGCTTTTTGCAAAGATATTGAGACTTCTAAACGCCTATGCAAGAGATTCAAAAAAGAAAAAGTTCAAGAATCTTTACGCGCTCTTCATAAGAACTATAAAGATACTCCTCCTCTTAACTGTACCCTTGCCCATATTGATGGAACCTTTAGTGCTAAAGAGCGTACAAAACAACTTGACTGGTTAAAGGAAGATGCGGGGGAAAATACGTGTCGTGTACTTACCAATGTACGCTGTCTTTCTGAAGGTGTAGATGTTCCTGCTCTTGATGCCGTTCTATTTTTACACCCGCGCAAAAGTCAAATTGAGATTATTCAAGCAATAGGACGCGTCATGCGTCGAGCAGAGGGTAAAAAAAGAGGCTATATCATTCTACCCATTGGGATACCCGCTGACATTCCACCAGAAATAGCCTTAGAGAACAACCAAAAGTATAATGTCATTTGGCAAGTTCTTAATGCTTTACGTGCCCATGATGACAACTTTAATAAAATAATTCACCATATGCACAAAAAACAAGACGTAAGCGATGCTCTTGAAATCGTTGCTGCTTCTCAAGAACTTGCGTTAGAAGATACGACCACGGTTATTGATGATTTACCTATACGCTCAAAATTAGAGTATTCAGGGCTTAATATTGGGTTAGCAACTTACGAATCCTCTCACACATGTGAAGAACAAGGAGAGCTCCCCCTTTTTTCTAAATGTAAAGATGTCATTAAAGCTGCTATTGTTAATAGATTTTACGACCCTAGTTATTGGAAAAAATAGGCAATAAATGTTGGTGATCTTGCTCAAACTCATATCACACGCTTAACTGAGGTTTTAACAAAATCAGAAACTGAAACACAGCAGATATTTAATGATTTTATGACCGAATTGCGTAGCAATTTAAATACAACTATCTCCGAACAAAATGCGATTGAAATGCTTGCGCAACATCTTGTGACGCGTCCAGTCTTTGATGCTTTATTTGAGGGGCATCAGTTTGTTCAAGAAAATCCCGTATCTTGTGCTTTACAACGCGTACTCAATGTCCTTGATAAGTTTACTCTTAAAGAAGAATCTCAAGATCTCAAAAATATTTCTAGGAGTATACAATTTTACACGCGTGGAATTACCACTCTTGAAGCACAACAAAGTTTAATTGTAGAGCTTTATAATGAATTTTTCCGTTATGCTTTTCCGCGTACAGTAGAAAAATTAGGAATTGTTTATACGCCCATTGAGGTTGTTGATTTTATCATTCATTCTGTTGATGATGTCTTGCGCAGTGAATTTGGCAAGAGCCTTGGTTCACGTGGTGTTTCTATTCTAGACCCTTTCACTGGAACTGGAACCTTTATCACACGGCTTTTACAATCCAATCTCATCAAACCAGAGGATATGGAATATAAATACCGTTACGATATCCATGCCAATGAGATTGTTTTACTCGCTTATTATATAGCAGCCATTAATATCGAAGCAACCTATCATGGTCTTATGAAAGGGAATTATATCCCTTTCAAGCATATTGGTTTGACTGATACGTTTCGAATGATTGAAAAACAAGACCTAATGAAAGGTCTACTAGAGGAAAACTGTGAATATTTGGAACATCAGAAAAATCTGAATATTGAGGTTATCTTTGGTAACCCTCCTTATTCAGTAGGACAAAAAAGCGAAAACGATAATGCAAAGAATACACCTTATCCGATATTAAATGACCGCATTCGTGAAACTTATGCGGCTCAATCTGAATCAATGAATATGCGAAATTTTTATGATAACTATATCCGAGCAATTCGATGGGCTAGTGACCGTATCAAAGATCATGGTGTTATTGGTTTTGTTACAAATGCGGGTTTTATCAGTAGTCATTCTCTGAACGGTTTACGAAAATGCCTCGTTAAGGAGTTTTCAAGCCTTTATATTTTCCATTTACGGGGAAATGCACGAACCTCTGGAGAGCAGCGTAAAAAAGAAGGTGATGGGATTTTTGGTGAAGGCTCTCGAGCTCCCATAGCTATCTCTATTCTCGTAAAAAATCCACAATCTCAACAGCATGGGAAAATATATTTCCGTGATATTGGAGATTATCTCACGAGACAAGAAAAGCTTAAGACAATTAAAAAATTTGGTAGCATTGATGGTATTACACAGAGCAAACAAGGTTGGAAAATAATTACACCAGACAAGCACGGTGATTGGCTTGGTCAACGTAATGACAATTTCAAAGCATTTTTAGCCATGGGTGTTAAGAAAGGTCATGATAAAAAGCTGTTTGAAGTTTTTTCTCTTGGGGTTGTAACTAATCGTGATGCTTGGGCATACAACTCAAGTCGTGAAGCTTTAGTAAAAAACATGAATGGTATGATAACTTTCTATAATAACGAAGTGGAACGTTTTAATAATACTTATACGCATTCTGATCACAAAGCACGGATAAGTGCTGTAGATGATTTTGTTAACACGGACGCAAAAAAAATTAGTTGGAGCTTTAAAATTAAACAGCATTTAACTAAAGGAAAAGTTTTTGAGTTTGAAAATGCATGTCTTGCTCAAAGTTTGTACCGTCCTTTTACACGACAATGGCTTTATTATAATCGCATATTTAATGAATCAATTTATCAAATGCCTCATATATTCCCGATAGGACGAGTGGTTGAAAATAGAATAATACAAATTACAGGTACAGGTTCACGAAGCGGTTTTTCGGTATTTATGACTAAGAATATACCTGATCTTAATATGATAGTTAGAAATGGCGGTAGTCAATGCTTTCCACGCTATATTTACGAAGACACTACGGTTTCAAAAAGTGAGAAACAATCCCATTTATTTACGTATTCTACAGAAGACAGCAAAACAGCTGGTTTACAGAGGCGTGATGCCATTACTGATGAAGGGCTAGCACATTTTAAAGCGGCTTATCCTAATGAAAAAATCACTAAAGATGATCTATTCTATTATGTTTACGGTTTACTTCATTCGGAAGATTATCGCTCTCGTTATGCTGATAACCTCTCTAAAGAACTGCCTCGTATCCCTTGCGTAAAAACTGCTGATGACTTTTGGAAGTTTGCAACAGCAGGGCGTGAACTGGGGCATTTGCACGTGAATTATGAAGATGTGGAACCTTATCCAGTGACCTTTAAAAAAGGTAATCCAAAAGTTACAGAGATCTCTAATCCCGAAGAATTTTACTATGTTACAGAAATGAAATTCTTTAGTGAAAATAAGATAAAAGATAAATCCACTGTTTTTTACAATAGCAATATCACAATAACAGATATCCCTCTTGAAGCTTATAAGTATATCGTCAATGGTAAACCTGCTCTTGAATGGGTTATGGGGCGTCAATGTGTAAAGACTGATAAAAAGAGTGGTATTGTCAATGATGCCAATCGCTATGCTGTTGAAACCGTTGGCAACCCTGCTTATCCATTGGAATTGTTTCAAAGGGTTATTACCGTAAGCTTAGAAACAATGAAAATCGTTAAAAACTTACCAAATTTGGTATTAAGAGAAACTGAATAACTTATAAAGCATGCTCACATAATGGGTATGATAAACGCATAAGGGGTATAGAGCTTATAACCATAATCTATACCTCT
>NZ_NJGE01000014.1 GCF_002777915.1 Bartonella tribocorum | reverse complement strand
CAATAGTTATGGCATTGGCGCTTATGTCAGTTATTTGGATCATAGTGGATGGTATCTCGATAGTATTTTAAAATATAATCATTATCAAAATACCCTAAAGGCGGTTTCAACGAATGGATTAGGGATTGAAGGCAGTTATACGCAATGGGCTGTTGGAACTTCCTTTGAAGCCGGTTATCGACTTCAGACGTCGAAGAGCAGTTGGTTACAGCCTTATGGACAGTTTACATGGTTRAAAGTTGAGGATAAGGAAATTAAGTTATCGAATGACATGRTAGGTGAGCTGCGTCCCTTCACTTCATTACGCAGTGAGGTTGGTTTATCTTTAGGGTATGAATTTGGCTCTCGTATGGCTTCTTCATCCCTTGCATATATTACGGCAGCGTGGTTGCGAGAGCATAAAGATGACAATCAAACGTTGATTAATCACCAACATCCCTTTACCACGGACTTATCAGGGAATGCGGGTAAATTAGGGATAGGTTTCAGCAGTTTAGTGAGTGAGAAGTTGAAGTTTTATGGTGAGGCGCATTATATTAAAGGGCGTAAAACAAAACAGTCTCTTCAGGGCATTATAGGGGTACGTTATAGTTTCTAATATAGGGATATTTTTTGATTGATTTCAGTGTGTGAGGGGATTTTTAAACCTAGATACGACCTGTCTAGATCCGTCTTCTTTAAAGAAGAAGGCTTTCATAAAAGGTATATATTTTTTACGTGTTATTTTTTTCTTATAATTTTTTATTGCTTAAAGGGCCATTTTGATGGGAAGCATTGAGGAATATAAAAGGAGTTGAATATTTAGAGGCGGGAGCGCATGTTATGATGAGAGAAGCAATTGCAGATATATCTATTGTATTGAAGTCTTTTTTATAATTTATTCTATATTTTTGAGAATTTGTGTAGATTTTTGTAGAGTCACTTGGCAAAGGGCTGCTTGCTCGCTATAGAAATAGTCAGAGAATATTATAAATGAAACAAAGGTGAGTAAATGGCTTTAGAGCGTACTTTTTCGATGATTAAACCGGATGCAACGCGTCGTAATTTGACGGGCGCAATTACGAAAATGCTTGAGGATGCAGGGTTGCGTGTTATTGCATCTAAACGTGTGTGGATGAGCAAGCGTGAGGCTGAAAATTTTTATGCTGTTCATAAAGAACGCCCTTTTTTTAGTGAATTGGTTGAATTTATGTCTTCTGGTCCAACAGTTGTACAGGTTTTGGAAGGAGAAAACGCAATAGCTAAAAACCGTGAAGTGATGGGTGCTACAAATCCTAGTGATGCAGAAGAAGGAACAATTCGTAAGGTTCACGCTTTGTCAATCGGTGAAAATTCCGTCCATGGATCCGATAGTATTGAAACGGCACAAACAGAAATCACTTTTTGGTTTTCTGAGGTAGAAATTGTTGGTTAATAAAAGCGACAATAAAAAACAAAAACCCGAAACAGTATGTTTTGGGTTTTTATTTACAAGATTATAGATCTCTTTGATAGATATGTAGATCGCTGTTTTTTCCGCTTTTAGTATTGCAACTGTTTTTGCAAGAGCTACTGTTTTCTTGAAAAGTTTTTATCTGTACGCTAATTTCGTTTGTGATGGGCAAAAGAAGTGTTTTAGTTGATTCATCGTCAATAGATTTGAAATACGTAGGTTTAGGGTCACTCTTTTCTTGTTTAAGTGGCAGGAAGAGAGGTTATCATTACAAATCAAGAGACGGTTTCATGAGATGACGTGTTTTAAACCTGCGCGAAAATAATCCCATCCTGTCCACAATGTAAGAAGGGCAGAAATCCATAGCATAGTAATGCCAAACTCTACTGTGTAGGAGAAAATTTTGTTACCCGCTGGTCCTGCTAAAAGAAAGATAATAGCGATCATTTGTACAAAAGTTTTCCATTTTGCAAGACGAGAGACCGGAACGCTCACTTTTAATTCAGCTAAATATTCACGTAATCCTGATACAAGAATTTCTCGGCAAAGAATGATAATGGCAGCCCATAGAGTCCATCCCGCAATGGTACTGTCTGCTGCAAGCAAGAGCAAGCAGGCAGAAACGAGAAGTTTATCGGCAATTGGATCTAGCATGCGACCAATATTGGATGTTTGTTCCCAAATACGGGCAAGGTAACCATCAAGAAAGTCAGTAATGGATGCAATGACAAAAATGGAAACGGCAATCCAGCGTGCGATATCACTAGATTGTAGGCGTCCTTCTACAAAAAAGCAGGCAACAACCATTGGGACTGCAACAATTCGTGCATAAGTTAAAAGATTTGGAAAAGAAAAAGTATGATTTTTCATAGAGCTATTTTTAATTCTTGTGAAAGAGAATATATCCCCTAAAAGTAACAAGGCTAAGGTGATGAAACAAGCCTATTTTTCGTGAAAATGGTTATGAATTTTTTGTGCAATTGTGACAGAGATTCCTGTAACTTTTTTCAAATCTTCAAGTGAGGCATCAGCAACAGCCTTGGCACTTCCAAAATGGTGCAGTAACGCACGTTTTCTTGTCCGACCGATATTTTCAATTTCATCAAGTGGATTTTTGAATGTTGCTTTTTTTCGTTTTATTCTATGCGTTCCAATGGCAAAACGATGTGCTTCATCACGCAGACGTTGTAAAAAATAGAGGATAGGATCACGGGGGGGAAGTGTAAAAGGAGGGGTACCTTTTATAAAAAATCGTTCACATCCTGCATGACGGTCAACACCTTTAGCGATTCCAACAACTGTGATCAGGTTATTTAATTGTAATTCAGTAAGTATTGTATGCACACTGTTGATTTGTCCTTCACCACCATCGATTAAGATAAGATCAGGCCAAATAGGAAAAAGATCATTCTCTTGATTGTGTATATCATGATTTTTATTTGGCAAATCATGCTCTTTGATAAGGCGTGTAAATCTTCGTTTAATGACTTCTTTCATCATGCCAAAATCATCGCCAGGCGTTATATCTGTTGAGCGAATGTTGAATTTTCGATATTGATTTTTAACAAATCCCATTTGACCAGCCACAATCATAGCACCTACAGAATTTGTTCCCATAATATGAGAATTGTCATAGACTTCTATACGGCGCGGAGGGAAAGGGAGTTGGAATGTTTCAGCAAGTCCTTGAAGCAGTTTTGTGTGGGTAATTGTTTCAGAAAGCTTATGTTCAAGGGCTTCATGAGCATTGAGATAGGCGTGATTAACAAGCTTTTTCCGTTCTCCTTGCTTGGGTAAAGAGAGAGATACCTTGTGATTTGCTTTGAGATTCAATGCTTCTGTAAGAAGTGTCTTTTCTTCAAGTTCTTCAGATAAAAGGATGCTTTTGGGAAGGGGTTTATCATCGTAAAATTGGGTGAGAAAACTCGCCAAAATTTCAGTACGAGAAAAAGAGGGATCTGCTTTAGGAAAATAGGCACGGTTTCCCCAATTTTGTCCCATGCGAAAAAAGAACACTTGGATACAGGTCATTCCCTCTTTTTGCGCAATTGCAAAGACATCGGCTTCTTTTATCGTTTGAGGATTAATACCTTGATGGCTTTGTATATGGGAAAGGGCTGATAAGCGGTCACGATAGGAAGCAGCTTGTTCAAAATCAAGATTTTCTGCGGCTTTATGCATAGCTTGAACCATATCATTTTTAACAGATTGATCTTTTCCCGAAAGAAACGCTTTTGCTTCTCTTACCAGTTCTTTATAATCACTATCATTAATTTCATAGGTACAAGGTGCAGAACATCGCTTAATTTGATAAAGTAAACAGGGACGTGTACGGTTTTCAAAAACTGTATCGGTACAGGTCCGTAATAAAAAAGCGCGTTGTAAAACATGAATTGTTTGTGTCACAGCACCAGCAGAAGCAAAAGGTCCAAAATAATGCGCTTTTTGTGTTCGAGCACCACGATGTTTGTAAAGTGCAGGTGCTCGATGATCATTTGTAATCATAATATAAGGGAAGCTTTTATCATCACGGAGTAATACATTAAAATGGGGATGCAATCTTTTGATGAGATTTGCTTCTAAAAGGAGTGCTTCTGTCTCTGTATGGGTAACGATAAATTCCATATGATATGTTGCACGAATCATGCGGGTAATACGATTATTGTGTCCTTGTTCACGTGCATAGTTTGAAACGCGTTTTTTGAGATTACGGGCTTTGCCAACATAGAGAATATCACCATTTTCACCAATCATCCGGTAAACCCCTGGCTTATGCGGAAGGTGTTTAACAAATTCTTGTATAAATTTGACACCTTGGAATTGATTTTTCTCATTGCTTTGAGGAGCATTATTCCATGTAAGGCTAGAGAGAAAAGAAAGCTTTTCTCGTCTATTTTTTGGATAATTTGTATTATTTTGCAGGCTCATTCCGTTTATCAAGAAATGCTTTTTGTTTACTCTATTAAATATTCTTTTTTATTAAATAATAATTATTTATATCTTTAATAGTTTTTGTCCATCAATAACACATTATAGCATAAGAGTCTGATTTTAGAGTGTCTATCTTTCATAAAAAATATGAGAGCTGTTATTTAAGACAGCTTTATGAACACGCTCCATTGATTCATTACAAATGATTGGAATAAGAAATCCATGATGATAAAAGGATAAACTTTCTAAAAGAAAAAATAATTACGAAATAAATATTAGTTTATAAAGATAATTTATCATTATTGACATTGAGTTAAATTCCTGAATAGCGTGAGGTTCTTTCATTCTAAACCTATTCCGTATTAAATTAATCAAAGCCATATCTCTTGCATGTTACAAGCGGGGAGAGCTGCGTGGCTAAAACTATAAAGAAAGGACTAAAAATTCCTCTTATACGCTGTTTCAAGTGCCAACAAATATTGCCTGAAAAAATGTACGATAATACCAAATTGCCTCTTTTATGAGGTATCAAGAGGGTGATGCTCAATAGCTTTATTGTTTCATGATTCACGCAATAGTTATAAGCTTACCATGACTATATTATGTGTTGATATCATCTAAAAAGTAATGAAATCTTGCTGCCTTTGTATTTTAGAAAAGGGTATTTTAAGGGAAAATATGAGAGGAGATCTAATTTAATAGATGTTCTTTTTGAAGCCACTTATGGGTTATTTGAGCATTTTCATCTTGTCCAAGACGGTTGATAAGAAAGGGAGAGAGTTTTTTTATTTCTTCTTCCAAAAGATAGGGAGGATTGATAATGATCATCCCACTTCCATTCATTTTAGGGAGACTTGAATTTTTTCGGACACGCATTTCAAGCTGTAAAATTTTAGGAATTCCTGTTTGATAAAGCGCGTGAAGAAAACTTTCAATTTCTTTGTCATATTTAACAGGATACCATAAAGCATAGATTCCTCCAGAAAAACGGCGATAGGCTTTCATTAATCCTTCAATAAGGCGGGAAAATTCTCCAGTTTTTTCAAAGGGAGGATCAACAAGGATAAACCCACGTTTTTCTTTTGGTGGTAAATGAGCATTTAAGGAAAGCCAACCATCCAAATGCAGAACTTTTGTCTGATAATCACCAGAAAAATTTTTTGCTAAACTGTGATAATCTTCATTGTGCAATTCTATTGCGGTGAGGCGATCTTGTTTCCGTAATAGCTGACGAATAAGAACAGGAGATCCAGGATAAAATACAATTTCTTTTTTTCCTTTATTGAGGGTATCAATGATATCATACCATGGACAAAGGAGTGCTCTTAAATCTTCTGGAATAGGTTTTGAAAAAATTCGTTGCACACCCTCGCGCCATTCTCCTGTCTTATGGGCTTCTAAAGAAGAAAGGTCATAAATACCAATACCAGCATGCGTATCTATAACGCGAAAAGCTTTTTCTTTGCGTTTGAGATATTCTACAATGCGTGTGACAATAATGTGTTTAAAAACATCAGCAAAATTGCCAGCATGATAAATATGCCGATAATTCATGGAGGAAACTCTATCATATGGATAATTGTATCAGATTATTAGCATAGAATAATAGAATTGATATCTATAAAAATTTTCTTGTAGAAGTTAAAAAAGATTCTCATCAAAAAAATATTACATATAAAATATTAATGTTATGGGAGCATTTATTCATTAGGGTTTTAAATCTTTTATATGGAAGTTGAACAGGAGGAGGGCAAACATTTCAACGGAAACTCCTTAGTGAACAACAATGAAAGCAGGCATCATCATATCCCTTAATATTGCGACTTGTTGGTTAGCTTGCTTGACACTTGAGCTGATCTATAAGAGTTATTTTAATAATTTTTATCTCTCTATGCTAATCTTGTTTGTGATATATAAGTGGATGATTCTTACAAGCTAATACATTTTACGCGTTGATAAAACGTATTCTCAGATATGGATCACACGGCACAAATGTTGTCTAATGCGCGTTTTTAGTGAGTCCATATTGCGGTATCGCGCTTAATATTAAAAAATATGATATTGCATTTTTAAAAATTTGACTGATTGATTGACGACGATCATATTTTCTATTGTTTACGAAATAATCGATAACAGGATTCTTGGAACGCAAAGAATTGTTGAAAATGTTATTCGCAAGAGATGAGTGCTGAGGCAACTTTAATGTTCGATTATGTGTTAAAGAAAACTCTTTCAGGGAATATAATTTGGGAAAAATTTTTAAATACGTGTAAATTTTTTGTAGAAAGTTATGATATTATTCTCATTGGTAAAGTTGATTTGGAAGAGATATTTGCAATTTCATGTACGATACCGTTTTTAAAAGGAAAGACATTGGATACAGTATTTGCAGGAAGATGAGCAGTCCAAGAGAGCATATGAAGTTTCTTTAGAAAAACTTTTAAGTCTTTTTGAACTTTGTATGAAGTGCTTTATCGTTATTGAATGGTTTGTGCTACAATACCCTAAAAAGAGATGAGAGGATAGAAGTTCATTTATGCCCTTTACATTAAAAACGTGTGATTGTTTTTAAGGTGAGAAAAAAATATATAAGGAGTATACGATATTTGATATCTTCTTCAAAGAAAGCATGAATAAGTGAGATAAAATTTAAAAGCATAGAGTTAGAGAGAGTAATGGGTAATATTTTTTCACCAGCGCATTTAATTATAATTTTATTGCTTATTTTAGTGCTTTTCGGGCGTGGTAAAGTTTCTGAATTAATGGGCGATGTTGCTAAAGGAATTAAAGCTTTTAAAAAGAATATGAAGGAAGAAGAGGAGAACATTGAGGATAAGGTTGAAATGGCTGATACTTCTCAAGTAATTAATGGAGAATCTCAACAATCTCAGCCATTATCGGTAAAACGTGCCGCAACACGCAGGAAGGCTTCGTCTGACTCTAAAGGAGGCAAGGCATCTGTTGCTAAAAAACAGCGTGTCAAATAACAAAAACTTTATCACATTGCGCATTATTTTTCATGAGAAAGTCGAGTATAAGCGATGTTTGGGATTGATGGACCAGAGCTTGTCGTGATCTTACTTGTTCTCATTATTGTCATTGGGCCGAAAGATTTACCTAAAATACTCAAGACAATAGCAAAGGTGAGGGCGTATGTATCTGCAACAGCAAATGAACTTCGTTACCAGTTTGATGATGTAATAAAACAAATCGAGCGCGATGATTGGCAAAAAACATCTTCGGATATTAATGATTCAAGTAAGAAGTTGGCAGAAACTTTTGAGCCCATTCAAAATACATTAGAGGATATCCATGATAATTTGGATGTTAAGGCAACACATCATAAATCAAAAAAAGATAAAGAAATTTTGGAATGTGATCAAAAGGCAATCAAGAAGGATAGGGCAGTCTCTATAGCTTCTCATCATTCTGAAAGCATTTCTGTTTCTCCTAAAGATAAAGAAAAAGAAGATGTGGCATGAATGTAGAAAAAGATGAGGTTGATGCCAATATGGCGCCCCTTTTAGAACATTTCATTGAACTTCGTCAGCGAATTATTTCTGCCTTGGTTGCATTTATAATCGCTTTTATGATGTGTTTTCTTGTTAAAGATTATATCTTAAATTTTTTACTATGGCCGTATCAGTGGGCAATGAAAATAGCAGGAGGGTATCCTGAGAGTATTCGTTTGCAATCAACGCAAGTCTGGGAAACTTTTTTAACAAAGATAAAACTTGCTGCCTTTGGGGGAATTATTTTATCTTTTCCCTATATGGCTTTTCAATTTTATAGTTTTATTGCACCAGGCCTTTATAAAAATGAGCGCATGGCTTTTTTACCCTTTCTTATTGCTGGCCCTATTTTATTTTGTATTGGAGGAGCATTTGTTTATGCTCTTTTGGCACCCGTAATACTATGGTTTAGCCTTTCTCAACAATTTCTTCCAGATGCTCATTTAAAAATAGAGTTTATAGTGCGTATTTCTGATTATTTGGGTTTTATGACGTCGTTTATCCTTATTTTTGGTTTGATTTTTCAATTGCCTCTTGTCATCAGCCTTTTAACAAAAGTTAGACTTTTAACATCTCATGATTTGGTATCTAAACGAAAATGGGCTATTCTGCTCTCTTTTATCATTGCTGCAATGATAACACCGTCGGATTTTTTTACGATGTTTGCAGTAGCTTTACCAACAATAGCGCTTTACGAGGTCTCAATTTTAATTGCTTACGGTATAGAAAAGAGAAGAAARTCMGCTTAAGAAAAATGTGTARTCTTAYGCGATRAGAAATRARTRAAAACAATATAGAATAAAAGAATATAATGAGGAATTTTTATGCTTGATATTAAGTGGATTCGCGAAAATCCTGAGAAATTAGATAAAGCGCTCGTAAGTAGAGGTCTTGAGCCACAAGCTGAAAGGTTAATACAACTTGATCTTGCACGCCGGTCACATGTTGCTAGGGTACAATTGGCGCAGGAACGTCGCAATGCGGTTTCAAAGGAGATAGGACAAGCTTTATCTGTATCTAATCAACAAATGGCTGAACGCCTTAGAGCGGAAGTTGAAGAGCTTAAAGCCTTTCTTTCTTCTGCAACAGCGGAAGAAAAACAGCTGACGGAAAGTCTTGAAAAAATTCTTTCAGCACTTCCCAATATTCCATTAGATGATGTTCCAGAAGGTAAAGATGAAAGTGATAATGTCGTCATTCGACATTTTGGTACACCTCCAACGTTTAATTTTACACCAAAGGAGCATTTTGATCTTGGTCAAGCTCTCAAGCAGATGAACTTTGAGCGCGCTAGTCGTTTGTCTGGAACACGTTTTACAGTGCTTTCAGGAGCGTTAGCTCGGCTAGAACGTGCATTGGGACAATTTATGCTTGATGTGCATGTCAATGAGCATGGTTATACAGAAGTTTCTGTGCCTCTTCTTGTTCGTGATGAGATTGTTTATGGAGCAGCTCAATTGCCGAAGTTTGCTGAAGATCTTTTTCAAACAACAGATGGTCGATGGCTTATTTCTACAGCAGAAGTGCCATTAACCAACTTGGTCAACGATGAAATTCTTGAAATATCAGATTTGCCACTGCGATTTTCTTCTTTATCTCCCTGTTTTCGTTCAGAGGCGGGAGCTGCTGGTCGTGATACACGTGGTATGTTGCGTCAGCATCAATTTTGGAAGGTAGAAATGGTCTCGATTACCAGTGAAGAGCAGTCTCTTACTGAATTGGAACGTATGACGGAATGTGCAGAAGATATATTAAAACGACTCGGTTTGCCTTTTCGCACAGTGGTTCTTTCTACGGGGGATATGGGGTTTGCAGCACGTAAAACTTATGATATCGAGGTTTGGCTTCCTGGCCAAGGCTGTTATCGTGAAATTTCTAGCTGTTCAGTTTGTGGAGATTTTCAAGGTCGACGTATGAATGCTCGTTATCGTAAAGAAGGCGATAAAAAATTGCATTTTGTTCATAGCCTTAATGGTTCTGGTACCGCTGTTGGCCGTTGTCTTATTGCTGTGCTTGAAAATTATCAACAGGCTGATGGCTCAATTATTGTTCCTGATGTTTTACAACCCTATATGGGAGGCATGCGTTGTATTAGTGCTTAATTTTGCGAAAGGAGAGACAATATGCATTTGTTGCAAAGAGGTCAAGGTATGCAAACGCCAAGGTTTCGCCATTTTAAGAGAGGCGGTTTGTTGGGACGATAAAGTGCACTTCCATTAGAGAGTGAATGATACTATGGGGCAAAAGGGTATTTTACAATTTCGTGAGGAGTTGGCTGCTCTTGTACTAAAAATGCGTAGTAAAGGCATTGATGACGTGCGATTTTTTTCGGCATTAGAGAAAATTCCACGTCAACAGTTTGTTTCTGCTCCGTGGTTTAATAGTGCTTATGATAATAAAGTTATTCCTCTTGAGTGTGGTGAATATATGGAACGTTTGGAAGAACAACTCTTGATTCTTTCGGCACTCTCATTGAAAAAAAAGCATCGTGTTTTAGAAATTGGTACAGGCTCTGGCTTTTGTACGGCTCTTATAGCGTGTCTGAGTGACCGTGTGACAACGGTTGATCGCTATAAAACGCTTGTTGATTTGGCTTGTCAAAAATTTCAAACTTTGGGTATTGAAAATATTGTTATACGACAGATTGATGGAAGTCATAGTGTGACAGGTTTGGGATCATTTGATCGCATTCTTATTTGGCCATCACGTTCTGATGAACCCAAAGAATTTTTAGAACTTTTAGCTGAAAATGGAATTCTCATTCAGGCGATAGGACCTGATGAAGGAGTACAAACGGTAACGCGCTATACAAAAATTGGGTGTCGATTTGAGTGTTTAGAACTGTTTAAAGTGCGTTATCAACCTTTTATTAAAGGTATTGCGGAGATGCTTTAATTTTTAAAATTTAAGAAATAGCGCAAATTATTTCACTTTTTGATTTTTTATTTAAATTCATTTTGATCTTAATTGAAGATATTTATGAATAAAACATCTCGTTTTAACCCTTCGGTAATTTAAAAAAGCTTTAATAGAGTGAGTTGAGTATTGATGAGTGAGCAAAACGATGTGTTTAAAAGTTTTGAATAATATTTTCCGGCATAATTTTCAGAAAATAACTTTTTTAGCGGTGGCAACTATTGTTGCTGGTTGTAGTTCTGGTACACAACGTTTTTCCAATATTTTTTCTCATCATACGGTATCACCTCAATCAAATATATCGAACTCTATGTCTACAGATCCGAGAATGCTATCGTACGGTGGAGATATGATACAAAGCACTGAATTACCACCTGTGGAAGCAAGTAATGATTCGTGGATCGATGATAATTCCCCCTATAATTCTCCACAACAAGGTAGGGGTGCTTCTTCTGATGGTCGCGTCATGGGGGTTCCTCCACGGAATCTTGGAACACTTTCCCGTTCACAAATGGATAACTCTCCTATTTTTCGGCAGAACTCTTATATTGTCCAGAGTGGAGATACACTTCTCAGTATTGCACGGCAAGTAGGGGTTAGTGTTGAGGCATTAAAATCAGCAAATGGTATAAACAGCAATTCCCTTTATATCGGTCAGGTTCTTGTGCTACCAAGCAGGCGTACATTAGCAACTTCAAAAGCGCCCAGTCGTAACGACTGGCCAGCGTCAACAGCAGAATCTTCATCTCAATCTCAAGTGATGTCTTCTATAAAGAACAAGAAGGCCTCTCCTATATACAAAGCTCCTGTAACACCACCACCTTCTCCACAGGTGAACAGGTCAAATTCTGAAAAAAACTCTTCTCAACAGATGATGCAATTGAACCATGAATCTGATTTATCAAGTACTGTTACGAATACAGATAATATTAAGACGCCGCAAGCCACAGGAATTTCTAAGATGCGTTGGCCAGTACGGGGGCGTTTATTAAGCCAATTTGGTCAAAAAAAAGGGACAGTACTGAATCGAGGAATAGACATTGCTGTGCCTGAAGGATCATCGGTAAAGGCATCAGAAAATGGTGTCGTTATTTATGCGGGAGATGGATTAAAAGAGCTGGGTAATGTTGTTATGATTCGACATGAAAATAATATTATCACTATTTATGGATGTAATAGTAAGCTTGTTGTTAACAAAGGACAAAGGATAAGACGTGGTGATGAGATTGCTAAGTCGGGTGTTTCAGGAAATGTTAAAACGCCACGGGTCTATTTTGAGATGCGTAAGAATTCATTACCGGTTGATCCTCTTAAATATTTAGAAAACTAATTTATTGATGATGTTTAATTTGAATAGTCTTATAGTTTATAGAAATTTCATGAAAAAATTTATTTTCTCAAATCAATAACACTCATCAGAACGTTTTAAATTTTCTCAAGCTTCTATTTTCGGAACTAATTCTGCAATAACATGATCTTTCTGATCGATTTTCCCTTGTAGATGATTCAAGACACCAAACGATGCTAAAGGAGTCAAATAATCAATCTGTGGTGTTGTTTTTTCTTTTAAAGCTGTTCATATGTAATTGTAATAAAGTAGTGACATGCTTCATACACTTTAATGCTCGATCATTGAAAGGTGTTTGCTCATGTCTAATATTAATGTGATAGCAGAAAACCGTTGGTTTAGAAGAGCAGTGCGTTGGTTGATTTTATTAGATATTATCATCTTTGTGTTTATGAAGTATAAGATAATAGCATCGTACTATTTTGCAGCGCATAATGTTCCAACTTCTTTTGCATTTGAGAGGGGGCATGAGAAGAGATATTTGGTTTCTTATCATAAAGAGTTTTTATCTTCATGTTTATTTCACAGGTATGATGTGTAAGAAAATCATTTTGATTCATTAAAAGGGTTTGAAATGAGAGCGTTTTACGGTATTTAGCTCTATCATTCGACAATTAAAAATGATGGATTATCTCTATAAATTAAAGTTTTTCCATTAGATTTTTTTTTGTATCATTTATTGAGTAAGCGGGCTTTTCGTGTAGGATATATAATAGAGAGAAATAAATCTGTTTTTTAAAGATTTTTCTTATTGTATTCTATCTCTTAAGGATTTATTGCATTTTTATGAAGCTGAGATTACATTATCTCGTCATCACTTTTTATGATAAATTCTTGAGATAATTTTTTCTGAATCGGAATTTTATTTTAATAGAGTGGGAAATAAGAGTGGGAAATCCCTGAAATTTAACTATAGGAGATAAAAATGTTTAGTACGAACGCTTATGCTCAAGTTGCAGGCGATGTTTCCAGTGGAATTTCATTTGTTAACGCTGTCCCATTCATTTTAGTTTTTGCAATTATGTATTTTTTTATCATTCGTCCACAGCGTGCACAAATGAAAAAACGACAGGAAATGCTTAATGCAGTACGTCGCGGGGACACAGTTATAACGGGTGGTGGTATTATCGGCAAGGTTACGAAGGTTCACGACGAGAGTGGTGAAGTAGAGGTTGAAATCGGTGAGAATATGAATATTCGTGTTATTCGCTCAACATTAGCTGATGTGCGCGTTAAAGGTGAGCCGGTTGCAGAAAAAAAATCGAAGCTTAATGCTACAGCAAAAACACCAAAAAAGTCTAATTCTAAGACGACAAAGAAAGAAAAAGTGAGTATTGCTAAAGAGAAAAAAGCTATATCAAAGGAAAATAAAGAAGATGCATCTTAAAATATAAATGTAATTTATATTTTAACAGCATTTTTATAAAAAGTATCGAGATATAAAGACAATTTCATGAGGAGGAATAACTTTTATAATTTCTATAGGGAACGGTGTCTTTATTTTCTGTAGACGGTTAAAATATTTCTTTATTTTGAGGATTTACGGCAAATTTTTCTGTTCTTTAAACAATATCCTTATTTCTATAAAGAGAAGTTTCTCATTTTTGAGTCAATTAAGTTGAGAAAAATTTAAAAACGTAAATAAGTATAGCATTTAATCGCAGTCTATTGCCAATTTCTCATATATTTTTTTATGATCCAATCAAGATTTTATAGTAAAAATTTCTACCATTAATATTCTGATGGCGTATAGTTAACATATCAATGTTTATATTACGATTAAGTTTTATAGTGGACAGTAAAAGACAAGTGAATTTTCAAAAATAAAGGGTGCTTATTCATGTCCGATGCAATTCAAATTCGTGAAGCACATTTTCCAAGTCGTGCACCTATTGATGCTTATGGAAATGGCGGGTTTCGTTTTGCTGATATGTCTCATAGAGGCTCTATTATTTGTGTTCCATCAGGAATTTATGGCATTGATATGGTAGGGCCTATTCCTACTCAAGGGGATCTATCTCGTGTTTTAGAAGAAGCAAATGAGATTGAAGTTTTATTAATAGGTACTGGAACTGAATTATTACGATTACCTGAAGAGTTACGGATCCTTTTATGGGAAAAGCGTATTTCATCTGATACAATGGGTACGGGAGCAGCTGTGCGTACATTTAATGTTTTATTGGCTGAAGATCGCGCTGTGGCAGCGTTATTATTTGCGGTAGAATAAAGTATTTTTTAATAAAATAAATACTCTCATTTAGCATAAAAGACGAGTGTGATTATTGTGCTGTGCCAAAAATACCGTCGCTTAAGGTGGTAATATAAGGAACATAATACACTAACTTAATACATTAAGTGTATTTAAATACAGCAGCAAATATTCAGAATTGGGCTAGTCTGTAGTATCTAGAGTATCACATAAAGTGATAAGTCTTTGGCACTTGAGGCGATTCATAAGAGGCATTTTTATTCCTTTTTAAAGAGCACCTAAATACCCGCTCCGCGTGTGACGCGAAAAAGAATAGACTTAAAATAAGAGAGTCATATAATCTTAGGGTTTTTCATTCAACAGATAAAACGATAAAATTAGTATTATAAATTAATTCATTACGAGTAGTAGGGCTCTTGTTAAGAGCAATTGGAGATTTTTGACAGGCTGGTACGGGTAGGAAGCTTTGTCTTTTGAGGGGACAGGTAGGGAGCAATAATTTTATTTAAGTTTTTGTAATAAATACATTTTCTATAAAAGTGCACTGTTATCTGTTCAATCAAAAAGCATTTTGCATTGTCTGTTGTTCTAAGTTTCATGACGCATGTTACGGCTCGTTTTAGCTGTTTTTATTACAAATAAAAGCTTAAATCTTATGAGATAAATTTTATCAAAAAAGTGATTTATTGAATTTTAAAGAATTTTCTTTTTTAAAAGAAAAGGTACTCAAAAAAGAAAACTTTATTCATCATTCATTAAGAGACACATTTAAAAATCTTATTTTCTGAGCTGTATTTTCTTATTTCTCATTTTTTAATATGAATAAAAAGAGAATATTAATTTAATTGCTAAATAAAGGGACGTTAATAGGCTCATAGAATGATAGGTTCTCTTCCTTATTGTCTTGATATTTTACGCACCATAGATCGTGATCGCTATATATCAGTTTTATTTGCCCCTAAAAAAAAGCGCAAAGCATTGGCTGCTCTCTACGCATTTAATGCTGAGATTTCTCGTATTCGTGAAAGTGTCCATGATCCATTCATCGGAGAAATACGATTACGCTGGTGGTATGATTCTATCGCGCATGGTGAAATGCAAACGAGTGAAAGTCATCCGATTTTGAGTGATTTATTGGCAGCAATGACTCTTTTTAATTTACCTAAGACAGCTTTTTTACGGTATTGTGATGCACAAATTTTAGATCTTTACCACAACCCAATAGAAACGCTTCATGATCTTGAGCATTATTGTGGTGAAACAGCAAGCATAATTTTACAGCTTTCTTGTCAGATATTAGATCCTGATGCAGCACAAGATTTTACAGATATCTATGAACGTGGAGGAATTGCTCAAGGATTAAGCGGTGTATTGCGTCTTTTATCATTCATGCAGTCACGATATCACTACTATTTACCTACTGATATGTTGAAGGCTGTAGGGGTGAATAGAGAAGATTTAGACTCTCATCATCTCAGTGATCAACAAAAAGGCCAGATTGTTGAAGCTATGGTCGCATTATCACGCGATCATTATAGCAAATTTTACGCATATTCTCGTGCTTTACCCAGAACTCTTAAGCCAGCATTTCTTCCATTGGCCATTATACCGGCTTCTGTTCAAAAGGCCCTACAGTTGGGGGCTGCAATTTTTCAAGAAAGTGCAACTTTGCCATTGATACATCGCTATTGGTTGATAACAAGAGCAGCAATAAGCGGTAATTTTCCAAAGATATTATAAAGAATATGACGACGTTAGAGTTAGACTGATTTTTTTTCATGTTCATCCAAACGCTAATCCCGCTTGTAACGTGCAAGCGAGAGCTTTTGATTGATTCAATCATAAACAGATTTGGAATAAAAGAAGCTTACGGTATGCAGGATCTTTATTCAGCATGAGTAAGCTGTATTATCATTATAAATCAACCTCTTATCTTGGAAAGGAAAACATAAGATAAAGCTTAATACATTGGTTCATTTAATGAAGAGTTTTGATATTGAATGCGTTGAATGTATTTATCACGTCTTATTTGCAATTTCTATTTTATTATGGAAGAAGTGATCTTAGCTACCTATTAAGTCTATAAAAAATGCTTATTTTTGAGAAATTAAAATGATGAAGCCATAGAAGCTATAATTGATAACTGTTATGATATAAAAAATATTGATTTATCATGATCATTTTTTCTCATATTGAATAAGATTCTTGAAGAGAAGAAATTTTCTCATTTTACATCATGTTTATAATGAATTTTAAAATGGTTTTTTCCATGAGTTGGGTGTGTCAATGAAAATCATTTCAGGAAGAAGCAATAAGATTCTTTATGAATGAATATTAAGAGCGAGCAATACGATGAGCTGTAAATAATGACAATAGAGGCGAAATTTATCGCTTAATTGGGATGGATAATATTACTTACTGCGTTGAAAAAACAGATTTCACATATCCATTGACTATTCTCTTGCAAATCGACACATACATTGATTTGCCAGAGAGCTCATTATAATGCCGATCTTAGGACATGAGAAAACAGAGAACCACCTCTACCTTTTCAACGATAAACGAAGTGCTGATAAAAACTCTATCAAATAAGTTTTTTAAATTATGTACACCCTTTTTATTGGAGAGCGTTAAAGATCTGATTATAATTTTTGCTATTAATTTCCAAAGGATGTTCTTTATTGGCAATTTCTAACATTTCTAACTTGAGATCTTCTCTTATCATCATATCTATATTGGTCCGAACCTCAGGTGAAAGAGTATGAGGCGTAATATCTTTAGGCATTGTTACAGACTTTATTTGATAAATGATGCGGTTTGTTGCAACCGGACCTTTTATGATGCCATAATGACCTTGGGGAGCAGAAAATAATGCTTTAACCCCTTCAACACCTAGGGGTTCAGAGGGATCTTGACGTCGGAGGAGGGGCGTTGTTTGTTTTGTGACACCAAGTTTCCGTGCAAGGTCAACAAGACTTTTTCCTTCTGTGAGCTGTTTGAGAGCATTTTGGGCTTTTTCATCAAGAAGGCGTTGAATTTCCTTACTTTTCCATTGAGAAAGAACATCGAGCTTAGCTTCTTCCAGTGTTTTATCGCGGGCAGGAATAATTTTATCGACCTTATACCAGATATATCCACCATTTTGAAAAGAGAGAGGATCAAGATCGACTCCTTCATTTGATTGATAGATGGCATTGAGTAAAGCATCTTTTTGAGGCAAATCCGTAAGGACTCTACCTTCAAGCGTTTTGCCCATTTTATCAAGGGTAATTGTGCGCAGAGTTAACTTGTATTGGTCAGCCAGCTCTTTGAGAGAAGCACCCTCAAAACGAGCATTTTCAATGGCTACATAAGTGTTACGGATATCATCAGTCGCACGATTTTTGGCAAGTGTTTGGCGAATATTTTCTTCGACACTTTCAAAAGGAAGAGAATTTGCAGGTTCAATACGTGTCACGCGAATGAGAACAGGTCCCTGTAAGTCATTTATTACAGAACTGATTTGCCCTTGTTGGAGTTCAAAAATTTCAGATGCGAGATGATTAGGAAGTTCATTTTCTGCAAGAGGCCCTTTTTTGATGTCATTAAGAGTCTTTTTTTCAGCTTTTACAAGTTCATCAAAACTTAATCCATCGGCTATTTTTTTTGCTGCATTATCGGCTTCTTCGCGTGTGGGGAATCGCAGTTCTTCGAATGTACGCTTTTCAGGCGTTACAAAACGTGAAGCATTTTGGGTATAGTAGGCTTTTGCCTCATCGGTTGAGATATCTTTAGGTTTTACGAAGTCATTAAGTTCCATCGATAGCAAAGAGACAGTGCGGTATTCCGGAGTGCGAAATTCACTTTGATGTGTTTCAAACCATTTTTGTAGTGTTTCGTGATCAGGATCAGAAATTATTTGCTTTTCTTTAAGATCAATAACGAGGTAATCAGCGCTGCGCTTTTCTCCTTGATAAAGAGCAAGTGCTTTATAAAAGAGAGCGGGTGCTTTCATATCAGAAAATAAAGCTGCAATAAGTTGGTTACGCTTTTCTTGTTTTGTGTAATAATTAAGAAAAGCACTTTCACTGATCCGTAAATGCTGGAGATAATTATAAAATAAATCTTTATTAAAAGTACCATTTATCTGAAACATCTTATCAGAACCAATCGTATGAGCAATTGTATCTTTTGAAAGACTTATTTTCATTTTGCGGGCTTGTTCATCAAGCAGTACATTTTGTTGCAATTGATTAAACACAAAAGCGGGAATTCGGTATTGCTGCATTTCATTTGGTGTAAACATTCGTCCAAGATGAGCAGCCTGTGCTAAACGTGCGCTTTGATCGGCAAGTGCGAGACGATAATCGTCGATAGTGACTATGGACTTTCCAGAAGTAATAAGATCTCTTTCACTTTTTGTGTGTAACTGTGGTATTCCCCATAAGAGAATGAAGCATAAGAGTAAAATAGCAAGGAAAATTCTGAAAATCCAAGAGTTTGCAGCACTTCTTATGACGTCAAGCATTGTTCAATTCCATTTTAAACATAAATTATTATCAAAGCAGGAGTGGAATTTGCAATAAAGAGACGAAAGATGCAAGCTTTTAAAGACTTGCTTTCATTTTATAATTTGATACTACAAATAAATAAAGTGTTATAAGTGTTATAAGAGCTCTTGAGGTGAAAATATGTCTCCAAATATTCGGCCTTTTCTTGCTGGAAATTGGAAAATGAATGGAACGAGAGAATCGCTTGGAGAATTGCGCGCTATTGCTACAGGCGTTAGCTCTGATTTCGGTCATCTATTTGAAGCGCTCATTTGTGTTCCTGCAACGCTTTTATCGCGTGCTTCTGATACGCTGAATGGTGAAAATCTCCTTTTAGGAGGACAAAATTGTCACTTTGACGATCATGGTCCTTATACGGGAGATATTTCAGCTTTTATGCTTAAAGAAGCGGGAGCAAGTCACGTTATTGTTGGGCATTCGGAGCGTCGTACAGTGTACTGGGAAAATGATGCAATTGTCTGTGCTAAAGTGCAGGCAGCGTGGCGCGCAGGTCTTGTGGCTCTTGTGTGTATTGGTGAAACATTGGAGGAGCGCAATAATAATAAAGTGCTGGACGTTCTTGCGCAGCAGCTTGAAGAATCTTTACCAGATGATGCAACAGCAGAAAATACCATTATCGCTTATGAACCTATTTGGGCGATAGGTACTGGCAATACGGCGACTCCAGAAGATATTGCAAAAGTGCATCATTTCATTCGTGATAAGATGTGCTTTCGTTTTGGTGATGAAGGGAACAAGATACGTTTGCTTTATGGTGGATCCGTAAAGCCATCCAATGCCTTTGAGATTTTAAGCATTCCTCATGTTAATGGGGCTTTGATCGGTGGAGCCAGCTTAAAAGCAATTGATTTTTTAACGATTTGCGATGTTTGTCGCAAATTATAGCAGAGAAATTTGAGTTTTCCCCTTGGATTGTGCGTTATTTATGTATAAATAACCGTGAAAGAGTTATTTGAAGAGCAGGGTTTATGCAAACAGTACTTATTGTTATTCATTTATTGATTGTGATTACTTTGGTTGGGGTGATTTTAATCCAACCTTCAGAAGGTGGTGGGCTTGGTGTGAGTAATAGCTCAGGGTTGATGAAAACCCGTGGGTCTCGAAACCCTTTAACACGTTTGACAGCTATTTTAGCCTGTTGTTTTTTTGTTGTTTCCATTGCCCTTACTGTTGTGGGAAGTATATCAAATTCTAGTTCTGATATTTTAAAACGCATACCGGTTAATTCAGAGCAGAATTCTACCAATAAAGGCTTAGAATCAGTTCCATCATCAGATGGTGGGTCTCAACCTTCTATTCTTGAACAGTTAGGGGGCACTTCGGATTCTCCGCAGGAACAAAAATCGCTCACAAATCCTGAAATAGAAACCCCAGTTCCACCGGTTCTTGAAAAGGCAGTTCCGGATAACAGTATAAAATAGTTCTTTAAAGAAAATATAGGCTTTTAAAAAGGTGATTTTTTCACCTTTTTTATTTTATTTTAGAAGAAAAACTGTTTCTTTTTGTATTTTTTGCTGGAAAAATTATTATAAATTGCTTATCACCATAAGCCCATGGCACGTTATGTTTTTATTACTGGTGGTGTGGTTTCTTCCCTTGGAAAAGGCATCGCAGCGGCGGCGTTAGCAGCGTTATTACAGGCTCGTGGCTATCGTGTACGCCTTCGTAAACTTGATCCTTATTTAAATGTTGATCCAGGGACGATGTCACCTTATCAACATGGTGAAGTATTTGTGACCGATGATGGTGCAGAAACGGATCTTGATCTTGGTCATTATGAGCGTTTTACTGGGCGTTCTGCAAATAGCCAAGATAATATTACAACAGGGCGTATTTATCGCAATATCATTGAACGAGAACGGCGGGGKGATTATTTGGGGGCAACAGTTCAAGTTATTCCCCACGTTACAGATGAAATTAAGCGGTTCATTACGACGGGGAATGAAGAATTTGATTTTGTTTTGTGTGAAATAGGTGGAACGGTTGGTGATATTGAAGCCATGCCTTTTCTAGAAGCGATTCGTCAGCTCGGTAATGAACTTTCCCGACAAAATGTCGTTTATGTCCATCTTACATTAATGCCTTATATTCCCTCAGCAGGTGAATTAAAAACAAAACCAACACAACATTCTGTCAAAGAATTACAATCAATTGGTATTTCTCCTGATATTTTGCTTGTGCGTTCAGATCGCTCTATTCCAGAAACAGAGCGGTGCAAATTATCACTTTTTTGCAATGTTCGCGCCAATGCCGTGATTCAGGCATTGGATATGCCAACAATTTATGATGTTCCCATGGCCTATCATAAAGAGGGTTTAGATTCTGAAGTTCTTTGCGCTTTTGGAATCGATTCGGCACCTCCACCTCAGATGGATCGTTGGGAAAATATTACGCATCGCTTTCACCATCCTGAAGGAGAAGTGACAATTGCTGTTGTAGGAAAATATACGGGCTTAAAGGATGCTTATAAATCTCTTATTGAAGCGATTGCGCATGGTGGCTTAGCGAATAAAGTGAAAGTTAATATCGAGTGGATTGATTCGCAACTTCTTGAAAAAGAAGATTCCGTTTTAGCTTTACAAAAAGCGCATGGAATTTTGGTTCCTGGGGCTTTTGGGGCTCGAGGAGCAGAAGGAAAAATTCGAGCAATTCAATTTGCGCGAGAGCGTAAAATTCCATTTTTAGGGATTTGCTTGGGAATGCAATTAGCTTGTATAGAAGCTGCGCGCAATATTGCACAGATTGAGAATGCTTCATCGAGTGAGTTTTGTGAAACAGAAAATCCAATTGTAGGTTTAATGACAGAATGGCTTAAAGGCGATATTCTTGAAAAACGGACAAGACATGGTGACCTTGGTGGATCTATGCGCCTTGGTGCGTTTGCTGCTGAATTAAAAGAAGAAAGTCATATTGCTAAGATTTATGGGATGACAAAGATTGTTGAACGACATCGTCATCGTTATGAAGTCAATATTGATTATAAAGATAAATTAGAACAGTGTGGTTTGATTTTTTCTGGCATGTCTCCCGATGGTGTTTTGCCAGAAACAATAGAATATGCAGATCATCCATGGTTCATAGGTGTTCAATATCATCCAGAGCTTAAATCACGTCCTTTTGATCCGCATCCACTTTTTTCTTCTTTTATTGAAGCCGCTGTAGAACAAAGTCGATTGGTTTAAGGCATAAATTTGGTTACTTTGCTTTTGAGGGATAAAATGACAAAACCAAATGCGCGTGTAAAAGCTGGAAATATTATTTTTTCAAATGAAATGCCCCTTTCATTAATTGCAGGGCCGTGTCAGATGGAAAGTCGCGATCATGCTTTTGAAATGGCTGGTCGTATTAAAACAATTACCGATCAGCTTGGTATTGGGTTTGTTTATAAATCAAGTTACGATAAAGCCAACAGAACCTCTTTGAGTGCGGCACGTGGTATTGGTCTTGAAAAAGCAATGGCTATTTTTTCTGATTTAAAAAAAGAGTTTGATTGTCCTATACTGACCGATGTGCATACCGAAGAGCAATGTACAATTGTTTCTTCTACGGTTGATATTTTACAAATACCTGCTTTTTTATGTCGTCAAACAGATCTTTTGGTCGCAGCTGCCAAAACAGGGCGTGTTATTAATATTAAAAAGGGTCAGTTTTTGGCTCCGTGGGATATGGAGAATGTTTTAAAAAAGGTTGTTCATAGTGGTAATCCAAATGTTATGCTTTGTGAGCGGGGCACATCATTTGGTTATAATCGTTTGATTTCGGATATGCGTTCGTTGCCTATTTTACGTTCATTTGGGGCTCCTGTTATTTTTGATGCAACACATTCTGTTCAAGAACCTGGGGGGCAGGGAGCTTCATCTGGTGGACAGCGTCAATTTGTTGAAGTTTTAGCGCGTGCGGCTGTTTCTGTTGGGGTTGCCGGTATTTTTTTAGAGACACATCAAGATCCAGATCATGCACCTTCTGATGGACCCAATATGATTCAAATTGATGATTTACAAAGATTGCTTGAGACTTTAATGGAATTTGATGGTCTGTCAAAGAAGTTGAATTAAGAAGAGAAAAAATATTTCATAAATAGGGCATTAGAAATGAATCGCGGCTTTGATTGGATAAGGAAATATAGATGACTATAATTGTTGATATCATTGGACGTGAAGTTCTTGATAGCCGTGGTAATCCAACGGTAGAAGTGGATGTTTATTTAGAAAATGGTGCTTTTGGTCGCGCTCTGGTTCCCTCAGGAGCTTCAACAGGGGCCCATGAGGCTATAGAACTTCGTGATGGTGATTTGCGTTATCAAGGGAAAGGTGTTGAAAAAGCGGTTGCTGCAGTCAATGGTGTAATTCTTGAAGAACTTGGTGGGCGGGATGCTAGAGACCAAATCGCTATTGATCAAGCCATGATTGCTTTAGATGGAACGCCAAACAAAGCCCGTCTTGGTGCTAATGCGCTTCTTGGTGTTTCATTGGCTGTTGCAAAAGCAGCCGCGGACTCATTAAATTTACCATTGTATCGTTATATTGGTGGTACGCAAGCGCATATTCTTCCAACACCTATGATGAATATTATTAATGGTGGCGTTCATGCTGATAACTTGATTGATTTTCAAGAGTTTATGATTATTCCTGTAGGAGCCCCTAGCGTGAAAGAGGCTATCCGTTATGGTGCTGAAATTTTTCATGCGTTGAAAAAGCGTTTAAAAGATGCGGGCCATAATACCAATGTTGGTGATGAAGGTGGTTTTGCTCCTCAATTTAAAAGTGCTGATCAAGCGATTGATTTTATTATGGAATCCATAATAGCTTGTGGATATAAACCAGGTGAACAGATTGCACTTGGCTTAGATTGTGCTTCCACTGAATTTTATAAAAATGGTTCGTATTTTTATAAAGGTGAGGGTAAATGTCGTGACATTCAAGAACAGGTAGATTATTTAGCACACCTTGTGGAAAGTTATCCTATTATTACCATTGAAGATGGAATGGCAGAGGATGATTGGGAAGGTTGGAAGCTCCTCACTGATACGATTGGAGAAAAATGTCAGCTGGTTGGCGATGACTTGTTTGTGACAAATTCAGCGCGTTTGCGTGATGGTATCAAAATGGGGGTAGGCAATTCTATTCTCATAAAAGTTAATCAAATTGGGACATTGAGTGAAACACTTGATGCTGTAGAAGTCGCCCATAAAGCGGGTTATCGTGCCATTATATCTCATCGCTCAGGCGAGACAGAGGATTCTTTCATTGCGGATCTTGCGGTTGCAACGAATTGTGGACAAATTAAAACAGGCTCTCTTGCACGTTCAGATAGATTAGCAAAGTACAATCAACTTATTCGTATTGAAGAAATGTTAGGGGCTCAAGCACATTATGCTGGTGATATATATCGTTGATCGTTGTGAGCAGAAAATATGAAAGTATAATATCATTTAGATTATGAAATTAAGATTTCTTATCAAAGGCGTAGAACAATCATTTTATAGGCATTTAAATTTATAGGGATTAAGATGAGAGGTGTAATTATTACTCAAGATCAAGGAACGTATCTCGTTTCAGGTGATGATGGTAAGCGTTATCAGTTTGCGACTTGGGATTGGTTGGGAAAGAAACCACCGAGGATTGGTGATACTGTTGATTTTGTCTATGAAGGCGGTGTAGTCAGTTCTGTTTTTCCGTTGTTGAGATCAGGTACAGAGAATTCAAAGATAATGTTTGCTCTTCTTTGTTGGGTTGCAGGGATCTTTGGTGTTCATCGCTTTATGCTTGGGAGAGTTCGCACCGGTGCTTTAATGCTCATTCTATCTTTATCATTTTTTGGATTGGTGATTACCGGTATTTGGGCAATCGTTGATTTTATACTCATTGTTGCTGGAAAATTTACGGATAAAGATGGGAATCAGATTACGGATTTGTAAAAATCTTATAATTTTTATAATAATGTAAAGAGCAAAAAGTCTAGTTCGCTTTTTGTTTTGAGCAATATATTAAGTTCACTATGCAGAATTCATTGTAATATTTCTTTAATGTGAGATATTAAGAAAAATATGCACAGTTAAATAAAACTATTGAAAAAGACTGTGCTATTTTATATGGGTAAAATAAGGACGCAAATCAATTAAAGTGTACTTTGGGCTGCTGCTTATAGCAGTGGAAAGCACTCATTATGGGGGGATTCAAGCTATTTCAATTCCACATTTATCATGGTTTCTATGCGTTTTATTTACGCAGTGAGGTTAATCAGCATATTATAAAATTAAGAAAAATCTCTTTATGAATAACACATGAGGAGCAGCTTTATAGGTGGGCAAAGATGAAGGGCAAGATTATTGGTCAAGATCAAGGGATGTATCTTGTTTCGGGAGATGATGACAAACGTTATCAATTTTCGTGTGAAGATTGGTTAGGAAAAAAAGCACCAAAGGTAGGAGACACTGTTGATTTTGTGTGTGAAGGAGAGAGCGTTAAGTCTGTTCTCCCTTTTTGGGATCGAACAACAACAGAACAATCGCGATTAGCTTTAGCTCTTATTTGTTGGTTTTTTGGATGGTTGGGGATTCACCGCTTTATGGCCGGTAAAATTGCGACAGGTATTGTAATGCTTGTTATAAGTATACTAGGTATAATAACTGCACCTTTTACTGTGGGGATAGGATTTGTTTTTTTTATTCTTTTTATAACTATGCCTTGGTCATTTATTGATTTTATAGTTATTTTATCTGGGTATTTTAGGGATGTAAATGGCAATAAAATTACAAAGTGGTAGCAATCATATAAAGTTATATACAAACAAACATTTTATTTATTCTTATTAAGGTATTAATTTAATAATGTAAATTATTTAAGTATGTGTATCTAATTATAAATATTTAAATAAAAATATTGAAAAAGACTGTACTATTTCATATAAGAGACGAAAGTGCAGATCGAACAACGTGCTTTGTATTACCACTTATAATTGCGGGAATTTTAAGTTGTTGGGGGATTTTTAGCTTTTTAGATTGTCATATGCACGGTGAATACAGATTGTATTCATGCTGTGAGGTTTATCCAATATATTATCATATTAGAAGAAAAGCTTCTTTATGAATAACAATTTTATAGGTGGTGAAGATGAAAGGTAAGATTATTGGTCTGGATCAGGGAAATTATTTTATTTCAGGTGCTGATGGTAAACGTTATCAATTCTTGAGTAAGGATTGGTCAGGGAAAAAGCCGCCTAAGGTGGGTGATGCTGTTGATTTTGTGTGTGAAGGGGATAGCATTAAATCTGTTTCCCCTATCTTGTCAGCAGGGCAGTCACAACAATCAAAAGTATTGTTAGCAATCGTTTGCTTGTGTTTTGGTGCATTTGGAATTCATCGCTTTATGGTTGGTAAAATTATAACGGGCATTATAATGCTTTTTTTAAGTTTAATAGGGCTGCTATTTTTTATAGGGTTGCTATTTTTGGGGCTTTTGTTTTTTATAACTATACCTTGGGCATTAATTGATTTTATAGTTATTTTAACAGGAAATTTTAGGAAAAAAGCTACAAATTAGAGGCTATCCAATATTTGTCATATAACAAAGCGGGGCATTCAGCTTACTTTGATTGTCTTGAGGGGGGGATAAATTGGTGCTAACAAATTGTTTGCGTGTGTAGATTTGGTAATGAGGTGTTAATCAAAATCGTGCATAGTTAGGTAGAATATTAAGAAGCTTGTGCTGTAAAGACTGTGCTATTTTATGTGGACAAAGCAGAAACGTCGATCAATCAAAGTGCGCTTTGTACTGCCTCTTATGACGGTGGGTGTTTTAAGCTATTTCAGTTACCATATTTATCATGGTGAGTATGGATTGTATTCACGCAGTGAAGTTAATCAGCATATTAGCGAATTAGAAAAGGAGCTTCATACAATAGAAGCTGAGCGGCAATTCATCGAAAAGCGCATTTCTCTTTTACGCAATGGACATATTGAAAAGGACATGTTGGATGAGTATGTCCGAAAGAATTTAAACTTTTCTAAGCCAAATGAATTGACAATCTTAATACCTTGAAATGATACCAAAGGTAAATGAAAAATCGCTCAATTTAAACGACATTCAGCAATGATATTGTTTAAGCCGATTGATAAGGCTTGTAACTTTCGTTCGTAAAGGTTATTCCTAGATAATCATAAAAGGGAGTTTAATATGGCAGAACGACTTAAAAAAAATTCTGCGTCGGTAGCGCACACTGCATTATCAAGCACTACAAAGAAAGCACCAATAGCAGATTTCACAAAAGAGGAAGAAATTGATGCTTATCGTGAAATGCTTTTAATTCGCCGTTTTGAAGAAAAAGCAGGACAACTTTATGGTATGGGGCTTATTGGGGGATTTTGCCATCTTTATATTGGACAGGAAGCTGTTGTTATAGGAACATTAAAGGCAACAAAAGAAGGTGATCAAGTTATTACGTCTTACCGCGATCATGGCCATATGTTAGCAGTTGGAATGAGCCCGCGTGGTGTCATGGCAGAATTAACGGGACGCCAAGGGGGATTTTCCAAAGGCAAAGGCGGCTCGATGCATATGTTCTCTAAAGAAAAGAACTTTTATGGTGGACATGGTATTGTTGGCGCGCAGGTTCCCATAGGTTCAGGCTTGGCATTTTCGAATCAATATCTTGGTAAAGATAATGTGACATTGGTTTATTTTGGTGACGGCGCTGCAAATCAGGGGCAGGTTTACGAAAGTTTTAATATGGCTTCACTTTGGAAGTTGCCCGTTGTTTATATTATTGAAAACAATCAGTATGCTATGGGAACATCCGTTTCACGTGCATCTGCAGAAACTGATTTTTCGCGTCGTGGTCTTTCTTTTGAAATTCCAGGTATTGTTGTTGATGGTATGGATGTTCGATCCGTAAAAGGGGCTGCTGATGAAGCAATTTCTTGGGCACGTTCAGGTAAAGGGCCGATCATTCTTGATATGCAGACTTATCGCTATCGTGGTCATTCGATGTCTGATCCAGCAAAATATCGTTCAAAGGAAGAAGTCCAGAAAATAAAAGAGGAACACGATCCGATTGATCAAGTAAGAAGTCGGATTCTTAAAAAAAGTTGGGCGAGCGAAGACGATTTAAAGTCTATTGAGAAAGAGGTCCGTGCAATTGTTGCTGATGCGGCAGATTTTGCACAAAATGATCAAGAGCCAGATGCTTCTGAGCTCTATACTGATATTTTAGTTTGATGCGAGGGACGCAAGTATGTCTATTGATATTTTGATGCCGGCGCTTTCACCAACTATGGAAGAAGGTAAACTGTCTAAATGGCTCAAGAAAGAAGGTGATAAGGTTAGCTCTGGCGATGTTATTGCTGAAATTGAAACGGATAAGGCGACAATGGAAGTAGAGGCTGTTGATGAAGGTATTCTTGGTAAAGTTTTTGTGCCTGAAGGTTCTGAAGGCGTAAAGGTTAATAGTGTTATTGCGGTTTTGTTAGAAGAAGGTGAGTGTGTTGAGGATATTTCACAATCTGCCGATACAGCACAAAAACCTAAAGCGTCCACCCCTTCTCTTCCCTCATCAGTTCCGCAGTCTCCACCTTTTGCTATCCCTACGGATTTTGATATTCCAGCGGGAACACAAATGGTGACAATGACAGTCCGTGAAGCGCTTAATCAGGCTTTGGCTGAAGAAATGCAGCGTGATGAAAAAGTTTTTCTCATGGGGGAAGAAGTTGCGCAATATCAAGGAGCCTATAAGGTTAGCCAAGGTTTGTTGGAAGAATTCGGAGAACGGCGCGTTATTGATACCCCAATTACAGAGCACGGCTTTGCTGGGTTGGCTGTTGGTGCTGCTTTTGGAGGGTTACGTCCTATTGTCGAGTTTATGACCTTTAATTTTGCCATGCAGGCAATGGATCAAATTATTAATTCAGCAGCAAAAACACGTTATATGTCTGGTGGACAAATGACTGCTCCTATGGTTTTCCGTGGTCCCAATGGCGCGGCGGCTCGTGTTGGCGCTCAACACTCTCAATGCTACGCTGCATGGTATGGTCATATACCAGGTTTGAAAGTTGTCATGCCTTATAGTGCTGCAGATGCAAAAGGTTTGCTAAAAGCTGCTATTCGTGATGATAATCCTGTTATTTTCCTTGAAAATGAGATTTTGTACGGGCATCAATTTGAGGTTCCGCAACTCGATGATTTTGTTTTGCCTATTGGTCGGGCGCGTATTCATAAGTCTGGACAAGATGTGACGATTGTTGCCTGTGGGATTGGAATGCATTATGCTGTTCAAGCGTTGCCAGAGATTGAAAAACTTGGTATTGACGTTGAATTAATTGATTTACGAACCATTCGTCCGATGGATCTTCCGACAATTCTTTCTTCCGTTAAAAAGACGGGGCGCTTGATAACAATTGAAGAGGGATTTCCTCAGTCATCAGTAGGAACTGAAATAGCAACCCGTGTTATGCAGCAGGCTTTTGACTATCTTGATGCACCAATTGCAACGATTTCTGGCAAAGATGTTCCAATGCCTTATGCCGCTAATCTTGAGAAGTTGGCTTTGCCTGATACTGCTGAAATTATTGAGGCTGTTAAGGCTGTGACGTACAGAGCATAACGGAGGAAAGCACAATGCCCATTAAAATTACAATGCCAGCGCTTTCCCCTACAATGGAAGAGGGAAATTTAACAAAATGGAATATTAAGGAGGGTGATAAGATTTCCTCTGGGGATGTTATTGCTGAAATTGAGACGGATAAAGCGACGATGGAAGTTGAGGCCGTTGATGAGGGTACAGTTGCCAAAATCGTTGTTCCTGCTGGAACACAAGGCGTTAAAGTGAATTCTTTGATTGTTGTTTTAGCAGAGGAAGGTGAAGACTTGGCTGAAGCTGCAAAAGCTGTAGAAGAGGCCTCTTCTTCTATAAGACAAGAACCAGAGAGCGTAAAACAGGCTGATTCTCGGAAGCAGACGGACGCAAAGAGGGCAAAAATGTCTCATGAATCATCAGCTCAGCAATTAATACAGCAAGACAAAGAAAGGACTCGCCTTTTTGCCTCTCCTTTAGCGCGGCGACTAGCCTCTCAGGCAGGTCTTGATTTATCGCTTATTTTTGGAAGTGGTCCCCATGGACGTATTATTAAGCGCGATGTAGAAAAAGCTATAGATGGTGTTTCTCAAACTTCTTATTCGTCACAAATTGGCGAGCCGGTTGCAGCAGGTGCTGTTGACAAACAGATATTGCAACTCTTCAAAGAAGATGAATATATTTTCACCCCCCATAATAATATGCGTAAAACGATCGCTACACGTTTAGTGGAATCAAAGCAAAGAGTTCCACATTTTTATGTAACGGTAGATTGTGAACTTGATGCGCTATTAGCGTTGCGTACACAATTGAATGCTGCTGCTCCAATGGTTAAGACGCTGGAAGAATCTAAGCCTACTTATAAGCTTTCTGTTAATGATATGGTCATTAAAGCTGTTGCACTTTCTTTGAAAGCGGTTCCTGATGCGAATGTCTCTTGGCTTGAAGGCGGAATGCTTCATCATAAACATTGTGATGTTGGGGTTGCTGTTTCTATTCCCAATGGATTAATTACACCGATTATTCGCCATGCAGAGGAAAAATCGTTATCGCTTATTTCCAAAGAGATGAAGGATTTTGCAAGGCGTGCGCGTGAACGCAAGTTAAAAATGGAAGAATATCAGGGGGGAACAACAGCTGTATCAAATATGGGGATGTATGGTGTAAAAAGTTTTTCTGCTATTCTTAACCCGCCACATGCGACGATTTTTGCGATTGGTGCAGGAGAGCAACGCGCCGTTGTTAAAAATGGTGCTTTAGCTGTTGCAACAGTTATGTCGGTTACACTTTCTGTTGATCATCGTGCTGTCGATGGTGCTTTAGCCGCAGAGCTGGCACGGACTTTTAAGAAGATAATTGAAAATCCATTGGCAATGTTGGTGTGAACGACAGTTCTTCACGTAAGTTATGAGAGTGTATGTTAAGAGGGTAAAAGCAAATTTAAAAAGTTTGAAGAGCAATACTTTTGCTGTTCTGGTTTGGGTAAAGTATTTATGTAAAGCGTAGAGTAAAAACATAAGATAATTTTATTATGTTTGTTTTCAATCTTAAGTTCAAAAAGTGCATATCCGTTTTTATATATCCATGGAGGAATTACTGTGGCAAATCTTTATGATGTAATTGTGATTGGATCAGGTCCAGGCGGATATGTAACCGCAATTCGTGCCGCGCAATGTGGCTTTAAGACGGCAATTGTTGAGCGTGAACATCTGGGAGGGATTTGTTTAAATTGGGGATGTATTCCCACAAAGGCTCTTTTACGTTCGGCGGAAATGAAACATTTTGCTGAACATGCGAAAGATTATGGACTCAAAATTAATGGCTCAATTGAAGCAAATATCAAAGATGTTGTGACACGTTCACGCAGTGTTTCAGCACGTTTAAATGCTGGTGTTGGTTTTTTAATGAAAAAAAACAAAATTGATATTATCTGGGGTGAAGCGAAGCTTACGAAAGAGGCGAAAGGAAGCCAACCTGCGGAAATTATGGTTTCTTCATCCTCCAAACCAGTTATGCAACCGCAAAATCCAATCCCTAAGGGGACATTAGGGAAGGGGACTTACCAGGCAAAGCATATCATTATCGCAACAGGAGCACGACCTCGCGTTCTTCCTGGTATTGAGCCAGATGGAAAGCTCATTTGGACTTATTTTGAAGCGATGATACCGCCAGCAATGCCAAAATCGCTTTTGGTTATAGGGTCTGGGGCTATTGGTATTGAATTTGCTTCCTTTTATCGTGATATGGGCGCTGAGGTCACTGTTGTTGAAATGATGCCTCACATTATGCCCGCTGAAGATATTGAAATTTCAACATTTGCTCGTAAACAGTTAGAGAAAAAAGGTCTACGTATTCTTTGCCAAGCAAAAGTAACAAAGGTTGAAAAAGCTTCCAATTCTGTGACGATACATATTGATGTTCAGGGAAAAACAGAGACAATGACTGTTGACCGTGTGATTTCCGCTGTTGGGGTGCAGGGTAATATTGAGAATCTCGGGTTAGAAGCGTTGGGTATAAGAACCGATCGTGGGTGCATTGTAACCGATGAATGGAGTTGGACAGGGGTTGCGGGTATTTATGCTATCGGCGATGTGGCTGGTCCTCCTATGTTAGCCCATAAAGCAGAAGAAGAGGGCGTGATATGCATTGAACATCTTGCGGGTTTAAAGAATATTCACCCGCTTGATAAGAAAAAAATTCCAGGGTGCACCTATTGCACACCGCAAGTTGCTTCTGTAGGGTTTTCAGAAGCAGCAGCAAAAGAAGCAGGGTATGATATACGTATTGGTCGTTATTCTTTTTCCGCAAATGGAAAGGCGATTGCTTTGGGTGAAGATCAGGGGGTAGTAAAAACGATTTTTGATAAAAAAACAGGACAGCTTCTTGGCGCCCATATGGTAGGGGCTGAGGTAACAGAACTGATACAGGGTTTTGTTATTGCTATGAATCTGGAAACAACAGAGGAAGAATTGATGCATACTGTCTTTCCACATCCGACTTTATCGGAAATGATGAAAGAAAGTGTATTGGATGCTTATGGTCAAGTTTTAAACGCTTGATGATTGGGTTTTGAGATGAAAGATCTTATATTTTTCATTGTGACTTCGTATTTATAAGGCAAAGGCTTAAATGGTTACGGTTGTTGATAGAGTTACGAATAGACGTTTGCGTCATCCTGAAAAGGCCTATCGTCCGGATACAAGCGTTCAGAAAAAGCCAGATTGGATTCGTGTAAAAGCGCCAACATCACCGATCTATAAGGAAACGCATGGTATTGTACGTGCTCATAAGTTAGTAACTGTCTGTGAAGAAGCAGGTTGCCCTAATATTGGCGAATGTTGGAGCCAGCGGCATGCCAGCTTTATGATTTTAGGTGAGATCTGTACGCGTGCTTGTGCTTTTTGTAACGTTGCAACAGGCATTCCGCTTGCCGTTGATGATAATGAGCCGGAACGTGTAGCCGATGCTGTTGCTCGGATGGAATTAAAGCATGTTGTCATTACATCTGTTGATCGTGATGATCTTGCTGATGGGGGCGCTGAGCATTTTGCAAAAGTTATTTATGCCATTCGTCGAAAAGCACCTAAAACAACAATTGAAGTTTTGACACCTGATTTTCGTCATAAGGATGGTGCTTTAGAAATTGTTGTTGCTGCTAAGCCTGATGTTTTTAATCATAACTTAGAAACAGTTCCTTCTAAATATTTGAAGGTTCGTCCAGGAGCGCGTTATTTTCATTCCATTCGTCTGTTACAACGCGTTAAAGAACTTGATCCAACAATTTTTACAAAATCGGGAATTATGGTGGGCCTTGGAGAGGAACGAAATGAAATTCTACAATTAATGGATGATTTACGCTCTGCTGATGTGGATTTTATGACAATTGGACAATATTTGCAGCCTACGCGAAAACATCATCCAGTTATTCGTTTTGTACCTCCTGAAGAGTTTGAATCTTTTGCCAAGATTGGTAAAGTAAAAGGATTTTTACATATGGCTTCCAATCCTCTTACGCGTTCATCTCATCATGCAGGAGATGATTTTGCCATTTTGCAAAAAGCGCGTGATGAAAAATTTTCCTTACAGAGATAATTATGCCAACTTTTTCAACACATCGGCAAGTTGCCCATAGTGCTCGTGAGATGTTTGATCTTGTGTCAGATATTGAACGTTATCCTGAGTTTTTACCCATGTGTGAGGCTTTAACAATACGTTCTCGTAAGGAATGTGAGGAAAAGACATTGCTTCTTGCAGATATGACCGTTGGCTATAAGGTTATTCGAGAAACGTTTACGACCCAAGTTTTTCTTCAGCCAAAGAAAGATTTGATAGAGGTTAACTATATTGATGGTCCATTTAAATATCTCGAAAATCGTTGGGTCTTTCATAATATGGAAAATTCCAATACATGTAATGTAGAGTTTTTTATTGATTATGAATTTAAAAGTAAAATACTTGGGCGCATGATGGGTTCAATGTTTGATATTGCATTTCGTAAATTTACCGATGCTTTTGAAAAGCGCGCCCATCAGATTTATGGTTCTGCGGTAACATGATCTATTCCTAATAATACCCATTGTTTATAAAGACGCAAAGATGAAAATTGATTGCCATCTTTATGATTTCTTTTTTAAAGGGAAACTCTTTTAACAGAACATCACAATATTTATTAGGTAAGATATTGATGATTATAGACTCCAACATTGAATAGAGAGTTTTGAAATTGGTATGGAAATTCAGTGAAGTAATTGTAAAATCATTTGAAAAGCATTTTCAACAGTTGCATAGCGAATAGCCTCGCGATCAAGATGGCCAAAGTGCATTTCTTTGTGCAAGGGGGAGTGGTTTTTGTAAGCAACTGCGCAATGCACAAGTCCTACAGGCTTGTTCAGACTTGCACCTCCTGGACCAGCAATTCCTGTTACAGAAACTGCAATGTCAGCTTGTGAATGTTTTAATCCACCTTCAGCCATTGCAAGAGCAACTTCTTTTGAAACAGCGCCATAGTTTTTTATAAGTTGAGCACACACACTAACAAGACGTATTTTGGATTCATTCGAATAAACAACAAATCCACAATCGAGGACATCTGATGATCCTGCAATATTTGTGAGGCTCGCAGCAATGAGTCCGCCTGTACAAGACTCCACAGTTGTTAACAACAACCCCTTTTGGCGACAAGCATTAAGAACTTCATGCGCTTGTTTTTCATAAAAATATGTCATTGGGGAAATTCTCCTGGATAAAGAACACTCGCTGTTGCTAAAGCTGCAATGCCTTCGCCACGGCCAATAAATCCGAGTTTTTCATTTGTTGTTGCTTTGATAGAGATTCGATCAGGTGTTATTGCAAGTATTGTCATAAGATTTTCTATCATTGCATGACGATAGGGACCAATTTGGGGATTTTCAGCGATAATTGTGATATCAACATTAGCAATATGCCCCCCTGCTTTTTTTAGAAGACCAAGAGCATGGCGTAGAAAAAATTCTGATGATACATTTTTCCATTGAGGATCAGAGGGTGGAAAATGTGTACCAATATCTCCTGCACCTCGCGTTGCAAGAAGAGCATCTGTTAATGCATGAAGAGCGACATCTGCATCAGAGTGTCCATTTAATTTTTTATGAAAAGGGATTTTTATACCGCATAATATAAGAAAATCGCCTTCTTCGAAAGAATGAACATCATAACCATTGCCAGTACGGATATCAGGAAACATTTGCATTTTTTTCTGGAGATATAAATGGGCGGTATCAAAATCCTTGTGCCATGTGATTTTGATATTATGAGGGTCACCTGGAATGGTGCGCATAGGAAGACCAAACCATTCGGCAATTGCACAATCATCAGTGAAGTCTTCTTTACAAACTTTTTTTGCTTGTTTATGGGCTGCTAAGATAGATTCAAAGGGAAAACATTGTGGTGTTTGTGCACTATAAAGATGGGTACGGGAAATTGTTTCTAAAACATGCTGATGATTAACGCGTTTAAGGGTATCAGAGACGGGTAGAACAGGAAGAACGCCTGCTTGGGGCGTGATAGTGTTATGAATGTTATCAAGGAGCTTGTTTTCGATAAAGGGACGTGCACCATCATGAATATGCACGTATTGGGGATTGAATTTTTTCAGTGCCTGAAGTCCATGTAAGGTAGAGATTTGACGCGTACTGCCTCCTTCAACGATAATAAGGCGCTCTTTAAATTTGCCGAGTGCTTGTTGACAGATTTGACGATCTTCTGGATGAATAACAAGGACAATTGTTGTGATAGCTGGATGCTGCAAAAAACAATTCACGGCATGATAAATAATCGGCTTTTTTCCTAGAAGCCGATATTGTTTTGGAATTTCATGGGGAGATCCTGCTCTTTCACCACGTCCAGCGGCTAATATTATTGCTGCAATAGAAATACTTAATCTCCTTATTTTATAACTTTAGTTTATTATTTATTAGCTTTAAAATGATTGTGAAAGGATGATCGTTTTAGATCAGCAAGGGATATCACGGATAACACCTCAAAAAAAGCATTTAATGCTTTTTGAAGTGCGGTATTTAAACCACAAAAATCGATCAATGGGCAATTGGGTTCTGCATTATCGAAACATTCTGCGAGGGAAAAGTTATCTTCTGTTACTTTCACAACATCAGCGACAGAAATCTCTGCTGCCGGTTTAGCCAATTTAACACCACCATTGCGTCCACGCACTGTTTGTATAAAACCCGCTTGAACAAGCGGTTGAAGGATTTTAAATAAAAAAAGTTCTGAAACAGCATATGTTTTAGCAATTTCTGGAACACGACTGAGTGATCCCTGATTATCTGCACAATACATGAGCATTCGAAGAGCATAATTTGTTTGTTTTGTTAATCGCATCTCATTTCCTTTGTAAAGTATCATCGAGCGCAGTTTATTTTAAAGATATTTTGCAAAATGAAGAAGTTCTTTATTTATTTGCCCTATTTTAAATGGAGTATTATTATTGTCAATTTTTGTCACAAAAGGTTATATGAGAATAATGGGATAAGGGTCTTTAAGCTTATGATGAATGCAACATCTGTGACGAATCTTCAAGATATTGATAAAAATACTTATAACGATGAATTGTATCGTTTAAGTAAGGTATATATCTTTTTAGGGATTGCAATTATTATATTGGCTTTACTTACAGCCTCTGTTTCGTTTATTATTCTTATTGGATTAACCCCTGTTGTTCCTAGTAGAACAGTAACCCTTATTCTTATAGGGATTAATAGTTTTTGGGTTTTAGGGCTTGTTGTCATCGTTTTTTATGAGATGATCCCCATCATTCGTGCTTGGCGCTCAAGGCGTGCAGGCTCGCGTCTTCATGTGCGCCTTATTTCATTGTTTGCACTTGTTGCAACCATGCCTGCTGTTGCTGTTGCTCTTGTATCGGGGCCAGCACTCAATTTAGGACTTGATCGGTGGTTTGATACAACAACGCGGCAAATTGTAGGTTCTTCTATTGATTTAGCAAATGCTTATGCAGATGAAATGCTTCAAAATTTAAAAAATTTATCCTACGCTATGGCATTTGCACTTGATAACAAAAAACTTTTAGAACGTAATCCAGCTGAATATCGGATGCAATTGACGCGTCATGCTCTAGGACGCAATTTGCGTGGTGCATTTTTGTTAAGTTCTAGCGGAACTATTTTTATATCGAGCGCTCTTGGTGATGAGGATAAACTACCAATTCCTCCGTCTAATCTTATTGAACGTGCAACCAGTGCTAGGCCTTTTTCTTTTCAACCAGGCGTTCATGATTATTTTGGTATTATTTTAAAATTTAATAATATCCCAAACACATTTTTATATTTGGTACGTGATGTTGATAAAGGCGTTTTATCGGCTTTGCGTTTAACAGAAGTTAATACAGATCGTTATCGTGATTTAAATGAAAATCGCCTGTTGACACAAATTGCATTTGGTATGCTTTATTTATGTCTTTTTTTTAGTTTATTCTTATCCGCTATTTGGGCAGCTATTGCGGTTGCTGATCGTTTGGTGCGTCCTATTCGTCTTCTCATTAGTGCTGCTGATGATGTTGCTTCTGGAAATATGGAAATTTTTGTGCCAGTGCGAGCAAAAGATGGAGATATTGGGCAATTATCCAAAACCTTTAATTATATGGTCAGTGAATTGAAAAGTCGGCGCAATGAGTTGATTGCAGTGCGCGATCAAATTGATGAGAGACGGCGTTTTTCTGAAGCGGTGTTATCGGGTGTAACAGCGGGAGTAGCAGGTATCGATGATAATGGTGATATTACAATTATCAATCGTTCTATTGAAACGATGTTTGATATTCGCTTTGAACACGTTGTTGGACAAAGTCTTTTATCTTTAAGTGCTGAAATTTGGCAGGTTTTTCAGTTTGCACGTTCATTGGGACGTAAAAATCATCGTGAGCAGGTCACTTTAAACGTTGCAGGAAAGGAGCGCGTCTGTAATGTCCAAATTACGATGGAAGAAGATGATGGACAGGGGCAATCTTGGGTTCTCACAATTGATGATATTACAGACCTCGTTGCAGCGCAACGTACAGCAGCGTGGGCGGATATTGCACGACGTATTGCCCACGAAATTAAAAATCCCCTCACGCCTATTCAGTTATCCGCTGAACGTATTCGTAAACGTTATAACAAAGTTATAACACAAGATAGAGAGGTCTTTGAGCGATGTATTGACACAATTATTCGCCAAGTTGGAGATATTGGGCGTATGGTTGATGAGTTTTCTTCTTTTGCACGTATGCCTAAACCACAAATGCATGTTTTAGATATACGTGAATTGTTGCGTGAAGCATGTTTCTTGATAGAAGTGACGCGACATGATATTCAATTTGAGCAAGATTTAGGAAGTCTACCCCTTCTGGGTGCATTTGATAACCGTCTCATTGTACAGGCTTTTTGCAACGTTATCAAAAATGCGAGCGAATCCATAGATTCTGTTATGCGAGAGGAAAATATTCACGGTCATATTCTTGTCCGTTCTTACCGTCAAGAAGAATGGGTGGTTGTGGATGTTGTTGATAACGGGAAAGGACTTCCTAAAGAGCAAAGACAAAAGTTATTAGAACCCTATATAACAACGCGGGAGAAAGGAACTGGACTCGGGTTAGCCATTGTGCGCAAAGTTATTGAAGATCACGGTGGTTCCATGGAGCTTCATGATGCACCGAAGAGTTTTTATGAAGGTCGTGGTGCGATGATCCGTTTGATATTTCCCTCAGATGGGGGTAAGCAGGGTAGTATTATACAAGCCATAAATCATAAGATAGGGGAATAGTATGGTATCAGATATCTTGATTGTTGATGATGAAGCAGATATTCGTGAGCTTGTTGCTGGTATTTTAGATGATGAAGGTTATGAAACGCGTGTTGCTTGTAACTCTGATGAAGCATTAGCACAAATTAGTGAGCGTATTCCAAAGCTCATTTTTTTAGATATTTGGTTACAGGGGAGTCGCCTCGATGGTTTAGCACTGCTTGATGAGATTAAAACGCAATATCCAGCTCTTCCGGTCGTGATGATCTCTGGTCATGGTAATATTGAGACCGCTGTTTCTGCTATAAAGCGTGGGGCCTATGATTTCATTGAAAAACCTTTTAAAGCTGATAGGCTTGTATTGGTTGCAGAGAGAACACTTGAAAACTCAAATTTAAAACGTGAACTTTTGGAATTGCGAAAACGTTCAAACGAGACATTGGAGCTTCTCGGAAAATCGACAGTTATAAGAAATTTGCGTCAAATCATAGAAAAAGTAGCGCCAACCAATAGTCGCATCATGATAACAGGTCCTTCAGGGGCGGGAAAAGAGACTGTTGCAAGGACTATTCATGCACTCTCAACACGTTCGAGTGGGCCCTTTGTTACAATAAATGCAGCAACAATGACTCCGGAAAGAATGGAGATAGAGTTGTTTGGTAGCGAAATGGAGGGAAGAGAGCGCAAAATCGGTGCCTTAGAAGAAGCTCATGGTGGGATACTCTACCTTGATGAAATTGCTGATATGCCGCGCGAGACTCAAGGTAAGATTCTTCGGGTGTTAACGGGACAGGCATTTGAGAGAGTTGGCGGTACAAAACGTGTTAAGGTGGATGTTCGTATCATTTCTTCAACAGCGCAAAATCTTGAAAACCTTATTTCTGATGGACGCTTTAGAGAAGATCTTTTTCACCGCCTTTCTGTTGTTCCTATTACTGTTCCACCTCTTTCAGCCCGTCGTGAAGATATTCCAGAACTTGTCCATCATTTTGTAAAAACAATATCACAACAGGTTGGAATTAAGCCGCGTGAAATCAGTGATGACGTGATCGCTATTTTGCAAACGCATGCTTGGCCAGGGAATGTACGGCAATTACGGAATAATATTGAGCGTCTTCTTATTCTTGTGCGAGATGGTGATGGTCCTATAACAGCGGATTTTCTTCCCAGTGAAGTGAGTGATCCTTTGCCACGTCTTCAAATGGATTCGGATGAGAATATAATGGATTTACCGTTGCGTGAAGCACGAGAATTATTTGAAAAGAGATATTTAGTAGCGCAGATTGGGCGTTTGGGCGGGAATATATCGCGTACTGCTGAATTTATAGGCATGGAGCGTTCAGCTTTACACCGTAAGCTTAAAGCGCTTGGAGTTTCTTAAAACAATGCGTGTTATTATTTGCGGTGCAGGACAGGTTGGTTATGGAATAGCAGAGCGTCTTTCTGCTGAAAATCACGATGTTACTGTTATTGATATTGAAACCAGATTAATTGAAAAAATTCGCGATACATTGGATGTGAGAGGTTTTGTTGGTCACGGTTCTCGTCCTGAAGTTCTTTTGGCTGCAGATGCAGACAAAGCTGATATGTTGATTGCTGTTACTTTGTTTGATGAAGTGAATATGGTCGCTTGTCAGGTCGCCCATTCGTTATTTGATGTTCCCACAAAAATTGCTCGTATTCGCTCACAATCTTATTTAGAACCACGCTATAAGACGCTTTTTTCCAGAGAAAATATTCCCATTGATGTGGTTATTTCGCCAGAAGTTGAAGTTGGGGAAATGGTTTTACGTCGTATTGCTCTGCCTGGTGCAATAGATGTTCTTTATTTTTGTAATGATGATATTGTTGCACTAGCTTTAGAATGTATGGAAGATTGTCCCGTTATTAATACACCTTTGCGTCAATTAACAGAGCTTTTTCCAGATCTTCACACAACGGTTACCGCGATTAAACGTGGTTCGGAATTATTGATTGCACATTCAGAAACGCAATTACGCGTTGGTGATATAACCTATCTTGTTGTTGCTCGTGAGCAGATGCGCCGTGCTGTTGGGCTTTTTGGTCATAAAGAACAAGATGCTCACCGCATGATTATTGCAGGGGGGGGGCACATTGGCCTTTATGTTGCTCAGGCTATTGAAAAACGTCTCCATAAATTAAAATTGAAAATTATAGAATCACAGAGAGAAAGAGCTCTTACAATTGCCGATCAGCTTGAAAAAACAACCGTTTTATATGGTAATGTGTTAGATCCAGTGATTCTTCAAGATGCGGGAATTGATCAGGCTGACTTAATGATTACATTGACCAATCAGGATCAGGTTAATCTTTTAAGCGCTATTATTGCTAAAAGATTAGGCTGCAAAGCCAATATGGTGTTGATTAATAATGTTGCCTACCAAGAATTTAGCCGTGCAGTTGGTGTGGATGCCTATCTGAATCCCCATAGCGTTACAATATCGAAAATTTTGCAACAAATGCGTCGCGGGCGTATTCGTTCTGTTCATTCAGTTTTTAATGGTCGAGCAGAAATTATTGAAGCTGAAGTGATGCAAACATCTTCATTGGTTGGTAAGTCATTATCAGAGCTTAATTTATCAGATGGTTTGAGAATTGGGGCAATTTACCGTAATAAGACAATCATACAGCTTTCAGCAGAGGCGCGTATTTTGTCTGGTGATAGAATAGTAATTTTTGCCCTTTCTGATAGAGTTAGGGATGTTGAACAACTTTTTCGTGTAAGTTTGGAATATTTTTAATATATTATTCATGGATATTTGTACTTTTTGGTATAGTGGACAGCTAAGGTTGGTGGATAGACTTTGTTTATCCTCAATGGTTAAAACGGGACAGCGCGTTAAGCTTTTTAGTTATGATAAAAAAATAGACAATTTACCTGCTGGTGTTGAGTTACATGAAGCCGAATCAATTTTATCGCGTTCAGCAATTTATCGTCTTGATCCCAATTTTTCTGATGATAACCCAGGATGTACAATTGTTCAGTTCTCGGATTTTTTTCGTGTTATGCTGATGAAATATCAACAAGGTGTTTGGTTAGATACAGATGTTTACCTCGTTAAACAATTTCATCCAGATGCGAATAAGGTTTGGTTGGCGAGAGAAAATAGTATAAGGGTAGGCGTTTCTGCTCTTTATTTTCCTCCAGATAACCCTATTATAAGAGTGTTTGAAGATTATTGGGCAGGCACAGAAATGATCCCTCATTGGCTTGGGTTTAAGCGTCGTGTTTGGAGACCATTCTGGTTAAAGAGAAAAAAAATGCCAATTTTACCAAGAAATCTTGGCGTTACGATATTTGGCAATGACGGTATTTCACGATTAGCAAAACAATATGGTTTTTTTCATGAGGCAAAGGAAAAGGAAACTTTTTATTATTGGACTGGGCGAAAAACGGAGTACATCTTTGAATCAGCTTTTGGCGTAAAGCCGCTTACAAATTCACGCTTGATAGGATTTCATATTCACAGAAAAACCAAGACTACGCAAAGACCTCAAGAAGGAAGTTTTTACCATTGGGCAGTCTCTCGCATTCCTGAAGTTCATGATTTGTTTAGGTAGAGTGATTATCGCTATTTTAACCATTGAGATTTTAATCTATCTGGGACTGCTCTTGATTGTCGCTTGCACAAAAGAGTAATGTTAAAAATATTGAGTGTAAAAAGCGATTGTTATATGACAAGGAAAGTAAAAATATGAGTGATCCAATGAAAACAGCATTAAGCCTTGTTCCTATGGTTATTGAACAAACCAATCGTGGTGAACGGGCCTATGATATTTTTTCTCGTCTTTTAAAGGAGCGGATTATTTTTATTAATGGTCCTGTTGAAGATGGTATGGCAATGCTTGTTTGTGCACAATTACTTTTCTTGGAAGCAGAAAATCCTAAAAAAGAAATTAGTCTTTATATTAATTCTCCAGGGGGTGTTGTGACATCTGGTATGGCAATTTATGATACTATGCAGTTTATTCGTCCTCCTGTTTCTACGCTTTGCATGGGACAGGCTGCGTCTATGGGATCGTTATTGCTAACAGCTGGAGCAAAAGGTCATCGTTTTACGTTGCCAAATGCGCGCATTATGGTGCATCAACCATCTGGTGGTTTTCAAGGTCAGGCTTCAGATATTGAGCGACATGCACAAGATATTATAAAGATGAAACGGCGTTTAAATGAAATTTATGTTCAACATACAGGTCAAGATTATGAGATTATTGAGAGAACGCTCGATCGCGATCATTTTATGACAGCAGAAGAGGCTAAAGTATTTGGCTTAGTTGATGATGTTATACACTATCGCGCAGAAACTGAAAAAGAAGAAAAAGATTAAGAATTTTTATAGAAAAAGCATCTACTTTAAATAAAGAGTTTTTAGAAAATATCGCAAAAATTAAGAGAAACACCTAAAATATTGAGACATTCATGGTTTTCTATATGTCTTTTAATTTTCATGATGAAAAGCTTCCTTTGAAAAGGCGAAGTATTCATATATCGTGGTGAAAGGAAAGAAAAATGAGCAAGATTAGCAATAGCGGGAACGAATCAAAAAATACTCTCTATTGCTCGTTCTGCGGCAAGAGTCAGCATGAGGTGCGTAAGCTCATTGCGGGGCCTACTGTATTTATCTGTGATGAATGTGTAGAGCTTTGCATGGATATTATTCGGGAAGAAAATAAGTCTTCTGGCGTTAAAGTACGGGATGGTGTTCCTACTCCACAGGAAATTATATCAGTTCTTGATGATTATGTTATTGGGCAGCAGCATGCAAAGCGTGTTCTTTCTGTTGCTGTGCATAATCATTATAAACGGTTGGCGCATCAGTCTAAAAGCAATGATATTGAGTTGGCTAAATCGAATATTCTTCTTGTTGGTCCAACGGGCTGCGGTAAAACTTATCTCGCACAAACATTAGCACGTATTATTGATGTCCCTTTTACGATGGCAGATGCGACCACTTTGACTGAAGCAGGTTATGTGGGGGAAGATGTTGAAAATATTATTTTAAAGCTTCTTCAAGCGGCAGATTATAATGTTGAACGTGCACAGCGTGGTATTGTTTATATTGATGAGGTTGATAAGATTTCTCGTAAAGCAGACAATCCTTCTATTACAAGAGATGTTTCAGGAGAAGGTGTTCAGCAAGCTTTATTAAAAATTATGGAAGGAACGATTGCTTCTGTTCCTCCACAAGGTGGACGCAAGCATCCACAACAAGAGTTTCTTCAGGTTGATACCACAAATATTTTATTCATTTGTGGGGGCGCTTTTGCAGGTTTAGAGCGGATTATTTCAGGGCGTGGTGAAAAAACTTCTATTGGTTTTTCTGCGACTGTTAAGGCGCCTGATGAACGTTGTGTTGGTGAAATTTTTCGTGATTTAGAGCCTGAAGACCTTATAAAGTTTGGTTTAATACCAGAATTTATCGGGCGTCTTCCTATAGTTGCTACCTTAGAGGATTTAGACGTTAACGCCCTCGTGCAAATTTTATCACAACCTAAAAATGCATTGGTAAAGCAATATCAGCGTCTTTTTGAAATGGAAAATGTTGAGCTGGCGTTTCATGAAGATGCTTTACGTGCTATTGCAAAGAAAGCAATTGAACGTAAAACTGGTGCACGTGGTTTACGTTCTATTATGGAGAAGATCCTTCTTGAGACGATGTTTGAACTCCCTGCTCTTGAAGGCGTTCAAAAAGTAGTTATTTCAAGTGATGTCGTTGATGGGAAAGCGCGTCCTCTTTATATTTACTCAGAACGTTCAGAAGATAAAGAAAACGTATCGGCATGACATTGTGCGATATACAATATAATGTGCAATATACAATATAAAAAGTGTTCATGAACGGTATTTAGTGGGCGTTTCTAATAATATCGTTATAATGCTTGATTTATGTGTTAGCAATTACCACTTCATGTATTGTGGAGAGCTGAGGTTTTCTAAGGGTGGGCTTGGTGTTGTAGATAGCTCATAGGCTCCAGAAAGGAGAGTTATGCAATATATTGATGAAAAGACAGATGAAATAAGAGATGGGGTTTATGCTGTTTTACCTCTTCGTGATATTGTTGTCTTCCCCCATATGATTGTTCCACTTTTTGTGGGGCGCGAAAAATCGATTCGTGCTCTTGAAGAAACGATGGCGGTTGACAAGCAAATACTCTTGGTGACACAAAAAAATGCTTCTGATGATGATCCAAAATCAGAAGATATTTATCATATTGGTACATTTGCAAATATTCTTCAGCTTTTAAAGCTTCCTGATGGTACTGTAAAGGTTTTGGTTGAAGGGACTGCACGTGCAAAAATTGGTCAATTTTCTTTAAGTGAAGGTTATCATCAGGCTTTTGCCACTGTTACAGAAGAACCTAGAGAGAGTGATGTTGAGATTGAAGCTCTTTCAAGGTCGGTGATTGCTTATTTTGAAAACTATGTAAAGCTTAATAAAAAAATCTCTCCTGAAGTTGTCAATGCGATTGGCCAGATTGATAATCCTTCTAAGCTTGCTGATACGATTGCCTCTCATTTGATGATTAAACTTGCAGAAAAACAGGAAATATTAGAGCTCTTACCTGTGCGAGCCCGTCTTGAACGTGTTCTGTCTTTTATGGAAGGAGAAATTTCTGTTTTGCAGGTTGAAAAACGCATTCGTTCGCACGTTAAACGGCAAATGGAAAAAAACCAACGCGAATATTATCTTAATGAACAGATGAAGGCTATTCAAAAAGAGTTAGGAGCAGGAGATGATAGTCGCGATGAGCTCTCTGAACTAGAAGACCGTATTAAGAGTACAAAACTTTCCAAGGAAGCGCAGGAAAAAGCTGGAGCAGAATTGAGAAAATTACGGAATATGTCTCCTATGTCTGCAGAAGCGACAGTTGTGCGTAACTATCTTGATTGGTTATTAGCAATGCCTTGGGGTAAAAAATCTAAAATTAAAAACAATTTAGATTTTGCTGAAAAGGTCATGAATAATGAACATTTCGGTCTTGAAAAAGTTAAGGAGAGAATTATTGAATATTTGGCCGTACAAAGTCGCGCGTCAAAGATAAAGGGGCCCATTATTTGTTTGTTGGGTCCTCCTGGTGTTGGAAAAACATCATTAGCGCGCTCTATTGCCAAGGCAACAGGGCGTGAATATGTTCGTATCTCGTTGGGAGGAGTGCGGGATGAAGCGGAAATTCGCGGACATCGCCGAACATATATTGGTTCAATGCCTGGAAAAATTATTCAGTCTATGAAGAAAGCAAAAAAATCTAATCCGCTTTTTTTACTTGATGAAATTGATAAAATGGGACAAGATTTTCGTGGAGATCCTTCCTCTGCCTTATTAGAAGTTCTCGATCCCGAACAAAATGGTACGTTCATTGATCACTATTTAGAAGTTGAATATGATCTTTCTGATGTCATGTTTATCACAACTGCCAATACGCTTAATATTCCAGGTCCATTAATGGATCGAATGGAAATTATTCGTATTGCCGGTTATACTGAATGTGAAAAAATGGAAATTGTTAAGCAGCATCTTTTACCAAAGGCACTCAAAGATCACTGTTTGTCTAAAAAAGAACTCAGCATTTCTGATGGAGCACTAAGGTCGATTATTCAGTTTTACACACGTGAAGCAGGTGTTCGTAATCTTGAGCGTGAACTCATGAAAATTGCCCGTAAATCTGTTACAAAGATTCTCAAAACGCATCAAAAATCTGTAAAAGTTACGGAAAATAATCTCAATGATTTCTTGGGTGTTAAACGCTATCACTATAATCAGATTGAAGGAGAAAATCACATTGGTGTTGTGACAGGTCTTGCGTGGACAGAAGTTGGTGGAGAGTTATTGACTATTGAAGGCGTGATGATGCCCGGCAAAGGCAAGATGACTGTAACTGGAAATTTGCGTGATATAATGAAAGAGTCTATTTCCGCAGCAGCATCTTATGTGCGTTCTCGTGCTGTTGATTTTGGTATTGAACCTCCACTTTTTGAAAAACGCGATATCCACGTTCATGTTCCAGAGGGGGCAACACCAAAAGATGGTCCATCTGCTGGGATTGCGATGGTGACAGCAATTGTTTCGGTTCTTACAGGGATAGCTGTGCATAAAGATATTGCAATGACTGGTGAAATTACTTTACGTGGACGCGTTTTGCCAATTGGTGGATTAAAAGAAAAACTCCTAGCTGCGCTTCGAGGAGGAATAAAAAAAGTGCTTATTCCTGAAGAAAACGCAAAAGATTTGGTTGATATTCCTGATGATGTCAAAAATAACATGGAAATTATTCCGGTAAATCATGTGAGTGAAGTTTTAAAACATGCTTTGGTTCATTTTCCAGATACTATTGAATGGAAGGAACCTTCTACGGTAGCTGTCCCTATCCGATCAGAGAGCAGTGATAGTGAAGGGATACAGATTGCGCACTGATTCACTGATCTCGCTTATAACGGCATTTTTTGAGTGGCAGAAGGTGTTGTCGTGGTTATTATTTTGTTTTTTGTTGAAAAAAGTGAAAAATTCCGTGAATAACTGTGATTATTGCTAAAAAAACAATGTTTTGGATAAAAATAAGACTTCTGTTTGCTGTACTTTTCAATAAACTGACCAATAACATGATTAGGTCATGTTGTCAGGTAATATAGGGAAAGGAAATATTTCATGAATAAAAGTGAATTGGTTAGTTCCGTTGCTGAAAAGGCAGGTGTTTCGAAAGCACAAGCTGGTGCTGTTGTTGACGCTTTTATGGCTTCTGTAACACAAGCTTTGGCTTCAGGGGGCGATGTTCGTCTTCCTGGTTTTGGTTCTTTTGAAGTTTCTCATCGTGCTGCGACAAAGGGGCGTAATCCTTCAACTGGTGCTGAAATCGATATTCCAGCACGTTCTGTACCTAAATTTTCTGCAGGAAAAAGCCTTAAAGAAGCAGTTAATAAAAAATAATTTACACAACGTTAAAAAAACCCGATTTATTTATAAGCGGGTTTTTTTACAGGTGTTTTTTGGACAGATATCAGATATATTGTCCACGTTTTTCATATAAAAATTTTAAGTCTTTGTATCATTTTTTCATTTCATGCATTGCTAGTGCTTTTGAAAATGATTGTAAAAATTTTCTAAAATACATAGGCTTGAAATGTATAATTTTTAGCTTATTTCAATAAACATTTCACTTTAATAATGGGCCATTTCGTATGGCTTATAAAGTGTGACGTTAACTTTTATTATATGGAAGAGCTAAAGTGTTTATTCAGAATAGTACCTGAAAATGGTACAAGATAAAAAACACTATGAAATGTACAAAACCTTACATAAACCACTATTTTTTGCTTAATAGAAGCTCACGTTGGCAGCATCATACTTTTTGTGCTGTGACTAATTTTCATCATTTGAGATGGGCATAAGAGTAGTTCTCTTAATTTGCAATAATTTGCAGTAACAACTTTGCTTGTGTGACGCAGCCAATGAACTTACTAAGCAAATGGTTTTTATTGATGGATTATAAGAGAATTTGAGATAAAAGAATTCTACGTATTTAAGTTTCTCATTCAAGATAGAAAGGGATAAATCATTATTATAAATCAATGTATTGTCGTTTTATAAAGTGGGATCATCATTTCAATCTTGTGCTTTTTCTTAGCACTTGAGTGGGAAAAGATATAGTCAATTCTGACTTAAATATTTTTGGTCCATATTTTTATTTTCTTTGCGTTATGCAAGCGAGCATTTTTTCTTCATCACACAAAAGTTAAAATAAGAGGGTCTCATAAATATTAAGGAAGGAAGTAAAAAAGAGAAAAATTCCCATTATCATATAATATATAGGGTAGAAAAATATTATTATAATTATTTCATATTTTTATATTCTTGAATAACTGATGAAGTATAGAACAGCCTTTATTAATTGAGATAGTATTTTAACAATGCTTTTGAATGATTTTTTCACGAGCTTGATAGAGATCTATTCAATAGATGAGAGGCGAATCATATGTTTTTTGATAAACAGGAGCTCTTTGATTCCTTATCTGCTAACCACTGAATACAATCATTGAGGGCTCTTGCTGTTATAGCTTGTTTTTTTGCTAATTTTTTTTCTTTACTTAGCAAGCGTTTTCCTAAATGTTTGATAGGAGCAATAGGGGGAAAGAGTCCAAAATTGATATTCATGGGCTGAAAAGACTGTCTTTCTGCTTCTTCATCGATAATGTGTCCTCCCGTAATGTGATTCAAAAGAGCTCCGAATGCTGTGGTTTGTGGGGGAAGGCAAGGACAGTTATGATGATATTCGGCAGCGGCAAAACGTCCGGCAAGAAGCCCTATAGCTGCTGATTCTACATACCCCTCACATCCGGTAATTTGTCCAGCAAAGCGTAGTTGTTTTTTTTGTTTTAAACAAAGAGTTTGATCAAGAATGATTGGAGAGTTGAGATAGGTATTGCGGTGAAGGCCACCAAGGCGTGCAAATTCTGCTTTTTCAAGCCCAGGAATCATTCTAAAAATACGGACTTGTTCACCATATTTCAGTTTCGTTTGAAAGCCGACCATATTGTAAAGCGTTCCGAGTTTATTATCTTGGCGTAATTGAACGACAGCATAGGGTTTTACGGTGGGATTATGGGCATTGGTTAAGCCCATAGGTTTCATAGGGCCATGTCTTAAAGTTTCGATTCCGCGCTCAGCCATAATTTCAATGGGGAGGCATCCATCAAAATAGGGTGTTTTTTCAAAGTCACGAAACTCTGTTTTCTCTGCGTTTTTTAGTGCTTCAACGAATGTTTCATATTGTTCTTTGTTGAGAGGACAATTAAGATAATCTTTCCCTGTTCCCTCAGGCCCAATTTTATCGTAGCGAGACTGATACCAACAAATATTCATATCAATACTGTCGGTATGGATAATGGGTGCAATAGCATCAAAAAAAGAAAGAGCTTTTATACCGGTTATTGCTTTTAATTCTTGCGCAAGTGCAGATGAGGTAAGGGGACCTGTTGCAATAACAACATGTTTCCAATCTTTAGGAATCTCTTGAACTTCTTCGCGTTTGATCGTTATAAGCGAATGATTTTCAAGCGCTGATGTCACGGTTTTTGAAAATTCATCACGGTCAACAGCAAGAGCACTTCCAGCGGGAACTTTGTTAGCATCAGCAGCTTTCATAATTAACGATTTTGCTAATCGCATTTCAGCATGTAAAAGCCCTACAGCATTTGTTGATGAATCATCAGAACGAAAGGAGTTTGAACAAACCAGTTCTGCTAATTTATCGGTTTTATGGGCATCTGATTTTTTTGGGGGACGCATTTCATGCAAAATAACAGGAATCCCCGATTGAGCGATTTGCCAGCTTGCTTCACACCCCGCAAGACCGCCACCGATAATATGAATTGGAGTATCAAATGTCTTCACCATAGTCGCCTTATTAGCGTAAGTCACCGTGTATGAAAAGCATAGATTTTGTTTTTGTTCTTTGCTAAGAAAGATGTGTATTGCGTTTTTTTAATATATTTGTTTGCTTTTCTTCTATAATTAATGATATAGAAACGCCGCTTGTATAAGGTTATTAGCTTGCTACGTTTGAGCGGATGTGGCGAAATTGGTAGACGCACCAGATTTAGGTTCTGGCGGGAGACCATGGGGGTTCGAGTCCCTCCATCCGCACCAAAGCAATCCCTTAAGTGCTACGGATTTCTACGTGTCTGGAATTCCGCTTCATGGTAATATAACACTTGAAGTGTTAGAATGTAATAATGATTAGAGTGGGGTTATCCCTACTCTTTAGAAAAATGAAGGTGTTTAATGCAGGTTACCGAGACGCTTAATGAAGGACTGAAGCGCGAAATTAAGATCGTGGTTCCAGCGAAAGATTTAGAAGAAAAGTTGAATGAACGATTGGATGATACCAAGGGTAAGGTCAGACTTAATGGCTTTCGTCCCGGTAAAGTGCCGGGTGGGCATTTACGAAAAATGTATGGTAAATCTTTTATGGCAGAGATTCTCAATGAGATACTCAGTGATGCGCCACGTTCTATTTTAGCCGACCGCAATGAACGTCCAGCGATGCAGCCGAAAATTGATATCGATGAAGATGAAAAAATTCTAGATGGAAAAGCCGATTTTACTTTTAGTTTAAAGTATGAAGTTTTACCGAAAATTGAGATTAAAGCCTTTGAACATATTGAAGTTATTCGTGAAATTGCAGTCATTCCTGAAAAGGATATTGATGAGCAAGTCAATCGCGTTCTTTCTTCTACGCGCAATTATTCCCTAAAAGAGGGATCTTCTGAAGAAGGTGATCGTATTACCATAGATTATCTAGGGAAGCTTGAGGGGGTTCCATTTGAAGGTGGGGCTGATAATGATGCACAACTGATTCTTGGATCAAAACAATTTATTCCTGGTTTTGAAGAGCAATTAATTGGTGTAAAGGCAGGGGATACAAAAACGATTGCTGTTAAATTCCCAGATAATTATAGTGCAGCACATTTGGCAGGACGGGAAGCAGAGTTTGATATTACTGTCAAAGCTGTCTTTAGACCAGATGAATTGAAAATTGATGATGAGGCAGCGAAAAAAGTCGGTTTAGAATCTCTAGATCGCTTGCGTGAGGCTGTTCGTGGGCAGATTGAAAGTCAATATGGTTCAATGACACGTCAAAAGGTTAAGCGTCAAATTCTTGATGCTTTAGATGCTGATTATAATTTTGAGATTCCGGAAGGGCTTTTAGAAATTGAGTTCAATAATATATGGGCTCAGGTTAATGATGATTTGAAAAAGGCTGGGCGTAGTTTCGAGGACGAGGGTGTTACAGAAGAAAATGCACGGGAAGAATATCATGTCCTTGCGCAACGTCGTGTTCGTCTGGGTTTGGTGCTCTCTGAAATTGGAATGAAGGTTGGTGTTAAAGTTAATGAAGATGAACTAAAAGCAGCTGTTTTTGAGCAAGTTCGTCAGTATCCTGGACAAGAAAAAGAGATTATGGACTTTTTCCGGAAGACTCCGGAAGCTGTTGAAAATCTACGAGCTCCGATTTTTGAAGAAAAGGTCATTGATCATTTGTTAGCCCAGATAAAAGTCACAGATAAAGAAGTGACGATTGAAGAGTTGATGAAAGAATATGACGAATCAGATGTTCCTGAAGAAAAGCCTGCAAAGAAAAAATCTGCAGTGAAAGAAAAGTCTGCAGAGAAAATATCGGCTAAGAAAAAGGCTTCTAAAAAAGCTTAATATTTACGCACACACAACAAGCCCGATTTTATCGGGCTTGTTGTAAGATTTATATCTTAGGTTTGCACTGTGAATGGTTGTAGATAGACCATGAGATATGTTTTAAAATATTGGTAGTGGATTGGCAATGAGCATCATTGATACGCGTATTCCTGATTCTAAGCGTTTTATTTCTGGCGTTACAGGTGATTGGGAAGTCATCATTGGCATGGAGGTTCATGCACAAATCATATCAAATTCGAAACTTTTTTCAGGAGCATCAACCAAATTTGGTGCAGAGCCGAACAATCATGTATCACTTATTGATGCGGCTATGCCAGGGATGCTACCTGTTTTGAATGAAGAATGTGTTCGTCAAGCAGTTCGAACAGGTTTGGGATTAAAAGCGCGTATTAATTTAAAATCTGTTTTTGATCGTAAAAATTATTTTTATCCAGATCTACCGCAAGGGTATCAGATTTCTCAGTTTCACTATCCCATTGTAGGAGAGGGGAAGATTATCATATCTGTTGGTCCAGATTCGAATGGCCAGTTTGAGGATATTGAAGTCGGAATTGAAAGATTACATCTTGAACAGGATGCTGGAAAATCGATGCATGATCAACATCCAACGATGTCTTTCGTGGATCTCAATCGCTCTGGTGTTGCTCTTATGGAAATCGTTTCCAAACCTGATATGCGCTCATCAGATGAAGCCAAGGCTTATATGACAAAATTGCGTACGATTGTTCGTTATTTAGGGACCTGCGATGGCAATATGGATGAAGGCTCTATGCGTGCGGATGTCAATGTATCCGTTCGTCGTCCTGGTGAAGATTTTGGGACGCGTTGTGAAATCAAAAACGTTAATTCTATTCGCTTTATTGGTCAAGCGATTGAGTATGAAGCGCGTCGTCAGATTGCAATTTTAGAAGATGGAGGTGTCATAGAGCAAGAAACTCGGCTTTTTGATGCGGCTAAAGGTGAAACCCGCTCTATGCGCTCAAAGGAAGAAGCGCATGACTATCGTTATTTTCCTGATCCTGATCTTTTACCATTAGAATTTGATCAAGCATTTGTGGATGCTTTGGCAGCAGATTTACCAGAATTACCTGACGCGATAAAAGCACGTTTTGTTAAGGAAATGGGATTGACAGTTTATGATGCTTCCATTCTTGTAACAGAAAAAGCTATTGCTGATTATTTTGAAGAAGTTGCTCGTGGGCGTGATGGAAAAATAGTTGCCAATTGGGTGATTAATGATCTTTTAGGGGCTTTAAATAAGGATAATCGTGAAATTGAAGAGTCACCAGTATCGCCCAATCAGTTGGGAAGCATTATTGATCTTATAAAAGAGGGAACAATTTCTGGAAAAATTGCCAAAGATCTTTTTGAGATTGTTTGGAATGAGGGGGGAGATCCACGTCAAATTGTCGAAGAGCGCAATATGAAGCAGGTAACAGATACAAAGGCTATAGAAAGAGCCGTTGATGAGATCGTTGCCAATAATTCTGATAAAGTTGCGCAAGCAAAGCAAAAACCCGCTTTAGCAGGTTGGTTTGTTGGACAGGTAATGAAAGCAACAGGTGGTAAGGCAAATCCTCAAACTGTTAATGAATTGGTTAAGATGAAACTTGGCATAGATTAAATTTTATGGGGTGGAGAAGAATCTATAAATATGATATCTTCTTGAAATTAAGGGATGAAAGTTATCCTATTAATTGAAGTTGTGGCTGAATTTATCAGTAATTTTTTTGGTAATTTCAAGCATTAGCAAGTTTATTCCAGTAATTGATTTCATGAGTATGCTGAAGAAATGGAATAGAAAATGGCTCGTTTTTTTAAGCAAATCTTTACGTGGTGGGATGGGAATACCATTGGTACGCGTTTTTTTACATGGCGTAAAGGTAAGCGGATAGGGGAAGATCAATTTGGGAATATATATTATGAAGGGGGGCTTCATAAGGATGGTTATCCGCGTCGTTGGGTTATTTATAAAGACTATTCTGAAGCCTCTACTATTCCACCAGGTTGGCACGGCTGGATTCATCATCGCTTTGAGTGTCCACCAACGCAGGAGGATTATCACCCCTATGAATGGGAAAAGCCTCACGTTGCAAATATGACAGGAACAAGTGAGGCTTATCGACCAAAGGGAGCTATTTCTTACAATGATGAGTGTCCTTGTGTGCATGAAGATTATGATGCGTGGTCACCTAAAAAATAAAATGTTTTAATGGACGCGTGTATTTTTTTCTTATCTGGCTCTACGTTATGACAAGAGTTATTTTAAGGATGCAATTGGTTTTGATATGATGAGGTTTTTTTTATTGTTAAGGTTAAGGCATTTTATATATATTTTTTTAATGGGAATTTTAGTGTTTTTATCCTTAAATAGTGGGGGGCGGGCTGAACGAATCAGCAATGGAATTGCTGTTTTTGCGGGTCTTGATAAAATCACGGGGCGGACGACACGTTTTGAAGTTTCTCTTGGTGAAGTTTATCAGTATGGTGCATTACAGGTAACACCCCGTGCTTGTTATACGAGCTCTAAAGATGAGCCAACGCGTACAACAGGTTTTGTTGAGGTCAATGAAGTAACATTAGATAAAAAAGTACGGCGTATTTTTACAGGATGGATGTTTGCAGATAGTCCCGGTTTGAATGCTGTTGAGCATCCTATTTATGATGTGTGGTTAAAAGATTGTAAGCAAAGCTCTCAAAATCTACCTCTTCAGGAATAGTGTATTATCTATTGTAATACATTGATTTATAATAATGGTTTATCATTTCACAATTTGATTGAGAGGTTCGAGTTTCTATGATTTTCTCATTTCAAACTTTCTTATGCCGAAATGATCAAAACGATTGTCTTTATTTGGTATAAGCGATGAATGTGTGGAGACTGTTGTTTAAGATAAGGAATAAAATTTCTCTCATGAACCGTTTAAATCCAAGGATGTACTCTGCAAATCAACGTATTATTTTTTCGAATATTTTATAGAAAACAATTCTTGAGTTATATCTGTTAGAGGTGGAAATGACAGGTTTGTGCATATTTTTTCAAGAGATGAACTGGCTTTTTTTATATTTAATAAAGCCATACTTCTCATGAAGAATGGAAGGTCATTATATTGTGTATTTACGGGTGTATTTAAAAGAGAGATCTCTTAAGATTCGTCATATCCATTTTGCAACGGTGCCCATGAATAGTATAAAGATAAATTTATTGATATTCCCTGTCTTTACGCTTGTGAGGAGCTAGAAGATACCGTCACACACTTTGCCTCAATATTGCCCCGACAGGTATCGGCACTTGAGACGCTTCATAAGAGGTATTTTTGTTCCCCTCTTGTATAGTTTTATCAACACGGCTTTTCTCACTTGTAACGTGCAAACAAATAAAGGTTTTTATTGATTCAATATAAACAAGTTTAGGATGAGAAAATCTTAAAATATTAAGAGGTCTAACGCAATAAGAATAAAATTATCTTATCTTTATAAATCAAAATCTTGTAGTTATGAGAAAACAGACATATCAAATGCGTAATTTATGAAACACCAATGATTATATTGAAAAAAACAATTATGTTTGCAATCCTTTATTCTTGTGGAGGTTTTTTCATTTAAAAAGCAGAAGCAATTCAAGCTTTGTTGTTGAAACAATTGAGCTCTAAGATTATTTAAAGTTTCAATTGAAGTATAGCGTGATTTAAAAATGCAAAAATTGATATATTTCTGTCAAAAAGCAATATTTATGTATTTTACATTTTTGTTACAGAGTGCTTTATAAGAGAGTTATGTTTATTCATAAACTCTTATATATTTCATGAAAAACTTCATATTTCAATCAATAGAGGATCATTCATTTTGTAAATCATATTTTTGATTATCCATGCTTTTAAAAATCTTTTGTATAAGAGACACATGTTTTTACGGTGAGCTATTGAAGATTTAAAAAGGGGGCGTCTAAGAGGCGTTAAAAGATTCTATATCACTGGATGTGGTATCTTCATTTTTTATAAAGAATAACCAATTATCCTAAAAAATAAGAGATTTTATATAATGAAAGTTTCTCCTCATCAATATAGACATATTTCTCGACTGCCAAGACAACCTAAAGAACCTTTATTGAATGTTCCATTTATTATTGTTGTCTTGATAGCATTTTGTTTTTGTCTTTATTGCATTCCTCAGTATTTTTTTTCTCATCAGTTTTATATTGAAAGTTTTGAGTTTTTTTCATTTACACCAGCATTGTTTAAGAGGGATCCTATTGCATTTTTTTATACCATGGTGAGTTATTCATTTATGCATGGTAGTTTTAAACATGTTGCTCTTAATATGGTTTGGCTTTTGGTTTTTGGTTCTCCTTTAGTAAGGCATTTTGGTGTTTTACGTTTTTTAGTTTTTTGGGTGTTAACGGCAGTTATTTCTGTTTTGACTTATTTTATATTTCATCAAGAAAGTCTCATATCACTTGTTGGGGCATCAGGTTCTGTGTCTGGAATGATGGGAACTATTGCACGTTACGGTTTCCCTAGCAGCTATTTAGGTGTCAACGCGCAGAACGAAAAACCTTTGGGGGCTTTATTATCCATCAAAAAAGCCCTTTGTTCTAAGGGCGTACTTATTTATATAAGTGTGTGGTTGGCGGCTGATTTTATCATAGGCATTTCTTCCATTCTGTTTGAAGAAAATGGACTCTCAATAGCATGGGAAGCGCATATTGGCGGGTTTTTAGCGGGTTTTTTGTTGGTTGGTTTTTTTGATGTTTCACAAAAAAATTAAAAACTAGAATCTAAGATATTTATGCGCCACATAAAGCGCTATTGTTGCTGCGTTTGAAACATTTAATGATTTAATATTTCCGGGCATATCAAGGCGTGCTAAAGTGCAAACGGTTTCACGTGTTTTTTTTCGTAAGCCTTTACCTTCTGCTCCTAAAACAAGAGCAATTTTATTCCCTGTTAATGCTGTTTCTAGAGGTTGATCCCCTTCTGAATCGAGGCCAAAGCTTGTAAAACCTGTTTGATGGAGCTCTTGAAGAGTTTCAGCGAGGTTTCGTACGGTAATATAATGAATCATTTCTAGAGCTCCTGATGCCGCTTTTGCAAGAACACCACTTTCGTGGGGAGAGTGACGACAAGTGGTAATAAGTGCCTTCGCTTTAAATGCAACGGCAGAACGCATAATAGCGCCAACATTATGTGGATCAGTAATTTGATCCATAACAATGACCAGATCAGTATTGGTTAGTTCCGATAATTTGCATGGTTTGAGAGGAGAGGTTTCCAAAACCACTCCTTGATGAACTGCCTCACTTCCAACCAGCGAATCAAGATATTTTGGGGTGCATAATGTAACAGGGCAAGGATAATCTGATTCGGGTATATTTAATCGTTTTAAGGCATTTTGTGTAACGTAAAGACATTTAAAAATTCTTTTTGGGTTTTTTAAAGCTGCCTGAACGGAATGAATGCCATAAAGATGGATTATCCCTTGCTGTAAAGGAGTGGCTTTCTTCTTCAGGTTTGTAGAAGATCGAGAAGGAGAGCCCTTTGTATCACGATATCGGCGACGTAAACGAGCATAATGAGAATTTTGTGATGTTTTTTCTTTCATAACTTCTTTATAGCGTTTTAATAAGAAAAAGCGCTAGAAAAAATCTATGATTTAAAGATATGAGCGGAAATTTTGTACAGAATTGTATTTATTCTGTTGACAGATACAATCGTAATCGTCATAACCACTTCGCAATCAGATTGAATTGAATGGGTGTTCGAGATGATTGTGGTGATGCCTTATCGCGTGACTTTACCGGTGTAATGGAGGGGTGCCCGAGTGGTTAAAGGGGGCGGACTGTAAATCCGTTGCGTATGCTACGTTGGTTCGAATCCAACCCCCTCCACCATTCATCGAAGGAGAGTTAGTACGTAGGTCATGCGGGTATAGCTCAATGGTAGAGCAGCAGCCTTCCAAGCTGAATATGCGGGTTCGATTCCCGCTACCCGCTCCAAATGATTGTTGATGATTAGGCAAGTCAAGTATGGTGGAAGATATTCCATTATCTAAAGTGGGCGGGATTTCCCGTCTAAAAGTTGTGGTGATTGGGCTGGTTACGGTCCGGTTGAATTCAGTTTTGCAGGCCTGTTTCTAGGTGCTAACTAAAGATAGAGAATAAACAAGAGATTAATAGCGATGGCGAAGAGCAAATTTGAACGTACAAAACCGCATGTTAATATAGGTACGATTGGTCACGTTGATCATGGGAAGACATCATTGACAGCAGCGATTACGAAATTTTTTGGTGAGTTTAAAGCATATGACCAAATTGATGCAGCACCAGAAGAGCGCGCCCGTGGTATTACCATTTCTACAGCCCATGTTGAGTATGAAACGGAAAATCGTCACTATGCCCACGTTGACTGCCCTGGACACGCCGATTAT
>NZ_NJGE01000013.1 GCF_002777915.1 Bartonella tribocorum | reverse complement strand
TTTCATATAAGCATGCTAAATATATAAAATATTTTTTCAGAAAATATGAGATATATAAATATTAACTCTACATATATTTTGATACAAACTCAAAAAAGCTAATGTATGATTAAAAGCTATGAAGGAATAAAATGCCTCTTAGAAACGCTCTCGAATATAAGGGAGCTCTGTGAATATTAGAGCATGACAAACAGCTCTGAAGTGTAAGCTTTGCAAGCTTCATAAGCGTAAAAATGATAGATTTAATGGCTTTCTGTTTATACCGTTAACGGAGGGGTTATTGCAAAACGGATCTAAGGGCTAGAGGTTGCTTTAACAAAGCGCGTAAATCAATAGAATGACGTTTGAGTATGGATTTTATAAAAATTGGTAAAGAGGACTCTAGTATTATCTCTTAAAGAATGAAATAATTCCCTTTTGTTATTGTATATGTTCAAATTTAATTGCAAAATGCATTATTAGAAATAATCATTTCTTTGGTTGTTTATACGTTATTTCTCAAGAGAGTTGTTTAGGCGATTTTGTTGGAAATATTTGCATCATTTCCTTGAATCCATAACCAGGATACATTCCTTCGCGCATAAATAAATTACGTAATGGCGAGCAATTATGTAATAGACCAAGCCCAATACTGCGCATGATATGAACAGGCGGCATATGAGAAAGTAAAGCAGAGTTAAGGGTATGAACAGCGCCACTTCGGATTAATATATCTGGTTTGCGGCATTGGTTATATCGTGTAACAATCATTTCGGAGTTAGAATCGGATATTTGATTGGGTAAAATATCAATCAAAGTTTGAACATCACGAAATCCTAAATTTAATCCCTGTGCCCCAATAGGGGGGAAAACATGAGCAGCTTCGCCCACTAAAATTGTTCGGTTCGCGGCAAAATGATGAGAGAGAAGCCCTGAAAGCGGCCATGCTTGAATTGATGTTTCTAAGGTTAGCGTTCCAAGCATCGATTGCATTTGGTTTTCGATTATTTTTGCAACTTCTTTTGATGCTATATTTAATAACTCCTCAGCGCGAGAAGGGTGAACAACCCATACAAGACTGGATCTATGTCCTGGTAGCGGAACCTGTGTAAATGGGCCATGTTCTGTATGAAACTCAGTTGATGTGTTTTGATGAGAAAATTCATGAGAAAAGTTGAGAACAAGTGCTTTTTGTGGATAGTTCCACTGTTTAACACTTATTCCTGCTGCCGTACGCGTAAGAGAGTGACGTCCATCAGCAGCAATAACAAGTGGTGCTTGAATAACTCTATCGTCAGAAAGAGTAATACATACATGACTTTGGGTGTGATGAAAAGATTTGGCTTCAGAAACAAATCTTTTAATATTGGACGTATGTGTAACAGCATCATTTAAAGCATTGTTCAATTTTATATTGGGTATATTATAGCCAAAAGCTTTTTCATCAATTTCAGCAGAAGAAAAATGCACCGTAGGAGCACGCACAATCCTAGAAGTTATATCAACAATTCTCATGCACGATAAGGCAGCAGCATGCTTTTGAAGGTTATTCCAAATATTAAGTTTTTGAAGCGTGCGTATTGCAGGCATCATAAGAGCTGTTGTCCGTAACTCATCTGTATGAGCAGGGGGGCCAACAAGAAAAACAGAAAAACCCTCATGCGCAAGCCTCAATGCGGACAACATCCCGACAGGACCTGCACCAATAACAGTAATAGCTTTATCTTTTTTCTTTTCAAGTATCACAACGAGTTGAGCCTTTCCTCATTGAGCAAATATTTTAACATTTCTAAATGATTGCTCTCTTTTTATTGTATGAAGCTCTTCTATTATATTATGTAATAAATAATGCGATATAAAAAAGTAACCTTTTTATGATTTTTTTACGCTGAGTTATATCATGGGTAAAATGGCGTATTGGTAGATGGATGAAGACTTTAAAAACGAGGATAAGAAAACCTTGAAACGTAAACTAACAAAGAAAATCAAAACAAACGCTAAGTTATTACGTCATAAAAAAGTAACAATGCCACAAGCAAAAGCTTTTTCTGTTCATTTACTAACAGCTTCGGGATCATTTTTAGCGTTTCTTTCTCTTATATCGGCTTCTCAAAAAGAATGGACAGCTATGTTCTGTTGGCTTGGGCTTGCACTTCTCGTTGATGGTATAGATGGACCCATTGCACGCAAGCTTGATGTTAAATACATCCTTCCAACATGGTCTGGAGAGCTTTTAGATAATATTATTGATTATGTAACTTATGTTTTAATTCCTGCTTTTGCCCTTTATCAAAGTGGTTTTATGGGGGTAGGGTTATCATTTGCATTGAGTGCAATCATTGTTATTTCATCGGCTATTTATTATGCCGATACTGGTATGAAAACCAAAGAAAACTTTTTTAAAGGATTTCCTGTTGTTTGGAATATGATGGTTTTTACACTTTTTGTCGTAAGACCAGAGGAATGGATTACTTTTATCATCATTGTTTTATCAGCAATTATATCTTTCTTGCCAATTTATTTCATCCATCCTGTAAGAGTCCTTCGTTTACGGAGAATTAATTTTCCAATTTTTCTTTTATGGTGTTTCTTTGGTATTGCAGCCTTCTTTTATCAATTAGAGGCTCCATATTGGGTTAAAATAGGGATTTCAATAACAGGAATTTATATATATTGTATTGGCGCGATCATGCAAATATTTCCTCAACTTGGGGCAAAAAATATAAAAAAAATAATAGATTAATTGTTTTTAAGAAGGGTGTGAAATGCAAATTGATTTTGGAGCGGGGAATGATATTTCTTTTACGAAAGAAGGGTGTGCTGGAATTATAAAACTCTCACGCCCTTTAGCATTAAACGCTCTTAATCAACGAATGGTTTCCGCTTTAAAAAAAGCTCTAAAAACTTGGGAAACAGATAATGATATTTCTTGTGTTTTAATTGAAGGGGAAGGACGTGCTTTTTGTGCTGGTGGAGATGTTGTAGAAATCTATCATATGGGGAAAAGTGCCTCTGCTTATCAATATTTTAGGGATGAATATAGTTTAAATGCTTATATCAAACGTTTTTCAAAGCCTTACATTTCTTTCTTAAACGGTATTTGGATGGGAGGAGGGGTAGGCATTTCTCTCTATGGTTCACATCGAATTGTTACAGAAAAGACCGTTTTTGCTATGCCAGAATCTGCGATTGGATTTTTTCCAGATGTTGGTGCAAGTTTTTTCTTACCATCTCTTCCCAATCATTTTGGCATTTATCTTGCATTGACTGGTGCCCATATAAAATGGGGAGATTGTTTAAATTTAGGATTAGCAACACATGCCGTTCCTGAAATTGAATTTGATACAATTAGAAAAGCTGTTATTGAGCAAGGAGATCCTACTTTAGCTTTAGAGGAGTGCGCAATTACAAAAGACTATGAAACGACTCATGAAATACGTTGTATCATTAACACTTGTTTTAGTGCTCAGACATTAGAAGAATGTCTTGAATTGCTTCATAAAAAAAGTAATGAAGGCATTTTATTTGCTAAAGAATGTTATGATATTTTGCTGTCACGTTCTCCGATAAGTTTGAAAGTAATCTGGAAACAGATGAAACAAAATACACCTCGAACTTTAGAAGATTGTATAAAAATTGAAAACCGCATTGCACACCATATGATTAGTGCACATGATTTTCATGAAGGGATACGAGCTATGTTAATCGATAAGGACAAAACGCCTCAATGGCAGCCAGATAAACTTTCAAATGTAACAGATGAAGTGGTCAATTCTTACTTCCAACCTATTGAACAAGAGCTATTATTGTGAAAAATAGTGCACAAAAACGGATTTCAAAAATCGACTTAATTTATAACTGTTATTTACGATTTTTGGCGCTTATTTGCTTAAGTTTGAGTATTTTTTATTGGATACGCCTTGTTGGTGTTTTTCCAGGTGTTCTATGGCGCTTTGACCTTATGCCTTGGCAGTGGCAATGTGCATCAGCCATGTTGGCTATTCTCTATCCTGTTGCTTTGATCGGACTTTGGATGTATTCGCTATGGGGCATTATTTTATGGTGTAGTGCAGCATTGATTGAAACAATAACAATCTATTATTCCAATTTTATTGATCAGCCATTTGTACCATTATTTCATGGAATAATGTTTTTAGCTTTCGTGATCCTACAAATTATGATGATTTTTTTTAAAAGAGTAAAAAATAAAAAATGAGTGTGATCAAAACTTTCTAGCCAGAATAAAACAAGATCGATTTTCAATCTAAATCATCAAGTTTTTAAAATTTAAAAAGATAAAAGATACGCGCTACAATTGTCCAACAACTCATATGTTTAATGGAAAATATTCATAGAGGAATGATCCATTCATTTTCCAATTCCAAAGTGCTGATGCTATAAAGCTCTCCAAAAAAAGTTCCATAATATATATTATGCGATAATATGACATAAAAATAAAGCTTCTAACCCTCATAAAAACATCCAAACTCTAACTCTAGAACATATATATCCTTCGCCAAAAATTTATGAAAGATTTGGAGAAAATGGCAAACGAATTTGACTATATTTTTTAAAGAGCGTTACTGCTTAAGCTTTAAAGTATATCTCTTAAAGACCAAAATAGTTATTTGGTTCTGGGGCTGGAAGATCAAAACCTTCTTGTTTACAACGTTTCATACGCGCAAGATCATTCAAAACAGCATTACGATTATCTAAAGCTGGAATTTTATTACTTTCGCTTGATTTTACATCCATTAAAGCTACGTTTTTGTTGTTTGATTTAGAACGCTCTACAATTATATCATTAATCTGACGTTTATTAGCAAAAAACTCTCGTTGAATATCGGCACAACTCATTGTTCCGTCATGCAATGTTGTCGTTGAAATATTTTTTTCTAGACGCTCCCCACATGCTGTCAAGGAAACTGCTAAAGCCACAATATATACAGCCCGCTTAAAATTCTTATACATAAAAGCCCCACTTTTAACATAAATTAATTTAGATAATGTTTTTTCAGAAAATTCACTAACATCTGTACAAATAGGCAACATTCCCAATACGAAAACCTAAGGAATGAATGTTTCCGTGGTATTGTAAATGCGTATTAACGCTTATTGCTCCATCCTGCCTGCCCCTGACTGAATCATAAATTGGCTATCTTCATCGATAAGATGCTCTTTTAAGATAGGTGAATAAAAGAATCTTTTTATGTTGGAAAACAATATCCGAAAGCATTTTTGAGATTCTTTTAAACATTTTTGTGCAAGTGCATAGCTACTAAATCATCAATACCGTGATATGATCTGCATGAGAATGTGTATAAAGAGCAGCATCAAGATGGCTTACACGCATGCGTATCGATCATTTGTGAGCAAAAGTTTGGACCTGTATCAATAACGACCGTTGTTTTTATATTGTACAATTCACTTATCATTTTAAAATTTGGTCTTTAAAATTAGTTTTTTCAAAGACCAAAATTAATATTACCTATAATAAAATCAGAAAATCATTGCATTATTTTACAACGTTTCATACGTGCAAGATCACTCAAAACAGCATTACGATTATTTAAAGCTGAAATTTCATTACTTTCGCTTGATTTTACATCCATAAAAAACAAAGCAGGTACAAATACAACACCTGCGGCTGCTAAAGCTACATTTTTGTTTCTTGCTTTAGAGCGCTCTGCAATTGTATCATTAATCTGACGTTTATTAGCAAAAAACTCCCGTTGAATATCGGCGCAACTCATTGTTCCGTCATGTAATGTTGTCGTTGAAATATTTTTTTCTAAACGCCCCCCACATGCTGTCAAGGAAACTGCTAAAGCCACAATACATACAGCCCGCTTAAAATTCTTATACATAAAAGCCTCATTTTTGACATAAAAAAGTACCAATTACGACAAAAATGAAACAAAATAAAGGATAATTTTTAAAAAGAGTTTTTATTGAACGTGAAATATTGCGTTATAATAAGCTTATGCATCCGTTTCAAAAATAAGCCCTTGATATGCCGGCTGAACATGTGATGGAATGTAATTGACAACCTCATTGTAATCTAGCGATCTATCCATATGTGTGAGCACGGCTTGTTTTGGCTTTAAATATTCTATCCATTGTAATGCTTGATCAACAGAAAAATGACTCGGGTGAGATTTAAATTGCAGGGCTTCAATAATGAGAACATCCAAGTCCATTAATTTAGATAATGTTTTTTCAGGAAACTCACTAACATCTGTACAATAGGCAACATTCCCAATACGAAAACCTAAGGAATGAATGTTTCCGTGATATTGAAGATGTGCATTGACGCTTATTGCTCCACCCTGCCCCTGAATCATAAATTGGCTATCTTCATCGATAAGATGTTCTTTTAAGATAGGTGAATAAGATGAATCTTTTGCTGTTTGAAAACAATAGCCGAAAGCATTTTTGAGATTCTTTAATGTAAACTTGTCTGCATAGATATCGATTAAACATTTTTGTGCAAGTGCATAGCTGCGTAAATCATCAATGCCGTGGATATGATCTGCATGAGAATGCGTATAAAGAGCAGCATCAAGATGGCTTACACGCGCATCGATCATTTGTGAGCGAAAGTCTGGGCCTGTATCAATAACGACCGTTGTTTTTTTTCCTGATGGTTTAATGCGTTCAACTAATAAAGAACTTCTGTAGCGTTTATTTTTAGGATTATTCGGATCACAAGCTCCCCAATCACCATTAGGTCGCGGGACTCCTGGAGAGGGACCACAGCCTAATATTGTAAATCGGTACTGATCATCCATAGCTTTTACCTTATTTCATTTTGCTAAATAAACGAAAAGCATTACGCGTTGTTATTTGAGCTGTTTCTTCAATGCTTAAGCCAATTGTTTCAGCTAAAATAGCTGCTGTATAGCATACAAAAGATGGTTCATTGGTTTTTCCCCGATGAGGAGTGGGAGCTAAATAGGGTGCATCTGTTTCCACTAATAAATATTCATGAGGCACAATTTTTGCTATTTCACGAATTTCACATGCGTTTTTAAAAGTAAGAATACCTGAAAAAGAAATATAACCACCAAGTTCAATGCCAGCACGAGCAAGCTGCATTCCAGACGAGTAACAATGAAGAATAAAGGGAAAAGCTCCTTCCTTTATCTGTTCGCGTAAGATTTTCTCCATATCGATATCTGCATTGCGTGAATGTATAACAAGAGGAATCTGTGTTTCTCGAGAAGCAATGATATGTTCTTGGAAAACTTTCTTTTGCTCTTCTGGTGTAGAATAATCATAATGGTAATCAAGTCCCCCTTCCCCAAACGCAACTATTTTAGGGTGATTCGAGAGCTCTATAAGTTCTTTGGCTGTAATATTTTGTTCTTCATGTGCATGATTGGGGTGTGTTCCAACGGAACAAAAGACCTGATCATAGCTTTGGGCAATGGCTAACAGCTTATCTAACTTACGAACATGAGTTGAAATTGTTATCATCCGTCCAACATCAGCATCTAAAGCTCGCTGGATAACATTATCCAAATCTTGTGAAAAATCTTCAAAATCAAGATGACAATGTGTATCAATAAGCATGATGAGAATCTTCTTTCTTCAAGATATAACGAGGAAAAATTGGTTCTGGTGGTGGAAGATCAAGTCCTTCTTGAATTTTTGCATGACTTATATGATACAACAACCGATCATCTTCAGCAACCGCGAGGCTATCAAGAAGCTTTGCTGCTGATTGGGGGATGAAAGGCAAAAGCATAATTCCTATTCGTCGCAAAATTTCGACAGTTATATAAAGAACTGTAGAAAATCGTTCTGGATCTGTTTTTCGTAAACTCCAAGGTTGTTCGTTGGCAAAATAGCGATTGGCATCTGCTACAGTTGAAAAAATAGCTGAAAGAGCCAAATGCATACTATGAAAAGACATCGCTTGGTGTACCGTTTCAAGCACTTGAAGAGATTGTTCTAAAAGCTGTTGATCTTGAACTAAAAATGCAGCGGGTCTAGGAACCTTTGCATCACAATTTTTGGCAATCATAGATAAAGAACGCTGTGCTAAATTACCAAGATCATTAGCAAGATCGGCATTAATACGGTTTACAAGGCTTTCATGGTTATAACTACCATCTTGTCCAAAGGGGACTTCACGCAGAAGAAAATAACGAACCTGATCAAGACCATAATGATCAATCATTTCAAAAGGATCAACGACATTTCCAACAGATTTTGACATTTTTGCACCACGATTAAGTAAAAAACCATGAGCAAAAATATTTTGAGGCAATTCAATTCCAGCAGACATTAAAAATGCTGGCCAATAGACGGCATGAAAACGAATAATATCCTTACCAATAATATGCGTATTTGCAGGCCAAAAATCCCGTTTTTTTGAATTTTCATTGAAGAAATCAATTGCTGATAGATAATTTGTAAGCGCATCAACCCAGACATACATCACGTGTTTTGGATTCTCAGGAACAGTAATTCCCCAATTAAAACTTGCCCGTGAAATAGAAATATCTTTTAAACCTGATTTGATAAAACTTATAATTTCATTACGTCGCTCAAGGGGAGCAATAAAATCAGGATGTTTTTCATAATATTCAAGAAGTGCTTTTTCATAACGAGAAAGTCTAAAAAAATAACTTTCTTCTTCATTCCATTCAACGGGAGAACCTAATTCTTTCTCGCGACGGATATTATCTGATCCAACTTCCGTATCTTTTTCTTCATAATAGGCTTCTTGGCGAACGGAGTACCATCCCTTATAACGGCCGAGATAAATATCGCCATTTTCTTCCATTTTCTTCCAAATTTTTTGACAAGCTTGATAATGGCGCTCTTCTGTCGTACGAATAAAATCATCGTTAGAACAATTTAATACCGCAAGCATTTTTTTAAACACAGCACTATTACGATCTGCAAGTTGTTGAGGTGTCATGCCCAATGCTGCTGCGGTTTGTTGCATCTTTAGACCATGCTCATCTGTCCCAGAAAGGAAAAATACCTTTTTTCCGTTTAATCGTTGAAAGCGAGCTAAGACATCACTTGCAATGGCACTATAGGCATGTCCAATATGCGGATTACCATTAGGATAAAAAATAGGAGTTGTTATGTAATATGTGTCACGCATGTCATACTCATTGTAAAACGCTATAAATAAAAGATACAATGACATAACGCCTGTTCATCACATTGTCACGGAAAAACTAATCCTCATGAATGATCTTATGAACTCTAAAAAGCAAGTTAATAACAAACTGCTTCTTATCAAGATTAAACAGTTGTATTTCCTCTATTTCCTGATGAATCTCCTGCCATTTTTGCGCATATTTTTTTGAGAGAAATAAATTTCCTTTTTCAACGAGCATGATCGCTTTTTGTTGAATTTTATCAAGAATTTCATCACAAAATTGTTGAAATTGGAAGGGGGAAGAAACAGATGAGAATGTTTGTGCAAGCGTGTGTACAATCGTTGCGTTACAAACAGGTTGTTTTAGAAGAGCATCAATCGTTTTAATAATTTCAAGACCGCCATGGAAAATAAGTAAAGCAGCTTTTCGAGGACTTCCTTTGGATTTTGCAATAATCATTTCAATTATTTTTTCATCAGGTAAATCCTGATTGGCAAAAATATGTGTAATGACTTTTTTCATTTCATCATGATTCAACGGGCGAAAGGAAATTTTTTGACACCGTGAATGGATTGTTGGAAGCAATTTTCCTGAAGAATGTGCGATAATAATAAAGAGCGTCTTTGCAGGTGGTTCTTCAAGTATTTTAAGAACTGCATTTGCTGCATTTCTATTCATATCATCTGCAGAATCAATAATAACAATACGCCATCCATTGTCTTGCGATGTTCGGCTTAAAAAATGCATAATATCACGGATATCATCAATGAGTATTCCTGTTTTAAACTTTTGTGTTTTTACATCAAATCGACGTGAAATATACAAAAGACCAAGATGACTTCCTTGTGTAATTTGGCGCCATGAAATAGAATGAGGATCGGGTTTCAGAAAATTTTCCTTTTGAGAACTTAAAATATTCCAAGCAAGATGAAAAGCTAATGTTGCCTTTCCAATTCCATATTCTCCTTCAAATAATAAAGCATGGTGCAAACGCTTTTCTTTAAGCATTTGGGCCAAAAAGTAACGAACATCTTCATGACCAAAGATAACATTATTCTGGGACGGAGATAAAATTGTATCAATATCATCATATTGTCGTAAGATATTTATTACATCACTCATGAAAATTGATCCAACAATACCTGATGACAAATATTTTTTATTTGATGGGCAATAACTTCCACTGAGCCAGTAGCATCAATGACGCAAAACCTCCGTGGCTCTTGTTTAGCCAACTGAAGAAAAGCTTGACGCCTTTGTTCTTGAATTTCCAATGAGTTTTTTTCAAAATAGTCAATTTCTTCAGTTTTTTTTCTTCGCAAATTTGCACGTTTGATAGCACACGCTGCTGGCATATCTAACAAAAATGTTAAATGAGGCATAATACCATTGAGCGCAATACACTCTAAAACAGAAAGAAGAGAAGAATTGACGGTCTCATTGAGTCCTTGATAAACGCGTGTAGAATCAATAAAGCGGTCACATAAAACGATTTTACCTTTTTGCAAGGAAGGCGCGATAATTTCAGTAACATGGTCAGCGCGTGCCGCTGTAAACAGAGCGGCTTCAATCAACGGTCCATATTGTTGTGCCTGCCCTGATAACAAAATATGCCGGATTGCTTCTGCTCCTGCCGTTCCTCCTGGTTCTCGTGTTGTAACAATATTATAACCTTGGTAAGAGAGATATTCAGCAAGTAAAGCAATCTGCACTGTTTTTCCTACCCCGTCCCCTCCTTCGAATGTAATAAAATAACCTGACACGTATGATCCTTAATCTTATGAGCGCGTAACTACAAATATTTCCGTAACCATCCAATTGTTATTTCATAGAATGCATCTTTTACTTTTGTAAAGAAACTTCCTTCCTGAACATTCACTTTGGCAAAAACTGGTTTTTCCAAAAGAACCTTTTTACCTTCTAATATTTGAATGACGCCAACGGGTTGTCCTGCAACGATGGGAGCTCTCAATGGACCATGATATTTAATTTTTGCTTTAATGTTGATTTCTTTTTCATTTGAAAGCATGAAACTTATTGGTTTTTTAACAATAAGTGAGACAAAATTTTTCTTCCCACCGTAAACAGAAGCACGACCAACCGTTTCTCCTTTTGTGAAAATTGTTTTGAGATCAAAAGCCGCCATTCCCCATTGAAGAATGCGCTCTATTTCCGTTGTATGTTTTTTGCCATCTTGTAAACCATTGATTGCTAAAAAAAGACGCCGATGATTTTTATAAATGGTAGCAACCATTGAAAATCCTTCTTTTTCGCTGTAGCCAAAACCAAATCCTTCTACACCAATTTCCTTAGAAATAAGAGGGTTTTTATTTCGTTGAAAAATATTGTTCCACGTAAAATGAGGCTCACGATAAAGTGCATAGTAATCTGGATATTCCTGAACAATATGACGCGTTAATATAATCATATCGCGTACTGTTACAAATTGCCCCTCTTCGGGAAGCCCTGTTGCATTAACAAAATGGCTCTGAGATAAGCCAATTATTTTAGCGCGCTGATTCATCAGTTGTGCAAAATGGGCCTCATCTCCCGATATCCCTTCAGCCAGAATAATAGCAGCATCATTTCCATTGACAATAATTAAACCACGCAAAAGATCAGAAATACTGATCTCTGTCTTTATTTTTGCAAACATAGTGGTTGTACCAGAAGGAGCCCCACCCTTGCGCCAAGCATTTTCACTGACCTTAAATTTTTGGGTATTCTTTAACAATCCTTCTTTTAATTGATGAAAGACGACTTCTGCCGTCATTAATTTTGCTAATGAAGCAGGAAAAAAAGGAGTATCTCCTTGTTTTTCATAAAGTATCGTCTCTGTATTATCATCGAGTAACAACACTTGTGAGGCAGAAGTTTGAAAATCTTGCGCTTTTCCCCACGTATTAAATGCCAATATCCCCCATAAGATCAATAAGATTCTTAATGCTGTACACATAGCTGCTCCTCCCATTCAAAGATCAGCATAAAGAATCATTATATAGGAAAAAACTTTTTTATTTCCGCACATTGAGGAATTATTGACAACTCAAGAAAAAATTTTATTTTCATTCGGCATGAGTAAAAGTAAAATGATATACTTTTTATCTTTTGTATTTCTAATACATTAAATTATTATTTTTTAGTTTTAAGCTTAAAAAATACTGTGAGATTCTCTCATTTTCTCCCCTCTTTTAAGCAATTTAAATTGCTTTTTCCCTTCAGAAGTAAATTTATTATAGAAATGGAGCTTAAGATTATTAAGGAGAGAGTAAAAATACTTTTTATAAACCTCTCAAAGTCTCAAGGATTATTACAAAGCATAAGAGCTTTTGCAAAGTTTATGATGGCGACGATTTATATTTTCACAGACGTAAAGAGGACGATATCCAATGGCTTTAAAGTTATATTCTTTACGAATGGCTGTCATAAATATGGGCTTGAGAGCCCGATATATCTCTTTAAAATGAGCACTTGTGAACTGGCACATACAAAAATGTATTTTGTTTTCAGTATTTAATTTAACTGAAGGGCATTACTCTACTAAGAAATCGATAAAAAAGCATGAAGCAATGCGTAATCTCTTCATAAAATACTCCCCTAAAGGCTTTCGAAGACTGCAAAGCCGAATTACAAGGAGATATTTTTTCTTTTTAGACTTTATATTTTTCCCAATTAGATTCTATAGCCATTTCAGAGATTACACAAACAGATTCACACAGTTTGCTTCCCTCATTTGGCAAAAGCTGTTACAACAAAAAATACGTAATCTAATTATTAGAAAATATTGTCAAAAAGCAAGAAGATAGGCAATAGATTGGAGAGACATATTAATTCACTATTAATAACACTCAACTCCAACTTTTTTTATCACTTTTTATTTGAAAATGATATCGATTTAAAATCAATACACTGTTCCCTAAAACAACTGTAGCCAATTGACTTTTGTTCTTTTGTTTAGCTTACTTATAGAAGCAACTTGATCAAATGGTACCGGCTTATCAACCATGATAGGACCAATTTCTGGTAATTTTACTACAATAGTTTTATTGCGTTGCTCCTGTGAAACAGAAGCTGTTTTAGCCAATTCTTCTTTGTTTTCTATATTGCTCGCCTTAAACAAAACAGTTTCTCTTTTTTTCGAAACATTTTCTGACGCTAATGAATATGGGGCAGCATTTCCAGGAGTATAAGAGGCCATTAAATATGCACTATCATAATAGCCAACGGGGGCTTCAGCAATATATTCTACTTTAACATCTGCAACCCCCTTATCTACATAACCAAGTATTGTCGCAGCTTGTTTTGATAAATCAATAATACGATCTTTCATAAAAGGTCCGCGATCATTCACCCTAACAATGAGTGAAGATCCATTTTTCAAATTAGTAACACGAGCATAGCTAGGTAAGGGCATTGTAGGATGAGCAGCAGTCAGAAGATTCATGTCATAAATCTCACCGTTGGCTGTTAAACGCCCATGAAAATCTGAACCATACCATGATGCTTCGCCAACACGTTTATACGTCGGATCATTTTCAGGATAATACCACTTTCCCTTTATTTGGTAAGGCTTACCAACAACCGCCCTCCCATACTTCTTTGCTTCTGGTTGATTTTTCTTATTGGATATTTGTTTTGGTAGAGCAGAAGTATTTACGTCAACGGGTTTATTATGATAGGAATCTTTTATTGAAAAATGCGCGGTTTCGCTTGCGCAACAAGATACCAATGACTGAGAAATAACGATCATAGAAAATAATTGAAATGTCGGCTTAATAATAGAAATAAATTTCTTTTTACTATTTGAAGGCATATATTCAGTCCACTTATTTTTGTTAAGCACTACTGTAACAATCACGTCACGCTTTTTGTACGCGAGAGGAGGATTCGCGTTTTCAAATGATGATATCTCTCACGCATATACCACCCTTAGATTCGCTCCTTCTATCAAAAATTTAACATATTGTTAATTTTTTTATGGTTGCCATAAAAAATAAATGCACTATATAGAAGCGTCAAAAAATAAAAAATATATAAATCAATATATTATAGAAAATCATCTTATAATATAAGCTGTGAATAACTATGATGATTTTATCAGCTTGTTTCATGTAATGCGGCGGATATTAAAAAACAGCCTATGAATTCGAAAACAAGCAGGCACACCTTACCATCAATGCAGGTGTAATTATATCACAAGTTCAAAGAAATTTTGGAGTGGATAGGAGAATAATCCGCACCACAACAGCCGATAGAAAACAATTGGCTATAAAATCAACAAAAAAATCCCAAAATAATCAAACCAACAAAGATTCTCAAATTTTGTACAGCCTATTGATTTATTCAAAGTTGGTGAGCGCGCAGGGATTCGAACCCTGGACCTACTGATTAAAAGTCAGTTGCTCTACCAGCTGAGCTACGCGCTCTCACACAAGCTATCTAGTTCATAGACTATCTAATTTGCAGAAAGTGAGGGGAACATACGGTTGACTTTTCATTTGGTCAACACTTTTTAAAAAAATATTATTATTTTTTTCGGTTATCAATAAATTTCCGTTTTTGCTTCTTTCCTCGTCATTGTAGAGTTAGTCTATGATCTTCTTTTTGAAATCTCTATACAAACATCATCTAATTATAAAAATATCTTATAGATTCGAAGGGTAAAATTATAAGAAATAACTCCCCTCTTCCTTCTTACATGGGTTATTGAGAATCATGGGTAGAACAGAAAAAATACTTTCTACGATGGTTTATTTTTATCTTTACGTTTTAGTTTTCAATTTTCAAATATAAATAGAAGTTTATAATATAACATATTTATTTATAATATTTTTCTCACTTTAGCGATAGATCTGAATATCGTAAGATTTTTCATTTTAAATTCTTTTGTTCTTTCATATCAAATTTATAAAAATCATTTTCTTGCTCAACACAAGGAGCAAAATAAAACGCTTAAAAAAGAAATAAAAATGCCTCTTGTATTTTCTTTCAATAAGCAAAAATTATAGCAACATGAGGGGTGAGTAAATTAAGTATGGTGGTGTAGATTGTCGAGATGTGAAGATAGTATTTACTCAATAGATTTTAATTATTTGCAAGATCATCTTGATGAAAGAAAGTGTATTAGAACTATCTTTTTAAAAATAAGTATGTAAATGAGTAATAATGGTATCTTGAGGATGTGAGTTTTATTCACGCACAGTGATTCTATAGAATAAAGCAGACATGACTATAAATGATGCTGCTTATTGTAACTGACAATAATTAAAAGAAATATACAAAATGATTCTAAATACACATAAAGTGATCTATCGCACGATTAAAAGGATGCATTCTATTTAACTTTTTATACAAGAAATGATAAAATACGCAGATATATTTAAAAAACAGAAGGATAATACTAACCATAAAAATTAGTATCGCATAATTCAGGCAAATTTATAAAATATTTTATATATATACTGTTTAATATTAATGTAATTTTATATTATATAAAGCGATACTATGATAAACTTACTAAAGTAAAATTTCATACTTATCATAAATTAAATATGTCTCTAAATAAACATATTGCCTACTTGTAAGATCAAAATAGAGAAAATAATTTTGATTTGGCAAAAAAATTGTAGAAATATTATATATACACGTATTTTTTACTGTAATATTTTTTATCCTCTTGATTGGAACATTGAATGCTAACATGTAAACAATATGAGCTACTCTTGTTTATTCACAGTCATATAAAGGAAATAGGTGTTCCTCCTTCTTTTGAAGAAATGAAAAATGCTTTAGAACTTTCTTCAAAGTCTGGCATCCATAAGCTCATGATAGCCTTAGAACAACGAGGTTTTATACGTCGTTTGCCCAATCGCGCTCGTGCGGTAGAGGTGATTCGACTTCCTGAGAAAATAACATTCAACCTTTCTTTAGCACGTAAGATTTCTCCCAGTATGATAGAAAAAAATAAATGGGAAATATCAGAAAACTTGACTAATCTTGGAAACTTTGAGGCAAAAGAAAAAAAAAATATCACTATTCCCATTATGGGACGTATTTCTGCGAGCGTCCCCGCCTCTGCTATACAGCAACAAACAAGCACACTGTCTCTCCCACACGATATGGTTAATACAGGTGAGCACTACGCATTAGAAGTTAAAGATAATTCTATGGTGGAAGCTGGTATTCTTGATAAAGATACGATTATTGTGAAACGTCAAAATACAGCAATATCAGGTGAAATTATTGTCGCGTTTATTGATAAAAAAGAGGCAACATTAAAACGTTATAGACGCAAAGGAACCTCTGTTGCATTAGAAGCCGCTAATCCTCACTACGAAGTACGTACATACAAATCGGAGCGCATAGAAATACAAGGCAAACTTACCGGACTTATTCGAAAATATTAAAAAACAACCCTATATACATACGCTAATAAAGTGCCGTTAAAAAAGATTATCGAGTATTTTTAATTATGCTACACGCAATTGACTTTCTCCTCACAGCCAAAGGGTGGGCTCAATTCGGTCTATAAACAATTCCAAATCCTTATCGAGCAGATTTCACTTCCCCTTCCCTCTTATATTTTTCACTGATGCAAAGCTGAACAAGTAAGCTTAAAACTATTCACCAAGTCCTTTTAAAAGGACTTGAAGGCTTTGAAGGAGTCTGTCTTATATCATTGCCTTCAATAACAGTATTTGGCAGTATAATAAGATAAAATTGTAAGCATACACAAAATATTGTAGCAAAAAATCAAATAAATTTGTAATGGATTGTTATATATAAAAAATAAAGAGCATTTCTTACTTTTTTAAGTCAATAAAAGCGGGACTCAATCGTTCGTAGTAATTATAGGATTATCATGGCAGCACCTCGTATTAGTTTTGTCTCTCTCGGATGCCCAAAAGCACTCGTAGATTCTGAGCGAATTATTACAAGCCTCCGCTCTGAAGGGTATGAAATTTCACGTCAACATCAAGGAGCTGATGTCGTTATTGTGAATACCTGTGGTTTTATTGACTCTGCCAGAAAAGAATCATTAGCCAATATTGATGAAGCTCTCAAAAAAAATGGAAAAGTTATTGTAACAGGGTGTCTTGGTGCTGATCCTGATGTTATTCGCCAAACATACCCGAATGTATTGGCCATTACAGGACCACAAGCTTATGAAAGTGTTATACAAGCTGTTCATACAGCAATTCCTCCTATTCATGATCCTTTTCTTGATTTAGTTCCTCCCCAAGGTATTCGTTTAACACCTCGCCATTACGCCTACTTAAAGATTTCTGAAGGATGCTCTAACAGATGTAGTTTTTGTATCATCCCTACACTGCGTGGTGATCTCACTTCACGCCCCATTAGTGATGTTCTTCGCGAAGCTGAAAAACTCGTACAAGCGGGTGTAAAAGAACTTTTGGTTATTTCACAAGATACGAGTGCTTATGGTATTGATCTTAAATATCTCGAAAACTCTTGGAAAGATCGTACAATTAAAACGAAGTTTTTTGATCTTTGTCGCGAACTAGGCAATATGGGTATTTGGGTGCGTATGCATTACGTTTATCCTTATCCCCATGTGGATGAAGTTATCGAACTTATGGCTGCGAAAAAAATTCTTCCTTATCTGGATATTCCTTTTCAGCATGCATCACCGACTGTTTTACGTCATATGAAACGTCCTGCTCTTATGGAAAAAACAAACCGTAGAATTGAAAAGTGGCGAAAAATATGTCCAGATCTTACTTTGCGATCAACATTTATTGTTGGATTTCCAGGTGAAACAAATGAAGATTTTAATATGCTGCTAGAATGGCTAGAAGAAGCAAAAATTGAACGCGCTGGATGCTTTAAATATGAAGAAGTAAAAGGGGCCATTGCAAATGATTTGGGATTAGAAAATATTCCTGAAGACGTGAAAGAAAACCGCTGGCATCGTTTTATGGCAAAACAACAACAAATTTCGACACATCTTTTAAAGAAAAAAATTGGAAAAAGACTCCAAGTTCTTATCGATGAAAGCCAAGGAAAAATTGCTAAAGGACGGAGTCAATATGATGCTCCAGAAATAGATGGTGTTGTCCATATATCATCACGACGTCCCTTGCGTGTTGGTGAATTTGTTACCGTTAAAATCGAACAATCAGATGCTTATGATCTTTATGGTATAGCAGTTTGAAAAAATTTAATTTATTCCCAATGACGAAGTTTCTCATCAGAGACAGTTTATAAAAAAGCAACTGTTCATAGGGCACGATCGCTTATGTGATTCACTTCATGAGGATTCACGGAGAATCCTTATCCTTCAGTGCTTGCTATACACTCTAAAAATACTTACTTTTATCAAAAACTTAATATAATTTTGGTTCGCCGTCTTAAATGACGAAACATTTTATTGTACAGTAGGATAAGATAAAATCTAAAAGGCTCTTTCATTTTTACTTAAAATAAAGAGCAAACCAATAATCATGTTATTTTTTCATATCGCGATAGTCATTGGTTATTTAAAGGAAGCTTTTTACATTGTGTTTTATGCATACAAGAGCCTTACTTGTGATATGCAGGGAGATGTTTTTTATGGATGCAATAATGCAATATAAGAAAATTTGAAATAAAACACCTATGCTCGTTAAATTGCAAAGCAATAAATTATCATTATAAATGAGTCTCTTATCTTAAAATCTTCAAACTTATTTTTTATAAAATATCTCATTTTTATTAACACGTTTTAAAATCAAAGAATTTCTTATCAAGCAAATGACTTGGGCGCACATTCGTTAAAGCGCGAATCATTGTATCTTTACGTCCTGGCATTTGTTTTTCGATATTTTTTAGCATTTCTTTCATTGCATTACGTTGTAGGCCATCTTGACTACCGCAAAGATTACAAGGAATAATCGGGAATTGCATTGCTTGAGAAAACTTTTCCATATCTTCCTCAGCAGCATAGACAAGAGGACGTAATACAAAAAGATCTCCTTCGTCATTTTTAAGTTTTCCAGGCATAGCGGCTAATCGTCCACCGTGAAACAAATTCATAAAAAATGTTTCCAAAACATCATCACGATGATGTCCTAAAATTAATGCCGAACAGCCCTCCTCACGTGCAATGCGATAAAGATTACCACGCCGCAATCGAGAACAAAGTGAACAATATGTCTGCGTTTCTGCTAATTTATCTGTAACAATGGAATAAGTATCTTGATATTCAATACGATAGGGAATTTGATAAGAACTCAAAAAGTCTGGAAGAATATGTTTAGGAAATCCTGGTTGTCCTTGATCAAGATTACAAGCAAGAATTTCAACGGGTAAAAGACCACGCCATTTTAAATCTAAAAGCAGTGCTAATAAACCATAAGAATCTTTTCCCCCCGATAAAGCGACAAGCCATTTTTTTCCAGTAGAGAGCATAGAAAAATCATCCAACGCTTGTCGCATATGACGCAAAAGTCGTTTACGCAATTTATTAAATTCCACACTTGAAGGAGCACGCCGAAATATTGGATGACAATCATCTGCTTTGCTTGTCAAAAGATCATCTTTCTCTTCGTTTTCTTCTATTGCCTGATATTCAACGGAGACATCATTCATAAGACCATATCCTGCACAAGTAATAGCTCATTTTGCAAAGACAAAAACGAATATAAAGCAAACTTACATTTATGTTTTTTAAATTTATAAAAACAGATACGAAAAAAAGAAATGGAACTACATAAGCTCATTACACAAGAATAGTGTAATAAACCTAATATAGAACCATTCACAAAATATTTGTTCACTTCAAAGATTATAAAACCAACACGATAGTTTGAAATTATAATAATAGAGAAGCAACTTTTTCATAAAAATTATCGAGAATAAAATTCAACGACCAAATTAGGTTCCATTTGCACAGCATAAGGAACATCTGCAAAAGCAGGAATACGTGTAAAGGTCGCTTTCATTTGTTTATGATCTGCTTCAATATAATCAGGGACATCACGTTCTGCCAATTGTACCGATTCTAAAACCAAAACAAGTTGTTTTGATTTTTCCCGCACCTCAATAACATCACCTGGCTTACAACGATACGATTGAATATTTGTGCGTCGCCCATTTACATTCACATGACCATGATTAATAAATTGGCGAGAAGCAAAAATCGTAGGAACGAATTTTGCACGATAGACCACAGCATCCAAACGAGATTCCAACAGACCAATAAGATTTTCACCCGTATCACCCCGCCGACGAGCAGCTTCCACATAAGTTTTATGAAATTGCTTTTCCGAAATATCGCCATAAAAGCCTTTCAACTTCTGTTTAGCGCGCAATTGCACCCCATAGTCAGAAAGTTTTCCTTTACGGCGCTGCCCATGCTGTCCTGGACCATAATCACGACGATTGACAGGAGATTTTGGACGACCCCAAATATTTTCTCCCATACGACGGTCAATTTTATACTTTGTTGTTTCGCGTTTACTCATCGCATTTCCTTTAAAATAAAACACGAGATCTTTAAGACCCCAAGGAAACGCGCCCTCCTCTGCCTTTAAATACAAAAGACTGACAGAATAGCCAAACATACCAATATGTAAAGCTATTCACGGGACACGTCAATTAATGCCATTTTCTTGAAAGAAAAAGCTGAAGCATCTTTATTGATCTCGTATTGCAAAGTCAACTCTTTTCATAAGTTTTAAGCCAAATCCTTTGAACAAATGCTGCGTTGAAGAAGTAATATTTTTCGACGTCAGCAATGCAAAATCTTGATATTGCTTTATGGGTTTCTGATATATTTTTTCCGACAAGGGCAATAATGATCTGATATGTTTGGCGATCGCTTTTGCCGGATCAATCCATTCAACGGACCATAAAGCTTGTTCACGAAAGAGATTAATCAAAAAAGGATAATGCGTGCAGGCTAAAACAATAACATCAGTATATTTGCCATTTTTTTTCACAAAACATGGCAGAATTTCTTTTCTTAAGGCTTCTGAATCGATAGATTTTCCCCGTAAATAATCTTCAGCAAATCCAGCAAGCTTTTCACTTCCTACAAGCTGAACATGACACTGTCCAGCAAAAGAGTTAATTAATTCATTTGTATAGGCCCGTTTAACTGTTCCAGGAGTTGCTAATACGGAAATAAAACCAGATTTTGTTTGTTCAGCAGCAGATTTAATTGCAGGAACCGTTCCTACAAAAGGGACATGAGGAAAGTTTTGTCGTAAATCTTCCATCATCAGTGTAGAAACAGTGTTGCAAGCAATCACACATAAGATAGGATTATAGCGTGTTAAAAGATTTGTAAAAATCTTTAAAACGTGCTCTTTCAGAATATTTTCTTCCCAATTACCATAAGGGAATCCAGCATCATCAGCCACATAAATAAATTGTATTTCAGGGATAAGAACACGCGCTTCCCTCAATACTGTCAAGCCACCAATACCACTATCAAAAAAAAGAACAGGCCGTTCATCCATTAGTTTTCACACTTGTTTTTAATTTTTTGACGATCGCGCTCTTGGGGCGCTCTACTCCCCCGTGGATATTGTGGAGAAAAATGATCCAATGAAGATATAACGCCTCGCAATAAGCGAACCTCAGATTCACTAAAGTTGGCGCGCGTAAACACAGAGCGCAAATTTGCAAGCATAACCTCTTTTCGTTCTCGGGGTCTAAAATACCCACGAATATCCAAAGCCTCTTCTAATTGAGACAAAAAACCATGAAACACTGTTTTATTTGCAGGCTCCATCTCTGGTGCACGAAATGCTGTATCGCTCACATTTTCTAGACCTGTTTTCATCCATTCATAAGACATCAAAAGAACCGCTTGCGCAATATTAAGTGATGCAAAAGCAGGATTAACTGGAAAAGTGATAATTTCATCAACAAGGCTGATTTCATCATTTTCTAGTCCCCATCGCTCTCTTCCAAAGACAATACCTGTTTTATGTCCGATATTTTCACGCTGACGGAGTACATTTGCAGCTTCGACAGCACTCTTTACAGTTTTAAATCCACATCTTTCACGTGCTGTTGTGGCAAAAACATAGTGTAAATCTGCAATTGAATCACGCAATGTGTCAAAAATCACGGCATTATTAATGACATGATCAGCTTTACTTGCCGCAGCTCTAGCTTTTTCATTTGGAAATGTTTCTCGAGGTTTGACAAGCCGAAGCTTAGAGAGACCAAAATTTGCCATTGCCCTTGCGACCATACCAATATTTTCAGGAAGTTGCGGTTCAACTAAAATAATAATGGGACCATTTGTTAAATTTTCACGATTCTTATTCGTTCCAGCCATCAACTTTCCCTAGTTTCACTTAAACTATCTCCCTCTCTACTATTTTTTAATGCAACCTTTTTCATATTACTCTAATGTTGTTTAATAATAAATTATAGACAATCTTATTTTCTCACTCAAAGAGTGTAGACTTCCTCATAATGAATTTTAAAAGCCATTAAAGTAAACGGTGGAGTTTATAAAAATTTATATAAGATATCGTAGCGTTTTTTACATCAATTTTATCTTTTTTAATAAAGAATAGCTCCTACAAATCATAATCTCAGTTGAATTATAAAATCATAAACCCTAAAAAAGAATATGCACTTTACTCCCAAACTTTTTCCTGCAAAGCTTATCCGTCGTTATAAACGCTTCCTTGCAGATGTTGAACAAGATAATCAACATGTCTTTACCGTGTCTGTGCCAAATACAGGATCAATGCTTGGATTGACAGCTTCCAACGCCAATATTTGGCTTTCATATCATGAAAACACCAAAAGAAAATATGCCTATCAATTAGAAATTGTTGAATCCGATAATACTTTGGTGGGCATTAATACCACTTTACCCAATAAGCTTGCGTTAGAAGCAATTCAAGACGGATTATTGCCAGAATTAAGTGGATATAAAACAATTTTAAAAGAACAACGCTATGGAACACAATCACGCATTGACTTTCTTTTACAGGATGGCATTCTTTCTGATTGTTACCTAGAAGTCAAAAATGTTCATTTTATTCGTCAAAAAGGATTAGCAGAATTTCCTGATACTGAGACAAAACGTGGTGCCCGTCACCTTGAAGAACTCATGCAAGTCGTAAAACAAGGAAAACGAGCTGCTATGCTTTATGTTATTCAGAGAGAAGATTGTGTAGCTTTTACAATCTGTCATGATCTTGATCCTCTCTATGGACGTAAGTTTGATTTAGCATTAAAATCAGGGGTAGAATGTTATGCTGTAAAGTGTCACGTAAGTGCAGAAGGCATTTTTCCGATTCAGAGAGTAAAAATAGAAAACAGAAAAAACAATGATTGAGTATATTGAATATAATAAAACCCCTTTAAAATTTAACGGGAAAATCCGCATTTTTGATGACTATGCTTTTGCTAAAATGCGTGAAGTTGGTCGTATTGCTGCAGAATGCCTTGATGCACTTACGGATATTATTAAACCTGGTGTCACGACGCAAGAAATTGATGATTTTGTCTTTACTTTTGGTGCACAAAAAGGAGCTCTTCCTGCTGATCTAAATTATCATGGATACAGCCATTCATGCTGCACATCTATCAATCACGTTGTTTGTCATGGTATTCCCAATAAAAGGCCCTTGCAAGAAGGCGATATTGTGAATGTTGATGTGACCTTTATTCTTGATGGTTGGCATGGTGATTCAAGCCGCATGTATCCTGTTGGAAAAATCAGACGTGCTGCAGAACGTCTTTTACAAATAACTTATGAAAGTCTTATGAGAGGGATTGCTGTTGTTAAACCTGGAGCAACAACAGGTGATATTGGTGCAGCTATTCAACGATATGCAGAATCTGAACGGTGTTCAATTGTGAGGGATTTTTGCGGACATGGTATCGGTCAAATTTTTCACGATGCCCCCAATATTCTCCATTATGGAAATTCTGGAGAAGGCATCGAATTAAAACAAGGGATGATGTTTACCATTGAGCCTATGATTAACCTTGGTAAGCCACAAGTTAAGATTTTATCTGACGGTTGGACTGCTGTTACCCGTGACCGCTCTTTGACAGCACAATATGAACATACAATTGGTGTCACAAATGAAGGGTATGAAATATTTACACAATCGCCCAAAAATATTTTTTATATTCCAAATTCGCAGACCTAATGCACTTGTAGAGATGTTATGGCTAAAAAATTAAATCAAAAGGAAGATATTCAAAGTAATCACTTTGCATTAACATCAAGTTCTCCGTTCACTCCAATATCAGAAAGAAAAAGTAAAGAGCCTAAAAAAAACGCACAGCTTGATAAACATTATCAAGGACATCGTGAGCGTCTTCGGAAACGCTATTTAAAGTCAAAAGGAAATGCAATTGAAGATTATGAATATCTTGAATTATTGCTTTTTCGCACCATTCCCCGTGCAAACACAAAACCTATAGCTAAAAATTTGATAGCACATTTTGGTTCATTAGCTGATGTATTAGGCGCTGATATTCATCGACTTCAAGAGATTCAAGGATGTGGTCCCGCAACTGCAATTGATTTAAAAATTATTTCAGATGTTGCTGGACGCCTTGCTCGTGCACAATTGTTTAAACGCGATATTTTTTCATCATGGGATAAAGTATTAGCTTATTGTAAAGCGGTTATGGCTCACGAAACACGTGAACAATTTCGTATTTTATTTCTTGATAAGAAAAATGGCTTACTTGCCGATGAGGTACAACAAATTGGAACCATTGATCATACCCCTGTTTATCCTCGTGAAGTTATTTCTCGAGCTTTAGAGTTATCCGCATCAGGACTTATCTTAGTCCACAATCATCCTTCTGGTGATTCTACCCCCTCTGATGCAGATATAACAATGACATACAGATTAAAAGATGCAGCAAATGCATTAGGTATTACGATCCATGATCACCTTATTATTGCACGACACAACCATACAAGTTTTAAAGCATTAAAACTTATATAAATCTTATGGGAAAAAAGGATTCATTTAAGGATGAATAGAAAATCAATTTTCTAAATCAATATCCAATATAGCCATTGAGAAATTATAGGATAGCTCATCTTCATCTTCATCTCGATAGATAACGCCTAAAAACTCATCCCCCATATAAACCTCACAAGAATCATCCTTTTTAGGCCGTGCTCTGACTTGCAATGCTGAGTTTTGGAATGTATTTTTTAAATAATTATCAAGTTTTTTTATTTCATCAGCATTCACTATGCTCTCCTGTTTTTTTGAGACGATTAAAAATAATTGCAGATTGCGCGAATAAGACACTTCTCTGATTCTGTAAAGCCAGTAAAAAAGCTTAATCTAAATATTGACTTAATATTACATATATTTACAGCTCTTTCTTTATATCTTCATAAAGAACTTTTATAAAAGGATTCTACCATTATTAAATATACCCGTATAGATAAAAAAATGGCAGAAAACTGTATATTTTTAGTAATTTTACTTTGTCTCCAATTTTAGCACCTGCATTCATGATGCATGTTGAGAACAAAAAATAATCAATGATTTATAATTTTGTTCCTTCTATAACAAATAAAATAATAATAATTTTTTATTTAAAACGATATTTTTTAGCCAAAAATATTATTACATCATGCAAAAATAATTCTTTTTACTGAATTTTAAAATATATTTATCTAATCTTAAAAGAACTATACGTCTTTAAAAATATACAAAAATAGAAACTCTCTTAAATAAAATTTTCAGTTTATATGCAAAAAATATTGGGTATTTTTGTAAATGCCAAAACCTATGAAAAATTTTTATTTTATAGGATAACGAGAAAGAAAATCGATAACACCTTTTTTATAAACTTTATCGCCTACAGCGAGCATATGATCTCGATTGGGAATTGATAAAGCTTCACCACAAGGCAACAAAGCTGCTAATGGCTCTGCAGCACCGCCAATCTCATCTAATGAACCAACGGCAACAAGTGCAGGTTGTGCAATTTTATAAATTTCAGATGCCGTTAATTCTTGTTTTGATGTGATAATACAAGCAGCCAGAGCACGTCTATCACTTTTCGTTTGATCAGCAAATTTACGAAACATTAAACCACGCGTATTGGTAATGCTAGAGGGATCTTCTGCTAAAAGAGCTTCAGCAACAGGCTCCCAATTTCCTGCTCCCGTTACCATACCAATCCCTAAACCACCAAAAATAACGCTATTCACATATGTTGGATATAAAAGAGCCATAAAAGCACTAATACGAGCTCCCATAGAATATCCCATAACATGGGCTTTAGATAACTCTAAATGCTGTAATAGTCTTACTGCATCGCCAGCCATAGCTTGAGGTGTATAAAAGCTAGGATCATAACTTTTAACTGAATCTCCATGCCCCCGATTATCCAGAGCAATAACACGATACCCTGCTTCAGTGAGAATACGAAACCAACCCGTTGCATACCAATTCACCCGTGCAGAAGAACCAAAACCATGGATCAATAAAATAGGTGCGCCCTGCCCTTCTTCTCGATAAGCAAATCGCAAACCATCATATTCGAAAAAATGAACATCTTCAGCTGTCATTTTTCATTGCACTTTCCACAAACGACAGGGTGAATAACACGCTGCCCTTTTTGTATCTGTTTTTCAGAAACCTCACCAGCGTTAACCTCAAGCGCAAAAGCTGCAGGGACACCTGATGAAATAGTCTTTTTTGAAAACGGAGAAGTGTTCTCAATAATCGATACAATAATCCCTTCAGAGTTTAAAAAAATCATATCTAAGGGTAAAGGTGTATTGGCCATCCACATAAAAAACTTCTGTTCATCTCCCGACGAATAACTTTCCTGCTGCTTAAAAAGCATTGCACGATCGCGTGGAAAGTCAGTCCGATACATTAAACCAGCTGCTGCTTGAGAGGGTGTAAAAGCAATCTCTACTTTATAAGAAACCGTACCGTTCTTTGTTTGTATTTCTAAAGGAATCGGATGAACAGGGACCTTCATGGGCTCCTTCGCGACAACAACGCGCATTTCCAACATAAAAAGTATTGCCAATAAAACAATATGCCCTTTTTTAAAAGGCTTTAACATTCTTGTTCTCCACCACAAAAAAATTTTAAATTTTGTTTCTAAAATAAAAAATATCAGAGTTCAAAAGCTAAAAAACAAGAAAGTTGTTCTCCTGTTTTTATTTATTCTTTTCAATAGAATACGCATACCTTTTCATTTAGTTTCTAGACTCAAGAGAGCCATAAAAAACTACAGATACTTATACAATAACTACCCTAAAAAAAACACAGAAAAATACTGATTTCACGCGTAAAGTCCAATGAGAAGTGATTTAATGTGTTGCAAAAGGAAACCCTATATCTGGATAAATTTCTGCTGTCATCAAACCTTTTTCCCCTTTACCAAAACGGACAAGAACAACTTGTCCTGAACGAAGCTCTGCTAAACCAAAACGGCGCAACGTTTCCATATGAATAAAAATATCTTCTGTCCCCTGCCCACGACTCAGAAAACCAAAACCTTTGTCACGATTGAACCATTTAACAATTGCACGTTCTAGTCCACTTTCTGGAGTAACAACAACATGAGTACGGGCTGGAACTTCTGATGGATGAACCGCTGAAGAACAATCGATGGATTTCACCTGAACGCACTTTAATCCTCGTTCGGTTTTTTCCACAGCACAAATAATCTTAGCACCCTCCAAAGCCGTTTGGAAACCATCCCTTCGCATGACTGTAACATGCAATAATATATCGGGAAAATGAGGTAAATCAGGTACAATAAATCCATAGCCCTTACTACCATCAAACCACTTAATGACACCACTGATTTCGATAATCTCTCCACAAGCACCTATACTATCCTCAGATAGGGAACAATCCTTTAATGCATCCTTACTCGTCATAATAACGTGATCCTGTAGCTTATAAATTGCACGATATTGATTCTCTAGGTTTAAGTAAACATTGCTCTTGTATCAACACGCAAGCCCCAAGATAAGATTTCCCCATATTGTCGTATTTCTTACATGTTAATATCAAGATGAAACTTATAAAAAATATTGATAAAACTATTTGATTGTGCGCTTTACATATCTTACAAGGGGTGCCCTATAAAATAAGGTCATATAAATTTTTTTACATAATGATATTTTCATTAATGTGTAACTTGATTAATGTGAACTTGCATGATGAAGAAGTTCAATATAAGGTGCAAAAATAACAATTCAATTAAGGAAAATGCGCAATGCAATTGAAGAAAATCCTTACGACAATCACAGCTTTCATGGCACTTACAATAAATGTTTATGCGAGTGAACCTATCAAAATTGGTGTTTATCTTCCATTAAGTGGTCAAAATGCTTTTGGAGGTCAGCTTGAAATTCGAGGTATCGAATTAGCGCATAAACAAGTCCCAGAAATTTTGGGACGTAAAGTGGAACTTGTTATTATTGATAATAAATCTGATAAAGTGGAAGCAGCTAATGCTGTTATGCGTTTAACAGCAAGTGAAAAGGTAAGTGGAATCATTGGTAGCTATGGTTCTTCACTCTCGTTGGCAGGTGGTGAAATATCTGAAAAAGCAAAGACTCCAACCATTGCGACTTCTTCAACGAGTCCCCTTGTTACACAAGGTAAAAAATATTACTTCCGTGCTTGCTTTATTGATTCTTATCAAGGAGTAGGAATCGCAACTTATGTAAGTCAAGTTTTACATGCCAAAAAAGCTGCTGTCCTCAAAGATATTTCAAGCGACTATGCCATTGGTCTTGCAAGTTATTTTACGCGTGCTTTTAAAAAATTAGGTGGTGAAATTATCGCAAATTTAAATTATAATTCTGGAGATCAGGATTTTTCAGCCGTTCTCACGCAAATTATCGCACAAAAACCTGATATCTTATTCATTCCATCTTACTTTTCTGAAGGTGCCATCATCATGAAACAAGCGCGTGAATTAGGGGCCAAGTTTCAAATTATGGGTGGAGATGCCATGGACAACCCAGAAACCATTATGATTGCAGGAAGTTCTGCAGAAGGTTTCTTACATACGACACTCCCCTATAGTGAAGATATGCCAAACATGTCAGCAGCTGCGCAAAAATTTACAGAAGAGTGGAAAAAAGCTTATCCTGACAAAGAACCAAATATCAATTCAGTTTTGGGATACACAAGTTATATGATGTTTATGAAGGCTATTGAAAATGCTGGTAGCGCTGACCGTGAAAAAATTACAATTGAATTGAGCAAATTAAAAGATTTTCCAACGCCCTTTGGTGATATGTCAATGGATGAAAATCATAACCCTAAGATCCCGATTGGTATCATTAAAATACAGGATGGAAAACGTGTTTATTTAGAAGAGGTTAAACCTGCTTTTTAATGTAAGAGTTATCGTTATTAAAATGTAAGAATTGGTTGAGAATATCTTTCTCAACCAAAAACTCAAAATTTTCTTATTATCCTATGTAAATTAACGAATGTGGAAGGATGAGAGATGAGCACTGAAATGTTCATCCAGTATTTTTTTAATGCACTGGCATTGGGATCTCTTTATGGGCTTATCGCTATTGGTTATACCATGGTCTACGGTATATTGAGGCTGATTAATTTTGCTCACGGTGATATCTTTATGCTGGGAGCTTATTTTGTTTTCTTTTCCACAATTAGCTTTATGCCTGCGTGGGCAGCACTTCTTCTTTTGTTCCTTGCTGCACTTATTTATTATTCAGTCTTTATAGGGTTTAAAAGGCGCCCTCCCATTTATTGGATCGCTGTTTTTTTAATTCTTGCGCTAGGGTTTATTTATTATTTTAAAATTTCCCCACAAGATTTTACACCGATCTGGGTTTTAGCTCTTTGTTTTTCCATTTTTATTACAAGTGCAGTGGGGATTATCGTTGATCAACTTGCTTATAAACCTCTACGCCATGCGCCGCGTATTTCGGCACTTATCGGTGCAATTGGTGTTTCGTTTTTTATTGAAAATCTTTCTACGGTACTCTTCAGTGGTGTTCCCAAAGGTGTAAAACAACCGGATTTTTTAGTAACACCATTTTTATGGCATTTAGGATCAGAAGCAGGGGGTATCATTAGAATTGCTCCCATGTCTTTGATTGTTCCCATCGTGTCATTGATTCTTATTGTCTTACTGTTATGGATTATCCATAAAACGAAACCTGGTCTTGCTATGCGTGCAATCTCTCATGATATTGAAACGACGCGTTTAATGGGAGTTTCTGTTAATAAAGTCATTGCATTTACGTTTGGGATAGGTTCAGCACTTGCCGCTATAGCAGGTATTATGTGGTCATTGCGTTATCCTCAAATTCAGCCTTATATGGGCGTTCTTCCTGGTCTTAAGGCTTTTATTGCTGCCGTTATCGGGGGTATTGGTTCGATACCAGGAGCAATGTTGGGAGGATTGTTATTAGGGTTTATTGAAATTATGATTATCGCATTTTTTCCCGCGCTATCTGGATATCGTGATGCCTTCGCTTTCATTTTGCTGATTCTGATTTTATTGGTATTGCCCACGGGATTAATGGGTAAAAAAAGTCAGGAGAAAATCTAATGGCAAAGTCAGCGACAACTTTTTTATCGTGTATCAGTATTTTCGTTCTTATCGGTTTTTTATTCTATGCAGATAACCATTTTAATGATTATACACTCCGTATCATAAATTTGATTGCGATTAATGCGATCTTAGCAATTTCGCTTAATTTGATTTACGGCTTTACAGGTATGTTTTCCCTTGGACATGCTGGATTTATGGCTATTGGTTCTTATGTCTGTGCAATTTTACTTCTTTCCCCTGAACAAAAAGAGATGATGTGGATTCTTGATCCTATCGCTGAACCATTGTCTCATCTACAACTCCCTTTTTTCATCGCTGTTGTTGTAAGCGGTTTGTGCGCTGCAATTATCGGTTTATTGATTGCTTTACCAATATTGCGTCTTGGTGGCGATTATCTTGGAATTGCAACATTGGGTTTTGCAGAAATTATCCGCATTGTCATTACGAATGCAACATCGCTTACAAATGGTTCTTTGGGAATCAAAGGAATACCTCAAAATGCAACGTTATGGTGGAACTATGGTTGGTTAGCATTTACAGTTCTCTTTATTGTCTTCTTACTGCGAAGCAATACTGGTAACGTACTGCGTGCTATTCGTGATGATGAAATCGCTGCGAAAACCATGGGAATTAACGCTTTTTTCTACCGCAGTTTTTCTTTTACTGTTGGAGCATTTTTTGCAGGTATAGGTGGCGCATTAATGGCTGCTCTTATTTCAACCATCGATCCGAAAATGTTTAATTTTCTCCTAACTTTTAATATTTTAATGATTGTTGTCGCTGGTGGTCTTGGTTCAATTACAGGAAGCATTATTGGCAGCATTATTATTACAGTTATGCTTGAATGGCTTCGTATTATTGAAAGTCCACTTGACTTAGGTTTTATACATATTCCAGAAACACCAGGACTTCGCATGGTTGTTTTCTCTCTTTTATTACTGATAATTATCTTATTTTGGAGAAAAGGGTTGATGGGACAACGGGAATTCTCATGGAATGGAATTTATAGCTTTTTGACACGCAAAAAACTTTCTAATACTGAGGGAAAGCTATGAACAACACCATTCTTTCACTCAATGATATCGTAATGCGTTTTGGCGGATTAATTGCTGTCAATAATGTTAATATGGCCATTAAACGAGGAAGTATTACAGGGTTAATTGGTCCCAATGGTGCTGGAAAAACAACAGTTTTCAATATGATTTCTGGGTTTTATGCCCCTACAAGCGGCACCATTCTTTTTGATGAACAAAAAATTTCTGGAGAACCTCCTTATATTATCTGTAGGCGTCATATTGCCAGAACATTTCAAAATATTCGCCTTTTTTCAGGGTTAACAGTTTTACAAAACGTTATGGTAGGCGCTCATGTCCGTCAAAAATATCCTTGGTTTTCTTCAGCTCTCTTTTTTTCAAAGGCAATGAAAGAAAAAAGAGAAGTTTATAAAAATTCCATGGAGCTTCTTGAACGCTTACAACTTGATCACCTTGCTAATCAATCAGCAACAGCTTTACCTTATGGTGTACAACGACGTTTAGAAATTGCACGTGCGTTAGCTACAAAACCTAAATTGCTTCTTCTCGATGAACCTGTCGCTGGCATGAACCCACAAGAAAGTGAAGATCTTAGAAAGTTCATAGCAAAAGTGCAAAAAGACTTTGATCTTACAATTCTTCTTATTGAGCATGATATGAAAGTGGTTATGGGACTTTGCCAAAATATTTTGGTCATGGAATATGGCTGTTGCATTGCCAATGGCACACCAGATGAAATTCGTAATAACCCTAAAGTTATTGAAGCTTATCTTGGCGGAGATGTTTATGAATATTCTTAAAATAAAAAATCTTCACGTTCATTATGGTGCCATTAAAGCTGTCCAAAATCTTTCTATGTCCATAAAAAAAGGAAGTATTGTCACTTTAATTGGGGCCAATGGTGCTGGAAAAAGCAGTATTGTACGCTCTATTACAGGACTTAATCGCTCTGTTTACGGAGAGATTACTTATAATGGCGAGTCAATTATTAAAAAATCACCAGAAGATATTTTACGATTAGGGATTGCACTTAGTCCTGAAGGGCGACGTATTATGCCTCATCTCACTGTTTTAGAAAATCTCTATCTAGGTGCTTATATCCGTCATGATAAACAGGGAATTTCTCGTGATATTGAATGGATATTTGATCTTTTCCCGCGCTTACGTGAAAGATCAAAGCAGTTGGGCGGAACAATGTCAGGTGGGGAACAACAAATGGTTGCTGTAGGGCGTGCACTTATGAGCAATCCTGATATGGTTATATTAGATGAACCCTCGTTGGGGTTAGCTCCCCTTCTTGTTCGGGAGATTTTTTCGATTATCCGAAAAATTAATGATATGGGAAAAACTGTTCTTCTTATTGAACAAAATGCATTTGCTGCACTTTCCATTGCTGATTATGCTTATATTTTAGAGGTAGGACATATTTTATTTCACGGTGAAGGAAAAGCGATGCTTTCTGACCCACGTGTTAAGGGAGCCTATCTTGGTGGATAAAGGTAAGAAATTAAGGAAATAGAGTTTATTCCTTCCCTTTTAAAAAAGCATTTCTCACCAGTTATGAGAAATGCTTTTTTGTAAAGTTTGGGTGATTATTATAGCCACCATTTTTCTGCACAGAATATTCCTGCGGCTTGTTCAATAATGTGTGCTATTTGAAAAATGACTTCTTCAGCAAAAGGTTTACCAATCAGTTGTAATCCTAGGGGTAAACCATCTGATGATAGACCAGCAGGAACAGAAATTCCTGGTAACCCAGCCATATTTACGGGTACGGTAAAAATATCATTAAGATACATTGCAACAGCATCATTTTTTATTTTTTCATCAGCAATACCAAAGGCAGGTGTTGGTGTTGCTGGTGTAAGAATAGCATCAACGCCTGCATCAAAACATTGATCAAAATCACGTTTTACAAGTGTTCTTACTTTTTGAGCTCTTAGATAACCAGCATCATAATAACCTGATGAAAGAACATAAGTCCCTATCAGAATACGCCGTTTGACTTCATCACCAAAACCAACAGAACGCGTATTTTCATACATCTCAATGATATCTTTTCCAGGTACACGCAAACCAAAACGCACACCATCATAACGTGCTAAATTAGAAGAGGCTTCTGCAGGCGCTATAATATAATAAGAAGGTAGAGCGTATTTTGTATGAGGCAAAGAAACATTGTGTATTTCAGCTCCTGCTTCTTTTAACCAATTTATTCCCTTTTGCCAAAGATCAATAATTTCTTGAGACATCCCATCGAGGTAGTATTCTTTTGGAATACCAATTTTCATTCCTTTGATTGATTGTCCAAGATAACTTTCATAGTCAGGAACTGGTAAATTCACGGAAGTAGAATCTTTTTCATCAAAAGAGGCCATTGATCTGAGTAAAATAGCACAATCACGAACATTTCTAGCAATAGGTCCAGCTTGATCAAGAGATGAAGCAAAGGCGACAGCGCCCCATCGCGAACAACGTCCATAAGTTGGCTTTATTCCTACAGTTCCAGTAAAAGCTGCGGGTTGACGTATTGATCCACCTGTATCTGTTGCTGTTGCTCCAGCACAAATTTGTGCGGCAACAGCGGCTGCCGATCCCCCCGAAGAACCACCGGGGACAAGTCTCTCATTTGAGTCTTTTTTTCTCCATGGACTAATAACGGGACCATAATATGATGTCTCATTAGAAGAGCCCATAGCAAACTCATCCATATTAAGTTTTCCCAACATCACAGCACCATCTTGCCATAAATTAGCCGTAACGGTTGATTCATAGTTTGGTTTAAAACCATCAAGGATATTTGAACAGGCTTGAGTATGAACACCATGGGTTGCAAAAAGATCTTTAATCCCCAAGGGAATTCCTTCCAAAAGCCCCCCCTCTCCTTTCGCCAAACGGCGCTCTGATTCAGCGGCCATTTTTCTTGCTTGCTCTGCTGTTATTGCTACATAAGCATTCAAAGTTGGATTCGCCAATTCTATTGCTTTTAAATAAGCTTCTGTTAATTCTGTTGCTTTGAGCTTTTTCTTTATGAGAGCATCACGAGCTTGTGCAATTGTGAGGGTTGTTAAATCAGTCATATTGGTTCTCAAATTTCAAAAATATAAAAAGTTACTCAACAATTTTTGAGACAAGAAAAAAATTTTCTTCTGTAACAGGTGCATTGGCGACAATATCTGCTGCTTTATTGCCATCTGTAACATTATCTTCACGCATTCGTAGAGTCATCGGTATCACAGATGTTAATGGCTCAACTTCACTGACATCAACTTCATTCAATTGCTCTACAAAGCCTAAAATAGCATTGAATTTTTTTGTCATAGGTTCCACCTCATTATCGTGGATAGCAATCCGCGCTAAACGTGCAACCCGTTTGACGGTCTCTTGATCAACAGACATATTCTTTACGCCTTTCTGTTTTTTTGTTTATTTATTGATCTTTATCTGGCTATACAAGGCTGCACTTGCAAGCGCAAGAATATTAGATAAGATGAATAGATAATATAATTATAGATCTGAAATATTAAAAAACGTATTATAATCCCTATGGCTGTTATTAATATAAATGAAATTATGACACATCTTTTGCCTGGACAAACAATAGCAGGCTTAGATTTAGGGACAAAAACGATCGGAATTGCGATTTCTGATATGGGGCTGACTGTTTCAAATCCACGCCCTGTGCTCCAACGAAAAAAATTTACAGAAGATGCCAACACACTTATTAAAATTTTTGATCATGAAAATGTAGGCGTTATTGTCATTGGCTTACCTCTTAATATGAATGGAAGTAGCGGCTCTCGTGTTCAAGCAACCAGAGCTTTTGTGAGCAATATGAAAGCTTATACAAAAATTCCTTTTGTTTTTTGGGATGAACGCCTATCAACAATTGCCGCAGAGCGTTCTCTTTTAGAAATGAATGTATCACGGACTAAAAGAGCAAGCAGAATTGATTCGGCAGCCGCCGCTTTTATATTGCAAGGTGCTCTCAATAGAATTCAAAACTTTCATCATATGGAAGGATAGAGGACATTAAGCAAATGCCCTGCATTATAACGAGCAATGAGCATCCCGTAGGAAGATCTCCATTGTCCACCAAGACGGCTTTCCATATAGGCATTTGCAACATGTTCTATATCCGTAGAACGTAATGACGCAGCAGCAGCTGCATAGGCTACTTGTTCAACAAAAAATCTTCCTGCACCTTCATTTGCCGTGGCCATATCACCAGCAGACTTAATAATTTCAATGGCTCTTGGTCCTGCTGGGCCAATATCAAGAGCAATTTTTTCTAATAATTTCTGAAATAATCCTGGAGCTTTTTCAGCAATAAGAATGGCATCCTTTACCAATTGATTAGCAGAACCATTTCTCACAATTCGTGCAGGCCCATTATGCAACATTTGTGATAATGGATTATTCTCTATAAAACTTTCAATACCAACTTGTGCAATAATTTCGCCAATAATAGGCAGAACCAATTGACTGACGTGATAAGTAATAATAGGTGTCATAATGCGCGCAAAAGCTGCTTCAGAACGGTCATTTGCTGCATTGTCAAACGCTCTTGCTAAACGCAAAACCAATGCTTGTGAAGCAGCAATATCTAAGGCAATATCTGCAAAAATCCGTTCTGTCAGGGGTGGCAAAGGCTGATTTGGCATTTTTTTCCGGAAAAAATCTATACCAAATTGTAGAGCAGCTCGCAAAACACCTGCCGATATGACAGATTGATCAAAACGCATCATCGTCTCAATATCTTTAATAACTTTAAGACCTTCTCCAGCATTTCCTAAAAGCCAGCCATAACTGCCTTGAAAATCAACAATCCCCTCTGGTGTTAAAAGTTCTCCAGAACGCTGAATTAAATGACGAATCGATATCAATCCATTTAATGCACCATTTTCCTGTATGCGTGGAACAAAAAAGCAACTTAAGTGACCATTTAAATCTGCACTAACGAGATATCCATCAGCTGTAGGATTAATAACATTGGTTTTTACAACATTTAAACGATACAGATCTCGTTCCATATTTTCATCGAAAGAAATTTTCTTAACACTTGGAAAATTGAAAGCGTATTGTTCAATGTCATCAAAAGCACACGTCAGAGACGCAGATTTTTTATGATGAATAGGCTTTGATGAAGAATCATATTGGCGTGACAAAAGCACATTTTGCCATTTTTTAAAAAGCTCACTATCACTAATTAAGACAGCAATCGCTGCACTGGTTATAGTAACCTCATTCAAATGCCCTGTTTCTAAACCAGCAGATAAAGCCAAACGAATCGCACGCGCTTGATAACGTACCCCATTTTCTGAGCTCGTATTTTCCCAAAGCGAGGTAACCAGCCCCGCTTGTCTAGAATATTGCTGAAGGTCTTGATAGGAAGAATGTATTTCTAATTTTTCTGCCTGCTTTCCCCATTCATCGTTATAACGCAGTAAAGGCTTATAATGATTCGCTGAGCAAGAAAGATTCCATGCTTTTTGACTCGCAGCAAAATCCCCTATTTCTTCAAAGCTTGCTAATAAAGACTTAGGCAAAGTAGAGGCCATACGAAACATAAGCGTATCACTAAGAAATGTATTTTTTCGACGAGCATTTTGCGCAGAGACAGCACTCATAGGTCTATTCCTATATTCATATCATTCATATCATAGACTATTTGTCTTTTTAGAGTTAAGAAACATTTATCATATTCAAACAAATGCTTGTTTAACCTGTTTAGAGAGAGATAAAGAAGAATGCTATGATTCAAGATAAATTTTTTCCACTTTTCCCTCATGAACATCTTTTAGCTATTAAAGATCTGAGTGTACAAGACCTTAATACATTGCTTGATCGTGCAGAAGCAAACGTTATCCTTTCTAACAAAATTGATAAAACAAAATCTATTTTGCGCGGACGAACTCAAATTAATCTCTTTTTTGAAGCCTCGACACGAACACAATCTTCTTTTGAATTAGCCGGTAAAAGGTTGGGAGCAGACGTGATAAGTATCGCGATCGGCAACTCATCTGTAAAAAAAGGGGAAACATTACTTGATACAGCTGCAACGCTTAATGCAATGAAACCAGATATACTGGTTTTTCGTCATAGCAGTGCGGGAGCAGCAGCTTTATTAGCGCAAAAAGTTGATTGTTGTGTCATTAATGCAGGTGATGGTGCTCATGAACACCCAACCCAAGCTTTATTAGATGCTCTCACCATTAAAAGAGCAAAAGGTCGTATTGAAGGATTAACTGTTGCCATTTGCGGAGATATCTTGCACTCACGTGTTGCACGTTCGAATATCCTTAGTCTTAATGCTTTGGGGGCTCGCGTTCGTGCTGTTGCCCCTTCAACGCTCTTACCCAGTAAAATTAATCATATGAGTGTTGAGGTTTTTAACACCATGAAAGAAGGCCTTAAAGGTGCTGACGTTATCATGATGCTACGCTTACAACATGAGCGGATGACAGGCTCTTTTATCCCCTCCACGCGTGAATATTTTCACTATTTTGGCTTACATAAAAAAAATTTAGCCTATGCCAAAAATGATTGCATTATTTTGCATCCTGGTCCCATAAACCGTGGTGTGGAAATTGCATCTGATATAGCCGATGGACCACAAAGTATGATTCATACACAAGTAGAAATGGGAATTGCAGTGCGTATGGCGGTCATGGAGGCTTTATTAGATTCACGTTTGAAGATCAATGGAGAAAAAAAATGATAAAACCACTTGTTTTTCAAAAGGCTCGTATTATTGATCCTTCACGCGCGATCGATGAAATCGGTACAGTTATTGTTGAAAATGGGCGGATTATAGCCGCTGGAAAAGAAGCTCTAAATCAGGGGATTCCTGAAGGCGCAGAAGTTATTAATGCACAAAACAAAGCAATTCTCCCTGGTCTTGTTGATGCACGTGTTTTTGTTGGGGAACTAGGAAATGAAAATCGTGAAACAATTGCATCTGCAAGTCAAGCAGCCGCAGCAGGTGGTATTACTTCCTTTCTTATGATGCCAGACACCCACCTAGTTATTGATAATATTGCCCTCGTTCAATTTATTAAGCGTACAGCAGGGGAAATGTCATCGGTCAGTATTTATCCCGTTGCGGCAATCACACAAGGTTTCAACGGACAAGAAATAACCGAATTTGGTTTGCTCAAGGATGCAGGAGCCGTTGCTTTTAGTGAAGGAAAAAAAACACTTCAAAATTCATCTGTTATGCGACGTGCAATGACTTATGCAGGCGATTTTGATGTTCCATTGATACACGAAACGCAAGATAAAGATCTTACAGGACAAGGCGTAATGAATGAAGGACTGCTCGCCAGTTGGCTTGGTCTTTCTGGCATCCCCCGCGAAGCAGAAGTTATCCCCCTTGAAAGGGATCTGCGCTTAGCAGCATTAACGCAAACACGCTATCATGCCGCCCAGATATCAACAGCACTCTCTGCTGATGCGCTTCGCTTAGGCAAGAAACGCAGTGAGAAAATTTCAGCCGGTGTCTCGATCAATCATTTATCTCTCAACGAAAATGATATTGGTGAATATCAAACTTCTTTCCGCCTCACGCCCCCATTGCGTACAGAAGAAGACCGTATCGCACTGATTGAAGCAATAAAAGACGGGACGATAGATGTCATTGTCTCTTCCCATGATCCTCAGGGTATTGACACAAAACATTTACCATTCAATGACGCAGCAGCTGGCGCTATTGGTATGGAAACCTTATTAAGTGCGGCTTTGCGTCTTTATCATGATGAAAGCCTATCTCTTCTACGGATAACTGAACTTTTGTCAACAGCGCCTGCAAAGCTCTTTGGAATCGATGCAGGAACACTAAAGAAAGGTGCTTATGCAGACCTTATTGTGGTTGATCTTGAAGAGCCATGGGTTGTGTCGACAGATAAGCTCTATTCACGTTCAAAAAATACCCCTTTTGAGAATGCACGTTTTCAAGGACGTGTGCTCCAGACCTTTGTGAAAGGGAAATCCATTTTTAAATTAGATCAACAAACTTAATGAGATTCTTAATGAATGAAGTAAAAATATTTTTCCAATTCACTCCATGGTTTATTTTTCTCGTATCTTATCTCATTGGCTCGATCCCATTTGGTCTTCTATTGACGAGATTGGCCAAACTTGGCGACATAAGAACAATCGGTTCCGGCAATATTGGAGCAACAAATGTTTTACGAACAGGAAATAAAAAAGTTGCTGCTCTAACACTTCTTTGTGATATGTTGAAAGGAGCTATTGTTGTCTTCATTATAAAATTCTTTAGTGATCCGCTCAACAATAGTATCCTTATTTCTCTAGCGGGTTTTTTTGCTTTCTTAGGACATCTTTTTCCCGTATGGCTTAAATTTAAAGGTGGCAAAGGTGTTGCTACCTATCTAGGGGTTTGCTTAGGTGTCTATTGGCCCGCAGCAATTATTTTTATTATTGTATGGAGTGCAATTTTTCTTCTCATGCATTATTCTTCGTTATCTGCGCTTGTTGCAGTTACGATCACGCCGATATTTGTTTTTTATTTTTCCGATACTTATTTCTGTTGTATGCTGATCGCGATGAGCCTATTTGTGTTCATAAAACATTCTGCAAATATCAGTAGATTACTCATTGGGGAAGAAAATAAGATTGGGACACAAAACAGAAATAAATAAAGGAATCCTGCTTACTGATCATCAACGTCTAAACTGGTTACGGTTATTGCGCAGTGAAAATATTGGAGCTGTTAGCTTTCGCAATCTTATTGATTATTATAAAACAGCTGAAAATGCTCTAGCAGCATTGCCAGAGCTTAATAGAAAAGGAGAGGGGACTGCATCACTTAAAATAGCAAGCTTAGAAGATGCAGAAAAAGAAATACAAGAAGCTGAAAGATCAGGTGTTCGGTTTATCGGTATGGGAGAACCAGATTATCCAGCTTTTCTTAAGGTTACAGATTCCCCTCCCCCGCTTATTGCTATCAAAGGTAATGTTTCAATTTTTCAAAGAACTTCGGTTGGAATTATAGGCTCTCGAAATGCTTCAGCAGCTGGAAAAAAGCTTACAGCTCAATTTGCACATTTTCTGGGAAAAGCAGATTTTGTAACAATTTCTGGTCTCGCTCGTGGAATTGATAGCGTTGCGCATCAAGCAAGTTTAAAAACAGGAACAGTTGCAGTTATGGCAGGGGGAATTGATCATATCTATCCGCCTGAAAATAAAAAGCTGCATGAAGATATTATCGCTAATGGCGGAGCCATCATCAGCGAAATGCCTATCTCTTGGAAGCCACGTGCTATCGATTTTCCAAGGAGAAACCGTATTATTGCTGCTCTATCACTTGGTCTTTTGGTTGTGGAAGCAGCTTTGCGCTCAGGATCCTTAATTACCGCACGTCAAGCAGCTGAAATGGGACGGTTAATTTTTGCTATTCCCGGTTCCCCACTTGATCCAAGATCTGTTGGCACAAACAACCTTATTAAGGACGGAGCTCTTCTCACCACACATCCTTCTGACATCATAGAAACACTTACGCCATTAATTTCACCGCTTCCAAATTCCCAACTCAATTTTTTTGAGGAACCATCCTCTTTTAAAATTGAAAAGGAGAATTTTAATTCAGCCTCCGAAAAAAATTCTCATCCCTCTTTAACAAGTGATGATGCAGCACGCGCAGCAGTCCTTTCTGCTCTTTCAACAACGCCAATCGACTTAGACACACTCAGTACCCACTCAGGTGTTTCACTCCCAACTCTCTACCTCTTGTTGGTGGAACTAGAGCTTGCTGGAAAGCTTATTCGACACTCTGGTGGTTGTGTGTCATTGTCGAATCTTGATCTTCCCCAAGAGCCTCTGCACTATTAATAATGCTTTGTCCTTCTTTGGCAACCATATCCAAAAGCAATGCTAAAAGCGGACTATGCGCCTGACGCGCCATCTGATTCATCTGCTTTGACATGTCTGTAATATATTGGATAACTTTCAAATGATTTATAAACATAATCCTCTATCCTTGAGCATTTCCCCTCCTAGCTACCTCTCAATAGACGTTATCTTAGTATTTCGCCGTACATTTTTGTAATAACAGTGGAAAATAAATCGTGTAATTCTATATAGGGTGCGTTTTAATAATAACAATCACAAGTTGTACAACATTCATGTTTTTTATATGGCTAATATTTTTTTTATATGTTCTTAAGCAATTGCTATTAGCTATTCGTGTGAAAGGCGTTTATAAAAAAGTTTTTTATTTCAATATTCGGGTAAAATTATGAATATCGTTATCGTTGAATCTCCAGCAAAAGCAAAAACAATTAATAAATATCTTGGGTCTCAATACAAAGTTGTCGCATCATTTGGACATGTTCGTGATTTACCTGCAAAAGATGGTTCCGTTTTACCGGATCAAGATTTTTCGATGAAATGGGATATGGATTCTGCGGCTGCTAAACGTTTAAATGAAATAGCAAAAGCCGTTAAAGAAGCCGATAGCCTTATCTTAGCGACAGACCCTGATCGCGAAGGAGAAGCTATTTCATGGCATATTCTGGATGTTCTTCGTCAAAAAAAAGTTTTAAAAGATAAACCTATTAAAAGAGTTGTCTTCAATGCCATCACTAAAAAATCTGTGCTTGATGCCATGAACAATCCACGTGATATTGATACATCACTTGTTGATGCTTATCTTGCACGTCGTGCCCTTGATTACCTCGTTGGTTTTACACTTTCACCTGTTTTATGGCGTAAACTCCCTGGTGCACGCTCGGCTGGGCGTGTGCAGTCAGTTGCTTTGCGTATTATTTGTGACCGTGAATCAGAAATAGAACGTTTTATCAAAGAAGATTATTGGTCCATTACAACACAGTTAAAAACCATCAGAAATGATCATTTCCAAGCAAGATTGACAATGTTTAATCAAAGGAAGATTGGCAAACTTGATATTCAATCTCAAGAACAAGCAGATCAAATTCGCCTCATGTTGGAGAAGGCTCAATATCATACACTCAGTGTTGAAGCAAAACCTACAAAAAGAAATCCTTTTCCTCCGTTTACAACCTCTACACTTCAACAAGCTGCTTCTTCAAAATTAGGCTTTTCAGCTTCTCGCACGATGCAAATTGCCCAAAAGCTTTATGAAGGGATTGAAATTAACGGTGAAATGGCAGGACTTATTACTTATATGCGTACCGATGGTGTACAAATAGCGCCAGAAGCCATTGATTCTGCAAGAAAAGTCATTCATGAATCTTTTGGAAAGGACTATATTCCTGAAAAACCGCGTTTTTATTCAACAAAGGCAAAAAATGCCCAGGAAGCGCATGAAGCAATCCGCCCAACAGATTTTCAACGCTCCCCCAACCAAATACGAGATTTTCTCGACAATGATCAGGCAAAGCTCTATGAACTGATATGGAAGCGCGCTATTGCCAGCCAAATGTGTTCTGCTGAGATTGAACGTACAACCGTTGAAATTGAAGCCCAGCAAGGAGACAACCGTGCAAATCTTCGAGCAACAGGATCTGTTGTTCGTTTTGACGGATTTATTTCCGTCTATACGGATCAACGAGACGAAGAAAATAATGAAGAAAATGAAACGACACGTTTACCACAAATAAACACGGGCGAAGCACTTACAAAAGAAAAAGTTGAATCTCTACAACATACCACAGAGCCTCCTTCTCGTTATTCTGAAGCCTCATTAATTAAAAAGCTTGAAGAATTAGGAATTGGTCGTCCTTCAACTTATGCCTCTACATTGGCAACATTGTGTGATCGTGGATATATTATCATTGATAAGCGCAAACTTATTCCTGATGCTAAGGGGCGTATTGTTACAGCTTTTCTTGAAAATTTCTTTAATCGCTATGTAGAATATGGTTTCACAGCAGATCTTGAAGAAAAGCTGGATCTTATCTCTGATGGCAAACTTTCTTGGAAAGACGTATTACGCGATTTTTGGGATGGATTTAATGCATCGATTAGCAATATCCAAGAACTCCGTATCGCCAATGTTCTTGATGTTTTAAATGTAACATTAGCGCCTCTTGCCTTTCCTGAACGCGAAGATGGAAGTGATGTACGTTCCTGTCCTCTCTGTAAAAATGGTCAATTATCATTAAAACTTGGTCGTTATGGTGCTTTTGTTGGTTGTTCCAATTATCCTGAATGTAAATACACACGCCAACTTGGTACAGAGACAGAAGAAGAAAATAAAACTGTAAGCAATGACGAACCTGTTATGCTTGGGATTGATCCTGAAACAGAAAAAGATATCTCTCTTCGCAATGGTCGTTTTGGTCCCTATGTTCAACGAGGTGAAAGTAAAGAAGCCAAACGTGCAGGACTACCAAAAGAATGGCAAGCAGAAAATATAACCCTTGAAAAAGCCTTGGCTTTACTATCCCTTCCCCGTGAAATTGGAATCCATCCTGAAACTGGCAAAATGATCACAGCAACAATTGGACGATATGGTCCCTACCTTAGTCATAATGGAAAATCGGCGCGCCTTCTTCATTCGGATGAAGTTTTTGATATTGGTATCAATCGTGCTGTTACAGTATTGGCAGAACAACAAGAAAATAAAACCAAGCAAAGCAGAACAACATCTGCAGCATTGGCGACATTAGGGGAGCATCCAGAAGGAGGAACTGTCACTGTGCGCAATGGGCGTTATGGTCCTTATGTCAATTGGGGTAAAATTAATGCAACATTGCCAAAAGATAAAGATCCCATTAGTGTAACACTTCTAGAGGCATTAGAACTTATATCGGCTAAAGCATCGAGTAAAAAGACGACTTCAAAAAGAGCTTCTTCCAAAACAAAAGCAAAAACAAAAGAGACATAAATTTTGGCTAAAGGTGAAAAAAATGTAAAATATCTCTCCTCATTCAAGGGAGAAAAATTGCCCAATAAGGAAGACATTCTTTCCTTTATCAATGAGAACCCTGATCGGTCAAGTAAACGAGAAATCGCTAAAGCTTTTAACTTAAAAGGTGATTCTCGTATCTGGCTTAGAGATATATTATGTGCGTTAAAAGATCAAAATCTTATATCTAAACAGCATAAAAAGCGAATAAACAAAGGAAAGTTGCCTCCTGTTGCTTTAGTAAAAATTAGTGGACGTGATAACGATGGCAGTTTTATTGCACAACCTCTTGAATGGGAAGAAACGCCAAAACCCAATATTGAAATTCACTCTTTTCGTCACATAAAGGGAGGGAGTATTGGTGTTGGAGATCATGTTCTTGTAAAAGTTTTTCGAAATAAAAATTCTCAAAATTCCCCTTATACGGGGCGAATTATTCGTAAAATTGAACTATCCCCAAAGAGCACATTTGGTGTTGTACGAAAGTTAGAAAATAATCAATGGCGCCTCGATCCTATAGACCGCAAAACCAATGAGCTCATCGTTGAAATGTCTCCAGAAATGAAGATCGAAACGGGTGATCTCGTTGAAGTTGAAATAAAAAAAAATACTGGATATGGACTAAAAAGTGCGCAAATAAAAAATGTTTTAGGGCATATTAAGAGTGAGAAAACACTTTCAATGATTGCTCTTCTTTCAAAAGGAATTCCTTATATTTTTCCTGAAAACGTTCTTGAGCAAGTTAAACATATCAAAACTGCCAATATGGATAATCGCGAAGACTGGCGACAATTACCATTTATTACGATTGATCCACCAGATGCCAAAGACCATGATGATGCAGTTTACGCAAGCAAGGATAATGACCCTACAAATAATGGTGGTTGGATTATTATTGTGGCCATTGCAGATGTCTCTTACTATATTCAAACAGGAAGTGCTTTAGATAAAGAAGCATTAAAACGCGGAAATTCTATTTATTTTCCTGACACCGTTGTGCCAATGCTGCCTGAACGCCTTTCTCATGATTTGTGTTCTCTGCGTGAAGGAAAAGAAAGACCAGCTCTAGCTGTTCGTATGATTTTTGATGCAAACGGTAATAAACAACAACATAGTTTTCATCGTATTATGATGCGTGTAAGAGCTAAACTCTCCTATCAAGAAGCACAATTGGCAAAAAAGGGACATATCCATAAAAAAAGTGCGCCCCTGCTTGAAAATATTTTGCACCCCTTATGGGAAGCCTATGCATGCCTTAAAGCAGCTCGGGATCGTCGACAACCACTCGAATTAGAAATAGCAGAAAAAAAGATTATTCTTGATAAAAATGGATGCATCCAAGATGTTGTGAGTGAAGAACATTTAGAAGCCCATCGTTTGATTGAAGAATTTATGATACAAGCCAATATTGCGGCCTGTGAAACATTAAAAAAACATCATCAACCCCTCATCTATCGTGTTCATGACAAACCCTCTCTTGCCAAACAAGAAATATTGCGAAATTTCCTTCAAAGTTTAGGGATACCGCTCTCCAAAAGTGCTGAATTAACATCAGCACGTCTTAATAGAATTTTAGAAAAGGTTGCTCGTACTCAACAACAAGAACTGGTCAATCAAGTTATTTTGCGTTCACAATCACAAGCAGAATACAATCCTAAAAATAGTGGCCATTTTGGTTTGAATTTGCAGAACTATACACATTTTACATCGCCAATTCGCCGTTATGCTGATCTCATTATTCATCGAGCACTCATTAAAGTGCTTAAACTAGGAAATGATCAATTAACTGACACGCAAGAACAAAACCTTGCAGAAATTGCTACGCAAATTTCTTTATATGAGCGTCGTGCAATGGTCGCTGAAAGAGAAACGATTGATAGGCTTGTTGCTCACTATTTAACGAATAAAATTGGCCGTGTTTTTACAGGGCGCATTTCTGGAGTCACAAAAGCGGGTCTTTTTATCTCTCTTGATAAACTCAATACAGATGGTTTTGTCCCTATTTCTACACTTAAAAATGATTATTACCACTTTGATGAAGCGCGACATGTTCTTGTAGGACAACATAGCCATAAAGGCTACCAGCTCAGTGATATTGTAGAAGTAAAACTTATAACTGTACAACCTTTTGCTGGTGCTTTAAGCTTTGATCTCTTAACAGAGCCTCGTCCAATCCAATTTTCATCGATATCTTACCATAAAAACAAATTAAAAAAACAAAAGCGTAGTTTTTATGGAAGAAGAAAATATTAAACTTTTTATTTACTCTTCAATATTTAATAATAAATAAGATAACAGCGAGTTAAACTACGAAATTATCTATAATATAGAGTATATATATTATTTTATGTATACAATATTATTTCTTTATCATATAATAAAATATATTTTACTTTATATGAAAAGTCCTGCAGAGTTTTTTATACTCAATGAAATGAAAGAAACTGAAAAAAATGGTTTGATCTTTCTTTCATTTCGGATCATCTTTTCGTTATTTGAATAAACAAAAGTACCTTATACCACTCTCATGAAAAAAAAAATTGATTCCCAAAATAATTCTTTGCGTGCAATTATTGCCGCTATTGCAACCATTGGCACTGTTGGAACAGCATTGGCAATGGGAACACAACTTGTCTCTCTTCTTATGGCTGAGAAAGGACTTTCTAATAGTATGATCGGCTATAGTGGAACAGTTGGTGGAATCGCCACAATTATTGCAGCTATTTTTACGTCTCGAATTGCCTTATGCTTAGGCATCACTCAAACAATATTATTTATGATGGCGATAGGATCTTTAAGTTTTTTAGGATTCTATTTTTTTGATCCCATATGGGTTTGGTTTATCTTAAAGTTTATATTACATTTCACCGTGACAGTTATGTTTATCCTGTCAGAGTTTTGGATCAACAGTTATGCTCCCCCCAAAAAACGCGGTTTAGTTCTTTCTATTTATGCTATTGTCTTAGGATTAGGGTTTGTGATAGGTCTAGCGCTGCTAGCAAAAGTGGGCACACAAGGATTTATTCCTTTTGGCGTTGGCTATAGCCTTATTATACTTGCTACTATACCAATTCTTGCAGCTTGGAAATTAAGTCCAGAATTTCAAAAAAACCAATATACACCATTTTTTCGTTATCTTTTTCACGTTCCAAGCGCAATGATGGCAGTCCTTGTTTATGGAGCCATTCAAATGGGCGTATTAACTCTTATGATACCTTTTAGTTTATCCATTGGGTATAATGAGAATGAAGCAGCACACTTTATGGCAACCCTTGCACTTGGGAATATTTTCCTCTTAATTCCTATCAGCATGATAAGCGACTATTCCAAAGATCGACGTTATCCGCTAATAGGTTGCGCTATCTTAGGTTTTGTCGGAACTTTTATAGTACCATGGATTATTCAATATCCATGGATTTTGATGTTTGATCTGTTTCTTCTGGGGGGGGTATCAGCGAGCCTTTATACAATTAGTCTTGCACATTTAGGGGCACGTCTTAAAGGTCAAGAACTTGCTGCTGCTAATTCTGCATTTATTTTTTATTATGGAATTGGTATGCTCATTGGACCAACCTTTATTGGAAAATCAATGGATATTTTTAACCCCTTTGGTTTTTCAATCGCTATGGCTGTTTTTTTCGGTTTATATGTCATTTTAGTGTTTGTCCAACTTATGAGAAAATTAATCAGCTCTTGACTTTTTTGAGAACATCCGTAGTGTTGCGGGAAAATCTGATGATGTCGGAAATAAATTTTGACAGCGATAATATTTTTTTCAGTATAAATAGGATTTTTACATTATGGCGAAAGCAGCAACCATTAAGATTAAGCTTTTATCAACTGCAGATACTGGCTTTTTCTATGTAACAAAGAAAAACAGCCGTACAATGACAGATAAAATGAGCAAACGTAAATATGATCCAGTTGTAAAAAAACACGTTGAATTTAAAGAAACAAAAATTAAATAAGTAAGCCAATCATTCTTGATAGGTTTTATACTCCAAAAGAAATGTGGCCTTATTGCTCTTCAAAGTTATTTTTTGGAGAGTGTTTTTTTGTATCTTAAAAAATTTACTTTAAAGTTTGTGCAACTTTAAATTTGGATGTTCTATACAGATTTGGCTTGAGTTGATTTATTTTTTAAGTTGCTTACATATTATACTGCATGGGCATTTGATTGTTGTGATATCTGATAAAAGTTTTATCATTAAAACGGAATGTTATTTCGTCATGTGAATGAAATTTTTGAAAGAGTTATAAGCGATACTCAACAGAATGCGTTATAATGAACGATAGTAGCAGTTTCTTTATTTCATGAAAAAATTTCTTTCTCATTTTCATCGAAGAAGCTTTAAAAAAAATATCGGTTTTAGTCTTTTTATTATCACTGCTAGCATTCTTATCATTATGGCAACTTATTTTAATCAGACTCAACCGTTGCCTCAAAAAGAAAAATTTTCTTTTCAAAATTCTGTTGAAGGAAAGGCATCAATCACTGATGGCGATTCCATCACGATTTCTTCCATTAAGATTCGACTGGTTGGAATTGATGCTCCTGAACTCCATCAATTTTGTGGAAAAAAAGATGCACGATACCCTTGTGGACTTGAGGCAAAAAGATTTTTAGAACAACTACTCGAAAATCAAACTGTCACATGCTATTGGTATAAAACAGATAAATATCGCCGTATCCTTGCAACATGTCAAACAAAACAAATTAGCAATATCAACGCAACACTTGTACAAAATGGTTGGGCTGTAAGCTATTATGAATACCCCAAAGAAGAGAAAGAAGCCCGAAGAAAAAAAAAGGGAATATGGGCATCAAGTTTTCAACGACCAAAAGAATGGCGCAAAGCAAATCCTCGCACAGAATAAGAAAAATATTTTCAAATTTTATTGATCAATGAAACAACGTAATCATATTATCAAACTTGAAAAAAAAATCTATTCCTGTCGGGTTTGTATCCAACAACCACATTATTTTCCTCCTCTTCCTCATGATCCAAATCCTGTCATTTATTTATCTGATACGGCTTCGATTGCAATCGCAGGACAAGCACCAGGATTGCGTGTCCATGAAACATCTATCCCTTTTAATGATCGCTCTGGCGAAAGATTACGTGATTGGCTTAATGTAACAAAAGAAGAATTTTATAATCGATCTCTTTTTGCATTTGTTCCTATGGGATTTTGTTTTCCAGGTTATGACAAAAATAAAGCTGATTTACCACCAAGACGTGAATGTAGAGAAATATGGCACGAAAAAATATTTCAAGCCATGCCTCAAATAAAGCTTGTTCTTGCTATTGGTAGTTATGCGCAAAAGTGGCATATTACAGAATTAAAACATAAAACTGTTTCAGCAACCGTTCGTGATTGGAGAAATATCCTTTCCATTTCCCAACCTCGAGGCTATAATGTTATGCCTTTGCCTCATCCATCATGGCGAAATACTTCTTGGTTACAGAAAAATCCATGGTTTAACGATGAGCTTATTGTATATCTACGTCGTTTAGTGCGTAAATTTTTATGAATTAAGATATTGAGAAAAAATATGGATCGTCTTGACCGAAAAATTTTACATCTTCTTCAAGAAAATGCGACACTGTCTGTCGCTGATATTGCTAAAAAAATAGGACTTTCGACCACCCCTTGCTGGCGTAGAATTCAAAAACTTGAAGAAGATGGCGTTATTCAGCGTCGCGTTGCCGTTCTTTCTCCAGAAAAAGTAAATGCGCACGTTACTGTTTTTGTTTCTATTCGAACAAACACCCATAGTCATGAATGGTTTAAGCGTTTTTCAAAAATTGTGCAAGAATTCCGTGAGGTCATTGAATTTTATCGAATGAGTGGAGATATCGACTATTTATTGCGTGTCGTTGTTCCCGATATTGAAGCTTATGATCTTTTTTATAAAAAATTAATTTCTAAAATTGACATCCGTGATGTTTCATCTTCTTTTGCAATGGAACAAATTAAATATACAACAGAACTTCCACTTAATTATATTAAATTACACGAAAAGGCGAATGAACAAAGTTCTTAAGAGTTTTGTATATCCTTCTCATCATCCTTTAGGTATTCAAACTTTCTTGTTCCCAAACCGCCATTTGCGCATGTGTTAAAACAGCAGCTTTGACGATACCAGCAGCCATAGCGGCTCCTGTCCCTTCACCAAGGCGCATTCCCAAATCCAGAAGTGGTTCTTTGCCAATTTTTCTTAAAAGCTTCCGATGAGCTTTCTCAGAAGAAGCATGTCCAACAAGGGTATGTTCAAGCGCTCTTGGATGCATTTTATAAAGGATAGCAGCTGCTGCTGTTGCTACAAAACCATCTAAAATAACGGGTATTTTTTCCATTCTTGCAGCTAAAATAGCACCGACCATAGCAGCAATTTCACGTCCTCCTAAGCGACGCATTATCTCAAAAGGATCATTAAAATGCTCCTTATGTAAAGCAACGGCTGTCTTAATCGCTGCTATTTTACGCTGATAAAAATCACCTTCCGATTCCATACCATTTCCTGTCCACTCTTCAACTTCGCCTCCAAATAATGCTAAACATAAAGCTGAAGCTATTGTTGTATTGCCAATCCCCATTTCACCGATACATAAAAGGTCTGTCCCACCAGCAATAGATTCCATACCAAATGCCATTGTAGCAGCCGCACTCCGCTCATCCATTGCGGCATCCTTTGTAATATTCATTGTTGGATATTCCAATGCTAAATCAAATATTTTTAATCCAAGATCATAAGCTATACAAATTTGGTTGATAGCGGCACCACCAGATGCAAAATTTTCTACCATCTTTTGTGTCATAGATTGTGGAAATGGCGTAACATTCTCTTCTACGATACCATGGTTTCCAGAAAAGATAGCGACCAAAGGTCGCGTTACAATAGGTTTTTCTGTACCTCTCCACCCCGCATACCAAACAGCAATATCTCCCAGTTTCCCTAATGCTCCTCGCGCTTTTGTTAAGTTTTCTTGCCGCTTTTTAGCCAAAATTATAGAAAACTCATCAGCAACAGGTAAATTTGTAAGCAAAGCACGAAAATCATCAAATGGACTAACGGTCATGAAGATACCTTTTAAAATCTACAATGTTTAATGAAAATCACGTCATATAGATAGGGTATGAATAATTTATTGCTTTTTTAGACAGTGTTTTAAAAATATTAAATATTATAAAAGCGATGATTTTTATATTCTATTTTCTACAATAAACATGCAAGATTCTAAATATCATCAATATCTTATAATTGCCTTTACACGATATCCTTTACCTATTTTCTATCTAATAAGCGCAATCAGCATGCCGCTTAAATAAATTACTATAACAAAAGAGTTATAAAATCGAAGTGCCTAAAATCCTTGCAAAAGAAACAAAGCACAAAGGACATCAACTTTAACATATATTAATTGCTGAGCTGTTATCCAATGAGAGCGGAAAAAGCTTCTTTTAAAATATATATATCCGCATTTGGTTTTGTTGCATCATTTGATAATATTTGCCGCCATCGACGTGCCCCACTCCGCCCATGAAATAAACCAATCATGTGACGTGTCACATGAGAAAGCCGCCCTCCTGATGCAATATGTCGCGTCGCATAATCACACATGGTTTCAATAAGATCACTTTCACTCAAATTATTCTGCGACTCCCCATAGAGTTCAAGATCGATATGTTTTAACAAAGTTGGATCATGATAAACTTGGCGACCAACCATGGCAGCATCACAGAAAATCAAGTGTTCTTTGATTTCATCAATTGATTTAATTCCACCATTTATCCCAATGAATTTATGAGGATATTTACGTTTTAATTTATAAACTCTTTCATAATTAAGGGGCGGAATATTGCGATTTTCTTTCGGGCTTAATCCTTTTAACCACGCTTTGCGCGCATGGACCCAAAGGGCATCACACCCTGCATCCCAAACTTTATCCGCTAAAAGATCTAACGCTAATTCTTCATCTTGTTCATCTACTCCAATTCGACATTTGACCGTTACAGGTATCATAACCACTCGTTTCATTGCCTCTACAGCATTTGCTACAATATCAGGATGTAACATCAAACAAGCCCCAAATACACCTGCCTGAACACGATTTGATGGGCAACCAACATTGAGATTTATCTCGTTATAACCAAAATCTTCAACAATCCGTGCAGCCTCTGCCAACTTTTTCGGATCTGCCCCCCCTAATTGTAATGCAACTGGACATTCTTTATGGTTAAAAGCCAACAATTGTTCGCGAACACCATAAATGATAGCATCTGCTACCATCATTTCCGTATAAAGGAGCGCTTTTTTTGTTAAAAGGCGATAAAAAAATCTGCAATGCCGGTCTGTCCAGTCCAACATTGGTGCTACTGCAAACTTTACAGGCGATGGAAGATTATAAAATATCATAAGGGCACTGTTCTTATATCCCTATAGCTCTCTCTTTATACAGAAAAAAATACTTAAACTTTAGTTTATAAAAAGTTTGATTCTCTGAGACCATTATGAGATAATAACAGTCCCTTTATTCAATTTATATAAAGGATTATAATAATCAACCATATTAAACGATACTTCTCATAGAGTCATGCTCAGATATATAAACATGACAAAAGAAATCATTTTCTGTAATATAAATAAACATTTGAAAGTTCTTGTTACAGCCCATTAATCTTCTATCGTTATATATTTCAGCACAAAGTTTAAAATAATAAACTAAAACATTAACAACCTTTCATGGTAGGCTTAATTTTCTTTAGCCTTTTCACTTTATTGTGAAACAAAAGTGCTTTTATTTCTCCTCTAATAAAAACAAAGATTTCTTATTCCATACGATCCGATTATAAATTACCTTCTTTCAATGCGTTTTTCGTAGTAATATTTCTTGGATTTTTCTTTCATAGGATAGGCAAATTTCATTCTAAATATTCCACCCAATTTTGCTACTTTATGATTGTTGCAAAAAATTAAATTAAAACTATAGACAATCACTGTCTTTTTAACCTGTATGGCTTATATCGATATCTTCTAAAGAAAAATATACAACATCGCAGATAAAATCTGTAAAGCTAAACGACTATAAATGTTTTTCAATTTCTTTTTGGCTTTTCATATAGGAAGAAAGAGTATCAACCTCTTGCTCATTAAAGAAAAGTCCAAGTTTTGAACGACGCCATAACACATCTTCACATGTTTGAGCCCATTCCTTTTCCATCAACCATTTTACTTCTATTTCATAAAGCCCATGCCCAAAATCTTTTCCTCTATCGGCCTTACCATTTGCAAATATCATCAATGCTTCCGTACCATAGGAACGTGCAAGTCTGCGATGTGTAAAAGCATCTAAATCTGGCGTCAAAAGAGCAATCCTATTTTCGATCGTATTTAATTGGTTATAAGGGAAATCACCTCCTGGAAGTACTGCATTAGCCGTCCATGATGCTCCCTTTTTACCAAGCGCTTTCTCAACAAATTTCATCGCATCTTCAGCTAATTTACGATAAGTTGTAATTTTTCCACCATAAAGATTAAGAATCTTTGGTGTATTTTCTGTTCCCATTTCTTTTAAAACATAATCGCGCGTAATTTCTTGTGCTTTTGAAGATCCATCATCATAGAGTGGACGAACGCCAGAGTAAGACCAAACAACAGTTTTAGGCGACACTGGTTGTATAAAATATTCACTGGCTGCTGCGCAAATATAACGAATCTCTGTATCAGTAATATGAACGTCAGCTGGATCGCCACGATAATTACAATCTGTTGTTCCAAGCAAGGTAAAATCTTCTTGATACGGAATCGCAAATATAATACGTCCATCGCCATTTTGAAAAATATAAGCACGATCATGCGTATAAAGCTTGGGAACCAAAATATGAGAACCTCTAACAAGCCGTACTGGTGGATGTTCTTTACAATCTAATACGCTTGTCAAAACATGATCAATCCATGGGCCTGTCATATTCGCAATATAAGAAGCTGTAACACAGTATTCTTTACCATTTAACTTGTCTTGTAAAACAATACGCCATTTTTCGTCTTCTTTTTTTAAAGAGAGAACTTTTGTCCGTACTTTTATATCGGCTCCGCACTTTTCTGCATCACGCGCATTGGCAATAACCAAACGGGCATCATCTACTCTTGCATCGGAATATTCAAAACCTCTCTGATATTCTTTCTTTAATATAGAGCAGAACTTTTTTGAAAAATTAATCGTTTTACTGCGCCATAATTTCTGATTCCATTTTCCTAAATAATCATAAATAAAAAGCCCAAAACGCAACATCCAAGCAGGACGCAATTCCTTATGATAAGGAAGAAGAAAACGCAAAGGACGTACAATATGGGGAGCCATACGTAAAATGATTTCACGTTCTTTTAGTGCTTCACGAACAAGTTTGAACTCATAGTGTTCAAGATAACGAAGACCACCATGAATAAGCTTTGTTGATGTACTTGATGTTCCCGATGCAAGATCATTCATTTCAGCTAATCCCACTTTAAAACCGCGTCCAGCTGCATCTCTTGCCAATCCACAACCATTTATTCCTCCCCCAATGATAAACAGCTCATAATGTGTTGTGGTTTTCATAATTTTACTTTTCATTATTTAATTTTGTTTTACACGACTCAACAAAGCAACAGTAAAAGTGCGCTTTATTGTATTATCAACCTGCTTTTCTCCACAATCAATAGGCATAAAAAGCTTTTTGACCCCCTTTTATCAAAACAACATTTGACAAATTAAAAAGAATTTTTTTATCCTCCAGAGGCATAATCTTTGCAAATGTGCATCATATAAAGTTTTTTAGAGAAAAATTGATGTTTTTGCTCATTCGTGAATGCACACTATAGCTAATGCTTTATTGCACATAGATAACGCTTTTCATATAGTTCACTCAATAACACAATAGAAAATATGAAGGGATACAGATGACTCACCAACCTCAAAACTCAAAAGTAACACTTGTTTCAAAAATTTTAGTCCCTGTTACATTGAGCATTTTATTTTTTTTCCCTTCTTTATCAAACGCAACATCACACCCTAAAACAGTAAACCATTTGAATTTAGAAAATTTAAAAATACAACTTCTGGAAGATTCTAATTTTTTATCTAAGCTTAAAGAAAAAGTTACACCCCATATTGATTCGCAACATATTCAACAAATTGTGAGAGAGTATCTTCTTACTCATCCAGAAATTATGATTGAAATGCAGCTTATCCTTCAAGACAAACTAGAAAAACAAAACGAATACGAAAGACAAAGACAAACCTCTGTCATCCATTTATTAGAAAAGGAGATTTTTCACTCTCCTCATGACGCTGTTTTAGGCAATCCCAATGGTAAAAAAATCCTTGTTGATTTTTTTGATTACAACTGTCAGCATTGTAAAAGTTCCTATTCAGATATAGAAAACTTGATAAAAGAATACCCAGATTTACAGGTTATTATCAAGGATTTGCCAATTTTAGGACCCGATTCTATAGCGGTTCATACTGTTGCTTATGCATTTCGAAAACAATTTCCAGAAAAATATCCACAGTTTCACAAAGCTCTTTTAATGCATCAGGGGCGAATGAATGAAGCTAAAGCTATAAAAATAGCTGTTTCATTAGGAGTAGATGAAAAAAAACTCCGTAACGCAATAAAAGATCCTGATCTGCAAAACGCCTTTAAAAAAAATATTCAAATTGCCTCTAAACTTCATATTACGGGAACACCTTCTTATATTATCGGTGATACAATACTCATCGGTGCAGCCAGCCAAGATATGCTAAAACAAGCGATAGACAATACACAGTGAAGAGCTATTCTATACCTGATCCGTTTTAGAAGAATACTGTAAATGAAGTGATTTTATGCTTTCTCTTTTTTGACAACAGGCTTATAAGTGCAATTTTACGTAAAGCAGATACGAGTTTAAAATTGCAAAGTATAATGACTTAAAGGAAATAAATATCTTTAAAGCCTTAAAAGATATCATCCCTAATCTAGAGATATTCAGTCATAAAATGAGATAATATGACGATCTTCATTGATCAAGGAGTTAGAAATAAAATGGCAACAAAAAAAATAGATTCGGCAAAATATACCGCAATTGATACGAAAATTATTCGTGATCTTGCTGAAATTTTGAATGATACAAATTTAACGAATATTGAAGTTGAACAAGGAGAGCTTCGTATTTGTGTTTCACGCCAAAATACCTCAACTTCTTCCGAACGAACAATTTATTCACCTGTTGCTACCCCTAGCTTTTCTGTCACATCTTCAATCCCAACAACCGAATCTCCCATACAACCTTTCCAAGAAGATAAATCAAAAAATACAATAACCTCTCCAATGGTTGGAACAGCTTATCTTGCTCCTTCACCAGGTGCGCAACCATTTGTAGAAGTAGGGCAAAATGTTTCTGAAGGAGAGACATTACTGATCATTGAAGCCATGAAAACGATGAATCAAATTTCATCACCGCGCTCAGGCAAAGTAACAACTGTTCTTGTCAAAGATGGCCAACCTGTTGAGTTTGGTGAACCACTTATTATTGTTGAATAAAGCGAGGGGCAACTATGATTCGAAAAATCCTCATTGCCAATCGAGGAGAAATTGCTCTTCGTGTTTTACGCGCATGTAAAGAACTTGGCATAAAAACCGTAGCTGTTCATTCGACAGCTGATGCAGACGCAATGCATGTTCGTCTTGCTGATGAAAGTGTCTGTATTGGCCCTCCTCCCGCTCGCGATTCTTATTTGAGTATTCAGCAAATTATTGCTGCTTGTGAAATTACAGGAGCTGATGCAGTTCATCCAGGTTATGGCTTTCTTTCTGAAAATGCAAAGTTTGCAGATGTTTTAGAAGCCCATGATATTACATTCATCGGTCCAACAGCCGCTCATATTCGAATCATGGGTGATAAAATTGAGGCAAAAAAAACTGCCAAAAAACTTGGTATTCCTGTCGTTCCTGGTTCAGATGGAGCTGTTAGTGAAGAATCAGATGCTTTACGCACTGCTCGTGAAATTGGTTATCCCGTTATTATCAAAGCATCTGCCGGTGGTGGTGGACGTGGTATGAAAGTCGTTCATTCAGAACAGGAATTTTCTATAGCTCTTAAAACAACGCGTTCAGAAGCAAAAGCAGCTTTCGGTGATGATGCTGTTTATATAGAAAAATATTTAGAAAAACCCCGTCATATTGAAATTCAAGTCATAGGTGATGGTGTGGGAAATGCTATTCATTTGGGAGAACGCGATTGTTCTCTTCAACGACGGCATCAAAAAGTATGGGAAGAAGCTACATCACCTGCTCTTAATGAAACTGAACGGAAAAAAATTGGTAGTATTGTTGCAGATGCCTGTGCGCAGCTTGGATACCGTGGGGCTGGCACCATTGAATTTCTTTATGAAAATGGTGAATTTTATTTCATTGAAATGAATACGCGTTTACAAGTTGAGCATCCTGTAACTGAAGCAATTACAGGTATAGATTTAGTTCATGAACAAATTCATATTGCATCAGGCTGTAAGCTTTCAGTGACACAAGATGATGTTTGTTTTTCGGGTCATGCCATTGAATGCCGTATTAATGCTGAAGATCCTCTTACCTTCACGCCATCACCGGGAACCATTACACATTTTCATACTCCTGGAGGGTTAGGAATTCGTGTTGATTCAGGTGCTTATTCAGGTTATCGGATTCCTCCTTATTATGATAGTATGATTGGAAAACTGATTGTTCATGGACGTACCCGTTTAGAATGTATGATGCGTTTACGGCGTGCTTTAGATGAATTTGTCGTTGATGGGATCAAAACCACATTACCTCTCTTCCGCGATCTCATTAATAATCAAGATGTTGCTGATGGTAATTATAATATCCATTGGCTAGAGAAATATCTTTCTCAGCAACCAACTTCTTCAGATTCTTAATTCAAGAATGAAAATATCAGTTATCATCAGATTCTATAAGATATCAACATAAGGATAATTCAAAGTTGCTGTAAAAAGTGCTAAAAAAGAAATAGGCTGATTATTTTTATTTTTTATATAATTTTCTTTTAATATGTACAAAAATTGATAATTTTCTGTTTTCCTTTTTGTGAGTTTGTGCTAACTCCTACGTGGTTGCGCCCTTATAGCTCAGTTGGTAGAGCACCTGATTTGTAATCAGGGGGTCGGGAGTTCGAGTCTCTCTGGGGGCACCATTTTTTGTCCTTAACGTATTAAAATATATAGATTTTCCTTTAAACAGTAATTTTCAGACCACCTTTTAGACCACCTCTTGTGGTTTATACAATTTTACTTAATTTGTTGTTATTTGTTCCGTATTTTTCTTTGGAGTAAAAGCTAGAATCTCTTTTTTTCTCCATCTTACTGCTCTCCCTAGTTTATAAGGTTGAGGAAACTCCCCTTGAAGCACCCAATTGCGAATCGTTGTGGTTGATACACTAAAAAGCTGTGCACATTCACGGGTTGTTACATATCTATCGCCATCATCAAATATCATCTCATTATCTTTCTATTTTTATATTACTTATTACTTAAATGGGTGGGGGTGCTGGGAGGAGAGCCCCCCCATAAAGTTAAGCGGCTTTTGTCAAAATCTTTTGCATCTCTTGTTCTATTTCTGCTAAAAAAGCTTCGACCGCTTGATTAATCTGTTCAATGTGTTCTTCATCACGGTGAATGCGTTTGATTTTCATGCGCAAGTATGTTGATTGCCTCGTGAAACGCGGGTCATAACTGATAAAATCACACCATTTTCGTCCCGTACAAGCCATTTGGAATTGCATTTGCGCGCGATATTCAGGCTTTATATTGTCATCTATAAAGAAGCGTAAATGGTTTGGTGATTGTGGGCATTTGACTTCAACTAAACCGTCATCACCAACAAACCCATCAGGACTAGCACCAGCCATTTTGATTGTGGGGTGTTGGATAAAACCACACCCTGTGACCTCTGTATCATAAATGAATGCATATTCTTTTAGGGCATCTTCTTCATGTTCAATGCCCCATTGCATAGCAGGCGTTGTATAAAATTGGCTTACTTCTTCTGTTAAACGCTCTGTAATGAGTTTAATTTTATAGTCTTCATATTTGCTTGTAGGAGTTCCCTTGGCTGTTTTACTAATAACGTTGTAAATATTTGAAGCGGTGACTTTTCCTAGCCTTGCTTGAAACCATTGTGCTGTTCTTTGTTCCATTTCACACCGCGGTTTGTTGTTGAGTTGGTGCATATTCAATATCTTGGATATGAATATATTCGGCATCTTGTATAGACGCGTTTATTTGCTCTTGTTTAGGGTGAGA
>NZ_NJGE01000012.1 GCF_002777915.1 Bartonella tribocorum | reverse complement strand
ATGGCGAAGAGCAAATTTGAACGTACAAAACCGCATGTTAATATAGGTACGATTGGTCACGTTGATCATGGGAAGACATCATTGACAGCAGCGATTACGAAATTTTTTGGTGAGTTTAAAGCATATGACCAAATTGATGCAGCACCAGAAGAGCGCGCCCGTGGTATTACCATTTCTACAGCCCATGTTGAGTATGAAACGGAAAATCGTCACTATGCCCACGTTGACTGCCCTGGACACGCCGATTATGTGAAGAACATGATCACAGGGGCAGCGCAGATGGATGGCGCTATCTTGGTTGTTTCAGCGGCGGATGGTCCAATGCCTCAGACACGTGAGCATATTTTGCTCGCCCGTCAGGTTGGTGTTCCTGCGATTGTTGTTTTTCTTAATAAGGTTGATCAGGTTGATGATACGGAGCTTTTGGATCTTGTAGAACTTGAGGTTCGGGAACTTTTATCCAAATATGATTTTCCTGGTGATGATGTGCCAATAGTTAAAGGTTCTGCGTTGGCTGCCCTTGAGGATAAGGATAAAAGCATTGGTGAAGATGCGGTTCGTCTTTTGATGAGTGAGGTTGATAAGTATATTCCAACCCCTGAGTTTTTCACAAATTATCGTCCACAGTTTTACTTCCGTACGACGGATGTTACAGGAATTGTTACGCTTCCAGAAGGAACAGAAATGGTTATGCCAGGTGATAATGTTGCGATGGATGTGTCTCTGATTGTTCCAATAGCGATGGAAGAGAAGCTTCGTTTTGCTATTCGTGAAGGTGGTCGTACTGTTGGTGCCGGTATCGTCTCTAAAATCATTGAATAAATAATGCTTGTTAAGCGCCTTGATTATTATAAGGTGTTTTAGTTTTGAGATTTAGGGGTATAGCTCAGTTGGTAGAGCGGCGGTCTCCAAAACCGCAGGTCGCGGGTTCAAGTCCTGCTGCCCCTGCCAAAGGGGAATCGGATTTTAGATGCAGGGGAGTGGATTTTGCTGCCTTTTTCGCTTTTTTTTATATGGGGCTTGTTTTTTTGTGTATGAAACGCTATTGAATAAGAAGTAGAAAATTGCATCAGTCTGGAAGTTGGCTTTTGCATTTTTTCGTATTTATTTTGTTGGATAAAACACAATAGGACTAGAAGTAAAGTATACAGGGCTAGAGAGAGTATAGTGTGACAATGGCATCTAAAACCAATCCAATTGCCTTTTTGAAGCAAGTATATGCAGAAACAGCTAAAGTAAAGTGGCCTACGCGTCGCGAGACAGTTATTTCTACTGTTATGGTTTTGTTAGTAACGGCATTGGCTTCGGCTTTCTTTTTTATTGTGGATCAAATTATGCATTTTAGTGTTTGGCGGGTTATTGATCTTCTGAAATATCTTTTTAGTTGAGAATGTAAGGAAGTGTGACTGTGGCGGCTCGTTGGTATATTGTTCAGGCATATTCAAATTTTGAAAAGAAAGTAGCGGAGGCTATTGATAAAGAGGCGAAGCAAAAAGGGCTTGATCATCTGTTTGAGAAAATTTTTGTTCCAACGGAGCGTGTTGTAGAAGTTCGCCGTGGACGCAAAGTTGATACTGAACGAAAATTTTTTCCTGGTTACGTTCTTGTTCGTGCTGAATTAACAGATGAGGTTTATCATCTTATTAAGAATACGCCTAAAGTAACAGGTTTTTTAGGGTCGGATGCGCGTCCTATCCCCATTTCTGACCGAGAGGTTGAGCAAATTCTCAAACAAGTTCAAGAAGGGGTTGAGTCTCCAAAGTCTTCTGTGTTGTTTGAAGTTGGGGAGCAAGTTCGCGTTGCTGATGGTCCTTTTGTTTCGTTTAATGGAATTGTTCAAGAGGTTGAAGAAGAGCGCTCTCGTCTTAAGGTTGAAGTGCTCATTTTTGGGCGTCCTACGCCTGTTGATTTGGAATTTGGTCAAGTTGAAAAACTCTGATTGGGCTTAGAGTATTTTTGATACTTTAAGGAAAAGGAAGAAGTGGGAGGTGATTTATGGCTTTTGTCGGCTTAATGATCCGAACCACATGACTGCAGCAGGTGGCGAGCAAGATAAGTTGTTAGCATACCAGTGAAATTGAAGGCAGATTATTATGGCAAAAAAAAGTATAGGTCAGCTCAAGTTGCAGGTTCCTGCAGGGGCTGCTACTCCATCTCCACCGATTGGTCCGGCTCTTGGACAACGTGGTATTAATATCATGGAATTTTGTAAGGCGTTTAATGCAGCAACACAAGAAATGGAAAAGGGAGCACCGATTCCAGTTGTTATTACGTATTACCAAGATAAGTCTTTCACATTTTCTCTCAAGACACCTCCTGTATCGTTCTTTTTAAAGAAGGAGGCACAACTGAAATCTGGTTCAAAAGAGCCTGGTAAAGTATCCGTAGGAAGTATCTCTCGCGATAAAATTCGCTCGATTGCGGAATCAAAGATGAAAGATCTTAATGCAAATGATATTGAGGCAGCAATGCGTATGGTTGAAGGTTCTGCGCGCTCGATGGGCTTGGAAGTGGTGGGCTAATGTTATGGCAAAAGTAGCAAAGAGAATAAAAAATATCCGCAAAGATGTTGATTTTAATCAACTTTACGCTTTGAATGATGCTGTTTCAATGGTCAAAGAGCGTGCCGTAGCTAAGTTTGATGAAACAATTGAGATTTCAATGAACTTGGGTGTTGACCCTCGTCATGCTGATCAGATGGTTCGAGGTGTTGCTCATTTGCCTAACGGAACAGGGCGAAATATTCGTGTTGCCGTTTTTGCTCGTGGTGATAAAGCCGAGGAAGCTAAAGCAGCAGGAGCTGATATTGTGGGTGCTGAGGATTTATTTGAAAGCATTAATGGGGGAGTGATTGACTTTGATCGTTGTATTGCAACACCAGATATGATGCCTCTTGTTGGTCGTCTTGGTAAGATTCTTGGTCCACGGAGTTTGATGCCAAATCCGAAAGTTGGTACTGTAACACTTGATGTTGCTGGTGCAGTCAAGGCTTCTAAAGGTGGTGCTGTCGAGTTTCGTGTTGAAAAAGCTGGTATTGTGCATGCTGGTATTGGGAAGGCTTCTTTTGGCGTTGAAAAAATCGTAGAAAATATTAAAGCCTTTGCAAGTGCAGTTATTAAAGCAAAGCCACAAGGTGCGAAGGGTGAGTATATTAAGCGCGTTGCTGTTTCTTCAACTATGGGGGTTGGTGTTAAAGTTGATCCAGCAACGGTTCGTTCAGAGTCGGTATAAGCTGATTTATAATTTTTTGAGGTAAGTGACGATCAAAATTATATTTTAAATGTCGGTTTTGACCGGCATTTAGCCATCTAAGCTTTATAGGGCTTAGGTTATACTGGGAGAAATTCCGGAATATCCTGTCCGAGATTGTAGGTGATGCTTTAAGTATCTTAATCAAAAAAACCTGCATGAGACTGGTGTAAAAACTGAGAGTTAAAAGACTTAAAGGGTTTGAGCCAAGGTTGCCTTTGAGCGCTGTGCGTGAAAAAGGGGACAGGATCCTCATCGGTGACATAAAGTATTTTATGTTATCAAAGGTAACCAACAGGTTTGTTTTAAGCAAATCTGTTAAATGGAGAGAGACAGTGAATAGAGCGGAAAAACGCGAATTTGTTACATGGCTTAACGAGGCTTTTCAAAAGTCTGGTTCTGTTGTTGTTGCACATTATTCCGGTCTGACAGTTTCACAGATGAACGATCTACGTTCGAAAATGGGTGAAGCTGGCGGTGCCGTTAAAGTCGCCAAAAACCGTCTTGCTAAAATCGCTCTTCAGGGCACGGAATCTGAATCGATAGCGGGTTTGTTTACAGGACAAACACTTATTGCTTATTCAGAAGATCCAATCACAGCACCAAAAGTTGCTGTTGATTTTGCAAAAAGCAATGACAAATTTGTCATCCTTGGCGGTTCAATGGGTGCAACAAGTTTAACTGTAGACGCTGTGAAGTCATTGGCTTCATTGCCTTCATTAAACGAGTTGCGGGCAAAACTTGTGGGTATGATTTCTACCCCTGCGACCCGTATTGCACAGGTTGTTAATGCACCTGCAGGTCAGGTTGCACGTGTCATTGGAGCATATGCTCAGGAGGATAAGGCGGCTTAAGGCTGTTTTTATTCACGTTGATGGAAGAGCTTTAAAGCTTTTCTGTTTTTTTGAATAAGTTTTAATAATGGTTCAAATCTTTTAATTGAAGGAATTTTAAAATGGCTGATCTAGCGAAGATCGTAGAAGACCTTTCTAATCTAACCCTTTTGGAAGCTGCTGAGCTTTCTAAGTTGCTTGAAGAAAAGTGGGGCGTTTCGGCTGCTGCTCCTGTAGCTGTTGCTGCTGTTGCTGGTGCTGCTGCTCCGGCTGCTGAAGAAAAAACAGAATTTGATGTTATTCTTGTTGAAGGTGGCGCGCAAAAAATTAATGTTATTAAGGAAGTTCGTGCTCTTACGGGACTTGGTCTTAAAGAAGCTAAAGATCTGGTTGAAGGAGCACCTAAGCCTATTAAAGAAGGTGCTTCTAAAGAAGAGGCAGAAAAAATTAAATCTCAACTTGAAGCTGCTGGTGCTAAAGTTGAACTTAAATAAATTTAGTTTTATCGGCGGGCATTTATGTTYGCCGATTTTCTTTCTCTAAAAAGAGGAAAAGTAATGAGTGAAAAAGCCTTTTGCCAACGGTTTAATTACATAGTGGCTATAGGGTTTGGTTGCTCATCCCTCATCATAGAGCCAAATCAAAAAAAAGGCTTGTGTTGTTGGGGAAAGTTAACGATGCTCATTATTGGGTATCAAGTGAACTGGTCTGCATATGCAGGTTAATGATATAAGGCTTTCAAGGTTGGTCTACCTTGAAGAGTAAGGATCAAGGAGCGACGATGGCTCAGACTCACGCAATGATGTCTCAATTCAATGGTCGTAAGCGGGTACGCAAATTTTTTGGTAAGATTCCTGAAGTAGCAGAGATGCCGAATCTTATTGAGGTTCAAAAAGCGTCCTATGATCAGTTTCTCATGGTTGAGGAACCGAAAGGTGGACGACCAGATGAAGGTTTGCAAGCTGTTTTTAAATCGGTATTTCCTATTTCCGATTTTTCCGGTACAGCGATGCTTGAGTTTGTTGGTTATGAATTTGATTTACCAAAATTTGATGTTGAGGAATGTCGTCAACGTGACTTAACTTATGCAGCTCCATTAAAGGTGATATTGCGTTTGATTGTTTTTGATGTTGATGAGGATACTGGATCTAAAGATATCAAAGATATTAAAGAGCAGGGCGTTTATATGGGCGATATGCCTTTAATGACGACCAATGGTACCTTTATCGTGAATGGTACAGAGCGTGTTATTGTCTCTCAGATGCACCGCTCTCCTGGTGTCTTTTTTGACCATGATAAAGGGAAGTCCCATTCATCGGGAAAGCTTCTTTTTGCTGCTCGTGTTATTCCGTATCGTGGCTCTTGGTTGGATATTGAGTTTGATGCTAAGGACATCATTTATGCGCGTATTGATCGGCGGCGCAAGATTCCTGTTACCAGTCTTTTAATGGCGCTAGGTATGGATGCGTCGGATATTCTGTCGACGTTTTATGATAAAGTGACTTATGAGCGTGATGGAGAAGGATGGCGTGTTCCTTATTCTGTTGATCGCTTTAAAGGAATGAAACTCATTTCTGACCTTATAGATGCAGATAGTGGTGAAGTTGTTGCGGAAGCTGGTAAAAAGCTAACAGTTCGTACCGCAAAATCTTTAGCAGAAAAGGGCCTTAAGGCGGTTAAAGTTAGTGAAGATGATTTATTAGGATGTTATCTTGCCGAAGATATCGTCAATTACGAGACAGGTGAGATTTACCTTGAAGCTGGCGATGAAATTGACGAAAAAGTATTAAAAATTTTGCTTGATGTTAGTGCTGATCAAATCAATATTCTTGATATTGATCACATGAATATTGGCGCCTATATCCGCAATACTTTAAAGGTGGATAAAAATGAAAGTCGACAGGATGCATTGTTTGATATTTACCGAGTAATGCGTCCAGGTGAGCCTCCAACAATCGATACAGCAGAAGCAATGTTCCATTCATTGTTTTTTGATCCAGAGCGTTATGATCTTTCAGCTGTTGGACGTGTTAAGATGAACTTGCGTATGGATCTTGATTGTCCAGATACAGTTCGCATTTTACGTCAAGAGGATATTCTTGCTGTTGTTAAGATGTTGGTTGAATTGCGTGATGGCCGTGGTGAAATTGATGATATTGATAATCTTGGCAATCGTCGTGTTCGTTCCGTTGGGGAGTTGATGGAAAATCAATATCGCATTGGTCTCCTTCGTATGGAGCGTGCGATAAAAGAGCGTATGTCATCGGTTGAAATTGATACAGTTATGCCGCAGGATTTGATCAATGCAAAGCCTGCTGCAGCAGCAGTTCGTGAGTTTTTTGGATCTTCACAATTGTCGCAGTTTATGGATCAAACCAATCCATTATCGGAAATCACCCATAAGCGCCGTCTTTCTGCTCTTGGTCCAGGAGGATTGACTCGTGAGCGTGCGGGTTTTGAAGTTCGTGACGTCCATCCTACCCATTACGGTCGTATTTGTCCAATTGAAACACCAGAAGGCCCTAATATTGGTCTCATTAACTCCTTAGCAACGTTTGCTCGGGTTAACAAATATGGCTTTATTGAAAGCCCATATCGTAAAATTATTGATGGTAAAGTCACCAAAGAAGTTATTTATCTTTCAGCGATGGAAGAAGCAAAGCATTATGTTGCTCAAGCAAATTCTTCATTAGATAGTGAAGGCCGTTTTATAGAAGAGTTTGTTGTTTGCCGTCATGCTGGTGAAGTTTTAATGGCGCCGCGCGATCATGTTGATTTGATGGATGTTTCACCAAAACAGTTGGTTTCAGTTGCAGCTGCGCTTATTCCTTTTTTGGAAAATGATGATGCGAATCGTGCTTTGATGGGATCGAACATGCAGCGTCAGGCAGTTCCTCTTGTCCGCGCTGAGGCACCATTTGTTGGTACGGGAATGGAATCTGTTGTTGCACGAGATTCAGGAGCTGCTGTGAGTGCAAAACGCAGTGGTATTGTTGATCAGGTCGATGCGACCCGTATTGTTATTCGTGCAACAGAAGATTTAGATCCTTCAAAATCAGGGGTTGATATTTATCGCTTACAAAAATTTCAGCGTTCTAATCAGTCCACTTGTATTAATCAGCGCCCTCTTGTGCATGTCGGTGATCGGGTAGAAAAGGGTGATATCATTGCAGATGGTCCATCGACGGATCTTGGTGATTTGGCTCTTGGGCGGAATGTTCTTGTCGCCTTTATGCCTTGGAATGGATATAACTACGAAGATTCCATTTTGTTATCTGAGCGCATTGTTGCGGATGACGTGTTTACTTCAATTCATATTGAGGAATTTGAAGTGGCAGCACGGGATACAAAACTTGGTCCTGAGGAAATTACGCGAGACATTCCTAATGTTGCGGAAGAAGCATTAAGGAATCTTGACGAAGCTGGCATTATTTATATTGGTGCCGAAGTTCAACCGGGTGATATTTTGGTTGGAAAGATTACACCAAAGGGTGAGAGTCCCATGACGCCGGAAGAAAAGCTTCTGCGTGCAATTTTTGGTGAAAAGGCATCAGATGTTCGTGATACTTCTATGCGGATGCCTCCTGGGACGTTTGGTACTGTTGTTGAAGTTCGCGTTTTTAATCGCCATGGTGTGGAAAAAGATGAGCGCGCTATGGCAATTGAGCGTGAAGAAATTGAGCGATTAGCAAAAGACCGTGATGATGAACAGTCAATTCTTGATCGCAATGTTTATGCGCGTCTTACTGATATGTTGACAGGTAAAGTCGCTGTAGAAGGTCCGAAAGGCTTTGCAGAGAGTAAAAAGCTTGATAGTACGGTAATGGAGCGTTATCCACGTTCGCAGTGGTGGCAATTTGCTGTTGAGGATGAAAAGCTTCAAAATGAAATTGAAGCTTTGCGCAAGCAATATGATGAATCGAAAGAAGCATTACAACGTCGCTTTATGGATAAAGTTGAAAAGGTCCAAAGAGGCGATGAAATGCCTCCTGGTGTCATGAAAATGGTAAAGGTTTTTGTGGCTGTAAAGCGCAAAATCCAACCAGGTGATAAGATGGCGGGGCGTCACGGAAATAAGGGTGTTGTCTCACGTATTCTTCCTGTAGAAGATATGCCATTTCTTGAAGATGGAACGCATGCTGATATCGTCTTAAATCCGCTTGGTGTGCCTAGTCGTATGAATGTTGGGCAAATTCTTGAGACACACCTTGGTTGGGCATGTGCCGGAATGGGTAAAAAGATTGGTGATTTGTTGGAATTATATCAAGAGACTGGTGATATACTTCCTTTACGTCAACGCATTGAAAATCTTATGCCTGATGATAATCATAATGAGCCTGTGCGTCAGTATGATAACGAAAGTCTTTATAAATTAGCACTTCAGATGAAGAAAGGGGTTTCAATTGCAACACCTGTTTTTGATGGAGCGCATGAGTCTGATATCAACATGATGCTGGAAGATGCGGGCCTAGATAGTTCAGGGCAGGTTACGCTTTATGATGGTCGTACAGGAGAGCCTTTTGATCGTCCAGTGACGGTGGGATATATTTACATGTTGAAATTGCATCACCTTGTTGATGATAAAATTCATGCACGTTCTATTGGACCCTATTCACTTGTTACACAGCAGCCATTGGGTGGTAAGGCACAGTTTGGTGGTCAGCGTTTTGGTGAAATGGAGGTTTGGGCGCTTGAAGCTTACGGTGCTGCATATACTTTGCAAGAGATGTTAACAGTCAAATCGGATGATGTTGCTGGTCGTACAAAAGTCTATGAAGCGATTGTACGTGGTGATGATACATTTGAAGCCGGTATACCTGAGAGCTTTAATGTGTTGGTAAAAGAAATGCGTTCACTCGCTCTTAATGTAGAGCTTGATGATGCACGTGAACTTATTGCACAGCGTGTTTTATCTGATAGGGTAGAACAATAATTCAAGGAGCGCACTAGAAAACAAGTGCGCTCTGATTACTTTAAGAGGCTCAATAACCTTATTCGGGTCATATAGGTCATTTTTAAAAGTCAATGCATTTTAAAGAAGATCTATTATAAAATAAAAAAGAGATATTACAACAGGTTCTAAGAATCTTTGAAGGAGAACAGCATGAACCACGAGGTCATGAATCTTTTCAATCCTCAAGCGCCAGCGCAAACATTTGACTCTATTCGTATTTCCATTGCGAGTCCTGAGAAAATTTTGTCTTGGTCGTATGGTGAGATTAAGAAGCCTGAGACTATTAATTATCGGACTTTTAAACCAGAGCGGGATGGTCTTTTTTGTGCACGTATATTTGGTCCGATTAAGGACTATGAATGTCTATGCGGCAAATACAAACGCATGAAATATAAGGGCATTATTTGTGAAAAATGTGGTGTGGAAGTTACTCTTTCACGCGTACGTCGTGAGCGTATGGGGCATATTGAGCTTGCCGCACCTGTTGCGCACATATGGTTTCTTAAATCGTTACCAGGCCGTATTTCTACACTTTTAGATCTAACTTTAAAAGATATTGAGCGGGTTCTTTATTTTGAAAATTATATTGTAACCGAGCCTGGCTTGACATCTCTTAAGCTCCATCAGCTTCTTTCTGAAGAAGAATATATGCTTGCTATTGATGAGTTTGGAGAAGATCAGTTTACAGCTATGATCGGTGCTGAGGCTATTTATGAGCTTCTAGCAGGGATGGAATTAGAGAAAATTGCCAATGATTTGCGTCTCGAATTAGCGGAAACAACCTCAGAGTTAAAGCAGAAAAAATTAATTAAACGACTTAAGATCGTTGAAAATTTTCTTGAATCTGGGAATAAGCCAGAGTGGATGATTATGAAAACAATTCCGGTTATTCCACCGGATTTACGTCCATTGGTTCCACTTGATGGTGGACGTTTTGCGACATCAGACCTAAATGATCTTTATCGGCGTGTTATCAATCGTAATAACCGCTTGAAAAGACTGATTGAATTGCGTGCTCCTGGAATTATCGTGCGCAATGAAAAGCGTATGGTACAAGAAGCTGTTGACGCATTGTTTGATAATGGACGGCGTGGGCGTGTGATTACGGGAGCCAATAAACGTCCGTTAAAATCTCTTTCAGATATGTTAAAGGGTAAACAAGGCCGTTTTCGTCAAAACCTGCTTGGAAAACGTGTTGATTACTCGGGGCGTTCTGTTATCGTGACGGGTCCTGAATTAAAATTACATCAATGTGGTCTTCCCAAAAAAATGGCCCTTGAATTATTTAAGCCCTTTATTTACGCGCGGCTTGATGCGAAGGGATATTCCTCAACTGTAAAACAAGCAAAAAAGCTTGTTGAGAAAGAGCATCCAGAAGTTTGGGATATCTTGGATGAGGTTATTCGTGAACATCCTGTTTTACTCAATCGTGCGCCAACATTGCACCGTTTGGGAATTCAGGCTTTTGAACCTATCTTAATTGAAGGGAAAGCTATTCAGCTTCATCCGTTGGTATGTACCGCTTTTAATGCGGATTTTGATGGAGATCAGATGGCGGTTCACGTTCCACTTTCTCTTGAAGCGCAGCTTGAAGCCCGTGTTTTGATGATGTCGACTAATAATATTCTTCATCCAGCGAATGGCGCCCCCATTATTGTTCCATCACAGGATATGGTTCTTGGACTTTATTATCTCTCGATTGTTTCTGAAAAAGAACCAGGTGAAGGAATGGCTTTTGCCGATATAGGTGAGCTTCATTATGCCTTGGAAAATAAGGTTGTAACGCTTCATACGAAGATTAAAGGCCGTGTTAAGAATATTGGCAAGGATGGAAAAGAAGTTGCTAAACTTTATGATACAACACCTGGTCGTTTGATTATCGGTGAGCTTTTGCCTCGAAATCCGAATATCTCATTTGATATTGTCAATCAAGAAATGACAAAAAAGAATATTTCTAAAATGATTGATTATGTTTATCGGCACTGTGGACAAAAAGAGACGGTTATTTTTTGTGACCGTATCATGCAGCTTGGTTTTTCTTATGCTTGTCGTGCAGGAATTTCATTCGGTAAGGATGATATGGTTATTCCTGATAGCAAATCACGTTTGGTTGCAGAAACAGAAGCTTTGGCTAAAGAATACGAACAGCAATACAATGATGGTTTGATTACACAAGGTGAAAAATACAATAAGGTTGTAGACGCTTGGGGTAAATGTACAGACCGTGTTGCGGATGAAATGATGAAACGAATTCAAGCCGTCGATTTTGATCCTAAAACGGGTCGTCAACGGCCTATGAATTCAATCTATATGATGTCGCATTCTGGTGCCCGTGGTTCTGCTAACCAGATGAGACAGTTAGCTGGTATGCGTGGGTTAATGGCAAAACCATCGGGTGAAATTATTGAAACACCTATTATTTCAAATTTTAAAGAAGGTTTGACTGTTAACGAATACTTTAATTCCACACATGGTGCGCGTAAAGGACTTGCTGATACTGCGTTAAAAACGGCAAACTCTGGTTATTTAACACGGCGTCTTGTTGATGTTGCACAGGATGCTATTATTTCAGCGGTTGATTGTGGTACGGCAAAAGGGCTTACCATGCAGCCAATTGTTGATGCCGGACAAATTGTTGCTTCCCTTGGGCAAAGAATTTTGGGTCGTACAGCCCTTGTTGATATTTTACATCCTGTCTCTGGAGAGGTTATTCTTGAAGGTGGGGCGATGATTGAGGAGGCTGATGTCGCAAAGATTGAGGAAGCCGGAATTCAATCTGTTCAAATTCGTTCTGCTTTAACCTGTGAAACACGTCTTGGTGTTTGTGCAAAATGCTATGGCCGCGATTTGGCGCGTGGAACACCGGTTAATCAGGGAGAAGCCGTTGGTGTTATTGCTGCTCAGTCAATTGGTGAGCCGGGAACACAGCTTACTATGCGTACTTTCCACTTAGGAGGAACTGCGCAGGTTGTTGATTCATCGTATTTAGAGGCATCTTATGAAGGTACGGTAGAGATTCGTAATCGTAATGTGGCGCGTAACTCTGAAGGACATTTGGTTGTTATGGGGCGTAATATGGCTATCCTTATCAAGGATGAATTAGGAAAAGAGCGCGTTGTACATCGTATTAGCTATGGAGCACATATTTTTGTTGATGATGGTGATGTGGTTAAACGTGGCCAACGTATAGCAGAATGGGATCCTTATACCCGTCCAATTTTAACGGAAGTTGAAGGCTATGTGGGTTTTGAAGATATGGTTGATGGTTTATCGGTCACTGAAACAGCTGATGAATCGACTGGGATTACGAAGCGTTTGGTGATCGATTGGCGTGCCAATCCACGTGGTGCGGAGCTCAAACCAGCCATTATTATCCATGCAGATAAAGAAGGTAAATCCATTGCTAAATTGTATAAGGGAGGTGAAGCCCGTTATATGATGTCAGTGGAAACTATTCTTTCTGTTGAGCTTGGTGCTCATGTTAAAGCGGGTGATGTTATTGCTCGTTTGCCAATGGAAAGTGCCAAGACAAAAGATATTACGGGTGGTCTACCACGGGTGGCAGAACTTTTTGAAGCCCGTCGTCCAAAGGATCATGCGATTATTGCTGAAGTTAGTGGTACAATTCGATTTGGCCGTGGTTATAAGAATAAACGCCGTATTATTATTGAACCAAATGATGAAACTCTTGAGCCAGTAGAATACTTGATTCCAAAAGGCAAGTTGTTTCACTTCCAAGAAGGCGATCAAATTGAAAAGGGTGATTATATCCTTGATGGTAATCCAGCCCCTCATGATATCTTAGCGATTAAGGGTGTTGAAGCTTTGGCATCTTACCTTGTTAATGAGATTCAGGAGGTTTATCGTTTGCAGGGGGTTCTTATCAATGACAAGCACATTGAAGTGATTGTTCGTCAAATGTTACAAAAGGTTGAGATTACTGAATCGGGAGATTCTGGCTATATTCCAGGTGATAATGTTGATCGTATTGAACTTGATGAAATCAATGATAATTTGATTGCAGAAGGGAAGAAACCTGCATCTGGTAATCCCATTCTTCTTGGAATCACAAAAGCTTCTCTTCAAACGCCTTCTTTCATTTCAGCGGCATCGTTTCAGGAAACAACGCGTGTTCTGACCGAAGCAGCAGTTTCTGGTAAAATTGATACTTTGCAAGGACTTAAAGAGAATGTTATTGTCGGTCGTCTTATTCCTGCCGGTACAGGGGGCACGATTTCTCAAATTCGTCGTATTGCTGCAGTTCGTGATGATTTAATTGTAGATGAGCAGCGTAAGTCTAGTAATAATGAAGCCGCTAAGGCTATGTTGACAAATATGACAACTGAAGCCGTTGCTAAATAATTTAAAGACAATATCACATAATGTAAGAACGTCTGAATTTCCTTATTCAGACGTTTTTTATTTCAAAATGTGAAAGTTGCAGATTTCCCTGAAAAATATATTAATAAAAAATTATATGCTGATAGTGTTTCAAATACTCTTGGTCACTGCCATTTATTATTTGGTAATGATGCTTATCTTTTTTGTTACTTCATTTTAAAATTTTCTTATGTCTGAAGGCAGTACAGAAATTTTTTCCAAGATATGTGAAGTCTAAAAGCCATATTCCAAGGAAAAGAGAGGATTCTCTACAAGTGAAATAATGATTAATTTCAAATTTTAAGAAAGTTTTTGATTGATAGCTTCTATAAAGATTTAAAAGGCCTTATAATAAAAGACCAATAGTTTTTTCTGTAATCTAAAAAATAATTGATTTTTTGCTGTATGATAGCTGTATAACATTTGTATGATAAGGATGTGAGTCTTTATACTTAGAGTGCGGGAAAATAGAGGATAGAGTGCTTCCCTGAAGTTTTATAAAAAGTAGAAATATTTCTTATAATAATGTGCCTACGAAGACAGAATGATAAAATGTACGAATATTATTCAATTGGAGAATTGACACGTGAGTTTTCAATAATAGCTGGGATTTTGCGTTATTATGAAGAAGAGGGGGGCTTATTCCTCTCCTGAGTTGGAGTACACGACTTTGTACACAACAGACCGTCATAAGTTAAAAGAAATAATGCGTGCTCAAAGAGTTAAATTTTCATTGTCTGAAATATCTGATATGTTGTCTATGATCGGAAAACCACCAGATGATGAGAAAAAGCTGAGGAAATTAATTGCAGGAATTCATAAAAAACGAGCTGATTTAAAAAAGATGAAGCATGATATTGATGATCTTCTACAGGATTTAGAACGAATTGAGGAAAATTTTTTTGAGAGCTTAGCGGAGTTGGGGGTTAATCGTTGATTATAAAATTTATTCCATCTACTTTTAGACAATTTTCTTGCTATTAAAAGAGATAGGTCATGCACTTCTAGTGGGGTGTGGGGTCTTTAACGCTGCGTGATATGTGTAAGACATTTGAAGAAATAGAGCGTGTGAAAAAAAAGCAGCAAAGATATTTTCGCAATATATTGTTCTTGGTAGATAAGAAATATTTTTCATAAAGAAAGTAAAGACAATGGCAGTTTCCCCCATGAGTATTTTTCAATCTATTTTGTCGCGAAAGTCAATTCGCGCTTTTACTGATCAGCCAGTTAGTCTGGAAACAATCAAAGAAATCTTAAAACTTGCAGCCCGTGCACCATCTGGAACAAATATTCAGCCATGGCAAGTGATTGTGCTCACGGGAAGTGTATTACAGAAAGTAGGGCGAGAGCTTTCACAACTTGTGCTTTCAGGTGTAAAAGGAGAGCGTGAATATCAGTATTATCCACGTCAGTGGCGTGAACCTTATCTTTCAAGGCGTCGCAAAGTTGGTTTGGATCTTTATCAGAGTCTTGGAATTCAAAAAGATGATGAAGAAAAAATGCTTCATCAAAAGGCGCGAAATTTTTTATTTTTCGATGCACCTGTAGGACTCTTGTTTACAATGGATCACGATATGGAAATGGGGAGTTGGCTTGATTTGGGCATGTTTATGCAGACTATCATGTTAGCAGCACGTGGATTCGGATTAGATACTTGCCCCCAAGCAGCTTTTGCTGATTATCATAAACAGATTCGTACCCTTTTATCGATTCCTTCTGATCGTCATATTATTTGTGGTATGGCACTTGGTTATCGCGATATGAGTGCTCCAGAAAACAATTTTAAGACAGAACGAGAACCGTTAGAAAACTTTGTACGTTTCATTGAAACATATCCATAAAATATTTTGCGTAATTAAGCATGTGTTTTGAATAACTTACTGCATTATGAGAAATTTTCCGGTAAGAATTTCACATTTTTATTGAATTCAGTATTGCATATTAATACTTATTTTACTACGCTTAGAGAACTAAGAGAGTGATGAACTCTAGGGGGCATTGTTCATTTTGAAGGTTGACTATGGAAAGCACGATAGAAAGAAAGTGTTGGGTGGTGGCAAGACGCGCGACATTCGTATTTATTGCTGTCATTTTTTTGGTTTATCTCGCAATTTGATTTTAAACGAGACAAACGTTATAAAAAGCGTATGCTCAAACCATATCAAAGTTTTGAGGTGATGCGTGTTTTTATCTGTTTTTGAACTTTTTAAAATTGGAATTGGTCCTTCTAGCTCACATACGATGGGGCCAATGACGGCTGCTAATATGTTTTTGCAAAAGGTACAAAGTTTTTCTCAGTCATCCGATATTCAAGTTTCTCATATACGTGTTTATCTTTACGGTTCTTTAGCTTTCACGGGTATTGGTCATGCGACAGATAGGGCTGTTATATTAGGACTTTTAGGAGAAAAAGCTTCTACTGTTGATCCTGATAATATGGAATTTCTGTTAGAAAAAGTTATTCGTGAGAAAAAAGTGCAACCAGAAGGCCATCCCGCTTATCAGTTTGATTTGCAACGTGATCTTATTTTTGAACGAAAGGAAATTTTACCTGGACATACGAATGGACTCGCATTTGAAGGACTTGATACGGGTGAGAATGTTCTGTTGCGGCAGATTTATTATTCGATCGGTGGTGGCTTTGTTGTGACTGAGGATGAATTAAACCATATGAATGGTGATATGGCATCAGAAGCATTTGAGGTGCCGTATCCCTTTGATTCTGCGCGTACAATGTTATCAATGGCAGAAAAATCCGGACTTTCGATTGCTGAAATGAAACGCTTAAATGAAGAGACAAAAATAGAGCGTTCTTCTCTGGATGCAGGGCTTGATGAAATTTTTTCAGCGATGACAAATTGTATTGATAGAGGTCTTTCACAAGAAGGTGAGTTGCCTGGCGGATTGCGTGTTCTAAGGCGTGCTAAAAAACTGCATGAAACGCTTTTAGAAAATCAAAAGAAAAATTGCAATTATCCACTTTGGGCAAATGATTGGCTTTCAGTCTATGCTATGGCAGTCAATGAGGAAAATGCTGCAGGTGGTCGTGTTGTTACAGCACCAACAAATGGGGCAGCTGGTGTTGTCCCAGCAGTCTTGCGTTACTATCTTCAGTTTAATGATGATTCAGATCAAGAAGGCATACATAATTTTCTATTAACGGCAGCCGCTATTGGCGGTGTTATCAAACATAATGCCTCTATTTCTGGTGCAGAAGTTGGGTGTCAAGGKGAAGTTGGAGCGGCATCTTCAATGGCAGCGGCGGGGTTGACTGCAGCGTTAGGTGGAACGCCGGCTCAAATTGAAAATGCAGCAGAAATTGCACTTGAGCATCATTTAGGAATGACATGTGATCCGGTTGCAGGTCTTGTACAAGTTCCTTGTATTGAGCGTAATGCAATGGGGGCGGTTAAAGCAGTAACGGCTTCTTCTCTTGCATTACATGGTAATGGCGAACATTTTGTTTCTCTTGATGCTTGTATAGAAACAATGCGTCAGACGGGTCATGATATGAGTGAACGCTATAAAGAGACAAGTAAGGGTGGTCTTGCAGTCAATGCAATATCTTGTTAAGAGGCGGTCTTTTGTTAGGAGTTGGGATATTTTTTAATTTATAACCGCACTCTTTGGGGAAGAATTACATTCCTATTTCCTAATAAAGCTTATGTTTTTTATTGCATATAAGTCAAATTCAAATTTAATTCCGAAACATGTTTGAGATAAAATTGGAGATGGGTTTGTGCTTTCTGAACGAGTAACAGCTTTTTCCTGCAAAATTAGGAGGAGAGTATTGCTTATATCTATTTAATTTTTCTCTGAAAGGAAAACTGTCTGATTGGGAAAAATAAAAAAGCGTAAAGTAAAATGATTGATCAATCGATCATTAATTTTTGGCTAGGTTTTATGGTTTTTAAAAGTTTTCCTAGTAATATCTTTTAAGAAAGAGAGGATTATGCCTTGGTATCTAGGGAAAATTTGTTGTAAATTGAAATGATCGTGATGAGGTGTGAGAGAGCTTTAAAGATTAAAATAAAGATCTTTGGACAGCTGATATGACGTAAAAATGCCTTGAAAAGAAACTCTAATTCGCAATAATTAAGAGCTATCTTAGAAAGTCTTATTCTCCAGCTTTATTTATAAATCCTGTACTGTCCAAAAAAAAATTAAAATAAATAAAAATGTATACGCTAAAAAATATTTGTCAAAATTTTTACGAATGAGCAACCCAATGGTGCTTTGTTTTATGTGAAAGTTGTGACAGCATTAAAGAATGCAATAAACAAAAGCGTAAGATAACGCGTAATCTGCCTTACTTAAAGTATATCGCTTTAGATACTTTTGAAAGCCGTAAAGCTGAATTAAAAGGAGATGGTAAGGATTGGGATTGGTTTTCACCTTTAAAACTTCATATTCTTCCAAAATTAGTTTTTTTACCTATTGCAGAGATTATACAAACAAAGATAAATGCCTTTGCTCCCTTTTGACATCTAAAAGCTGAAACAGCAGAAAAAGCACTAAATCATCTTAATATTTATCTCAAACATGCGACTGCTTCGGGTTTGTATGTTGATTTACAAGCAACAACAAAAGCACAAGCTTTATTAGGCAAGCAAAGCCATAAAACAAAAAATTTACCAGTAATAGATTGAAGAGAAGAGCCCGCTTTTTATAAAAAACTTTGCGAAACAACAACCATAATTTGTCTTTGCATTTGTTTATTCTTATAGGTATTCATACGTATCCATTACGTTATATTTATGATAATCGGATTGGGGATGGCTTATAGATAAGCCCTGCTGAAGGGATGAAAGTCGATAAGATACTAAAAAAGTTTCATGTGCCTTTATTATTAGAAGCAATGAATAATTGAAAAAGCCCGTTGCATCTCTAAAAGTAATTTTATTTTTCATCTACTTATCATTGTCCTATTTCACTTGCTGTTATGCTAAGGTATATGCAAAGAATAAATTATCATTATAAATTAAAATCTTATGAAATCGTATCATGATATTTAATCGGATAATTTCTTTTACGTTTTTTGATCGATAGTATTTTTATTTTCAAATTTTTTTGTTTGTTGAAAAAAATAAAAGTGAAAAGACTTAAATTATTTTTTACAATATTTATGTTGTAGGAAGAATCGTTATTAAGAGAGATTTTCCTTATTGTACTTTTACCATAACCTCTAAAGTGATAAGCTTTTATCCCGTGTAGGGGGGCGTTTTTTCCAGAAAGATATCAAGGATACTTTTTGATATTAAATCAAAAAGTGAAAAAGTATTTGGTATTCTTCGTGTCCTAAAAAACGGTTTGCTTGGAAGCTTGAAGATATCTATTGGGATCTTTGAAAAAGGCGTCAGTACAATTCCTACGATTTAAGAAAAAAGTATGTCTATCAAAGGACTTTCTAAGACTGTAGATAACGATGCAATAATAAAATATTTTTTTAAAGAGGTCTGTAGAATTAAATATTTGTTGCTCCTAGACGGATTTTAATAGGTACATTACCAGTTTGACTCGCAACACGTAAGTGGATGCGTACAGGAGGCATCATGAGACGGCGATTGCGCATAGTTTGGCAAATGAGAAGATTAACAAGAGATTGTGTATCTAATGTAGTTGAATTATATTTTATACCAGTAAGTTTTGCTGCAGCATCGCGAAGAGAACGCAATGCAAGGAGGGATGATTGCTTCAATAAAATTTCTTTTTCAAGGAATGAAGCAAAAGCATTATCTTTCATAATACTATCCTTAACGCAGAATTCAAAAACTTTTAGTAGGCTACAGTATAGCAGTTAAAATTTGCTTTCTTTAATGTAGAGCACGCATCAAATGCATCTTTTTTTGACTGAAATCCTGTAAATCGAGCTCGATAATAGCGTTGCCCATTTTTTTCAAACAGTTGCATATGTGAAGAGGCATTCTTTAAAGTAGAAAAAGCTGTATTTTTTGCTTTTAAAAGCAGAGTATTTGCTTGTTCTTTACTAGGAAGAGAACCAATTTGGATAGCCCATCCGGCATTTGTGGATAAAGAAGCGTTTACAATTTTATGAGTCTCAACCGGTATAGCTTTTTGAGGGTTAGGTATTGGTACAATGACTTTATTTACAGCTGTTATTGCGATATTGGAGTTTCTAGGTTGTTCTGCAAATGCTGTCAACAGAGTCGAAATTTCATCGTCAAAATTATTTGAATTAGCTTTAATGGTTGGTATAGGAGTTTTTGCACCAGTGGGTAAGTGATAGTGTACAGAGGCCATTAAACGTTCCCCACTTTTCGTTTGGCTTGCTTTGGGTAAATATTGATTTAATAAGCTTGCCATGTGCTCGTCACGTGCGGTAGATGATTTACCTCCCATAACAACAGCAACAATAGAACGCCCTTCGAGACGCATCGAAGTTGCTAAATTAGAACCTGACATTTGTGTATAACCTGTTTTAATTCCATCGACACCTTTCATTACTTTGACGAGTTTATTGTGGCTATTAATTGTATGCCCACGGAAATTAAAACTTTTTGTTTTGAATAATTTATATTGTTTTGGAAAATCTTTACGTAAGGCTAATGACAAAGTGGCTATATCTCGTGCGGTAGAATAATTCTGCACATCCGGAAGTCCAGAAGCATTGGCAAAATGTGTATGTTTCATGCCAAGTTTATGCGCTTTTGCTGTCATCATTCGAGCGAATTTTTTTTCACTTCCTCCAAGATATTCTGCAATGGCTGCAGCAACATCATTTGCAGATTTTGTAATGAGTGCTTTAGCGGCTGCTTCTGCAGAAATTGTTTGGCCTGCTTTAAATCCGATTTTTGTTGGTGGGCGCATTGCTGCATACTGTGAAACAGGAATTGGAGTATTGGGTGTCACACGACGCATCTGCATAGCTTCAAACAGTAGATACAACGTCATCATTTTTGTTAAGGAAGCAGGATAACGTTTCAATGTTGCATTGGCTTGAAAGAGAGTTTTTCCTGTAGTGGCATCTATAACAATAGCTGCATACTTATCAGGATAGGCTCCTTGAGGTGTTGCAGATGCCCAACAGTAAGAAAAAGTTAACATAATGAAAGAAATTGCTATCTTTTTATAGCAGCGCATAATTCTCTGATTGTTAATATACACTTGTTGTATCCTATTTCTCCATTTCCCCTGAAAAACTTTTATACAGCTTTCTTTTCTGTAACGTGTTGATGCAGTTTAGACGAATGGTATTACTAATTTGTTTACAGAAATTATTTTATGAGTGAGTTAAATCTATCCCATAGGAGGAAAGTCTTTACTGATGCGAAAGGGGTATTGCAATAGTTTTGAAAGAACTTAAAATTAATAAAAAACTTGCTATATGGAAAATGATAATGGGACAAACACTCATAATTAACTCTATACCTCATATTATGCATAATGAAAAAGGCAAGAATTGGGATGAAGGTAGGCATAGTGCGGTTATAGTACCTAAGGCTAGAGCAAAACTCCAAAAACCTAAATTATATCGCGTTCTTTTACTTAATGATGATTACACGCCTATGGATTTTGTTGTTTTTGTTTTGAAGAACTTTTTTAAAAAAAGTTTCGAAGAGGCAACGCGGATTATGTTAAATGTTCATCACAATGGGATAGGCGAATGCGGAATTTATACTTATGAAGTTGCTGAAATGAAAGTCGTACAAGTGAGGGAGTGTGCACTTCAAAATGAACATCCGTTACAATGTGTAATGGAACGGAAGTGAGGAATTATGCCATCTTTTACACCTAGCCTTGAAGAGGTTTTGCATCGTGCATTAACAATCGCCACTCAAGCGCGGCATGAATATGCAACATTAGAGCATCTTCTCCTTGCACTGTTAGATGATGCCGATGCAAATTCTGTTATTCAGGCATGCCAAGTAGATGTGGAGGAATTGCGCGAACGTTTAACCAATTATCTTCGCTCAGAGTTAGATGAACAGATCAGAGCTGATGAGGATACAAAGCCCACAGCTTTCTTCCAGCGTGTTATTCAACGTGCGGTGATTCATGCGCAATCTGCTGGAAAGGATGAAGTATCAGGGGCAAATGTTCTTGTTGCAATTTTTTCTGAACGTGAAAGCCATGCAGCCTATTTTCTTCAAGAAATGGGAATGACACGCTATGATGCTGTACGTTTTATTTCACATGGTATTACGCGTGATGATGGATTGTCCATGTTACTTGAAGGACTTGAAGAGCAATTAGATCAACAGATTTCAGAGAATGGCGAAAGGGCAAAAAGTGCTTTAACGAGTTATTGTGTTAATCTCAATTGTAAAGCACGGAATGGAAAAATTGATTTATTAATTGGCCGTGAAAGAGAAATTTCACGTATGATTCAGGTTTTATGTCGACGATCAAAAAATAATCCACTTTTGGTTGGTGATCCTGGAGTAGGGAAAACCGCTATCATTGAGGGGTTAGCAAAGCGTATTGTTGATGGGCAAGTGCCTGAAGTTTTATCAAATGCAACGATATTTTCTCTTGATATGGGCGGACTTGTTGCTGGTACACGTTATCGCGGTGATTTTGAAGAACGATTAAAGCAAGTTATTAAAGAGTTTGAGTTGTATCCAGATGCTATTTTATTTATTGATGAAATTCATACCTTAATTGGTGCAGGGGCAACATTAGGGGGAAATATGGATGCAGCAAATCTTTTAAAACCTGCACTATCTTCTGGAGCTATGCGGTGTATTGGGGCGACGACTTACAGAGAATATCGAAAATTCTTTGAACAAGACCGTGCTTTAGAGCGCCGTTTTCAGAAGATTGATATTAATGAACCTTCTATTCCTGATGCGATTAAGATTTTGCAAGGAATGAAGCCTTACTTTGAAGATTTTCATCAGATCAAATATACAGATCAGGCGATGAAGGCGTCCGTAGAATTATCTTCACGCTATATGGTTGATCGTAGGTTACCTGACAAAGCAATTGATATTATTGATGAAAGTGGCGCAGCGCAAAAGCTTTTGCCACAAAAACAGCGAAAAAAGACGATAGGTGTTAAAGAAATTGAAGCAACTGTTGCTACAATTGCAAGGATTCCACCCAAAACAGTTTCGCGGAATGATCAGAAGATATTGAGTAAGCTTGAAAGAGAACTCAAGCACGTTGTTTATGGGCAAGATCAGGCAATTTCTGTCTTAGTTTCATCCATAAAATTAGCCCGAGCAGGTTTACGAGAGCCAGATAAGCCAATAGGAAGTTATTTATTTTCAGGACCAACAGGTGTTGGAAAAACTGAAGTTGCAAAACAGCTTGCGTCATCTTTAGGCATTGAACTATTACGTTTTGATATGTCAGAATATATGGAACGCCATACGGTAGCGCGCTTAATCGGTGCTCCTCCAGGCTATATAGGGTTTGATCAAGGAGGTCTCCTTACAGATGCAATTGATCAGAAGCCTCACGCAGTTCTATTGCTTGATGAGATTGAGAAAGCCCATCCAGAGTTATTTAATATTTTATTGCAGGTCATGGATTATGGTCGATTAACAGACCATAACGGCAAGAAAATTGATTTCCGCAATATTATTTTGATTATGACAACCAATGCTGGTGCTTCAGATATGGCAAAATCAGCTATTGGATTTGGAAAAGTTCATCGTGATGGCGAGGATATAGAAGCAATCAATCGATTATTTACACCAGAATTTCGTAATCGGTTAGATGCAATTATTCCGTTTACGCCTTTATCTCACTTTAGCATTAATCAAATAGTGCAAAAATTTATTTTTCAGCTTGAAGCACAATTAGCTGATCGGGGGATCTGTTTTGAATTAAGCCCTTCTGCAACTTTATGGCTTTCCAATAAAGGATATGATTCTCAGATGGGAGCACGTCCATTAGGCCGTGTTATACAAGAATATATTAAAAAGCCATTAGCGGATGAAATTTTATTTGGAAAGTTACGCAATGGCGGCATTGTTCGCATATTGACACAAAAGTCAAATGGTGAAAAAGAAAAATTACAGTTAAAAATTTCCTCTTCCGATTTATCTGTTGGCTTAAAGAAAAGTAAAACGAAAAATTTTACAAAAAAACATGGTGGAAAGAAAAGCATAATATCTTAAGAGCATGTTATAAGGCAGCACGGATTTTTTTGGCATTCTCTTCAAGTATTTCTGTAGGCGTTATTACATCATTGTGAGGGGTAAGTTCTATTCCTTCCATACGTGGTATAATATGAAAATGGAGATGATAAACGGTTTGTTGACTAGCCGCTTCATTGAATTGCATGATCGTTATACCGTCTGCTTGAAAGGCTTTTTTGACGGCATTGGCGATCTTTTGAACAGCTTTAATAACAGGAAATAATATTTCAGTATCGGCATCAAGTAAGTTTCTAGAACCTTTTTTGGGAATGACCAACGTATGACCTGGTGCTTGTGGCATGATATCCATGAAGCCAATAACATCATCATCTTCGTAAACACGAACAGAAGGAATTTCATTACGAATTAATTTAGCAAAAATATTGTTATTGTCATAAGCTTGTTTCATAGAAATATTTCCCTTTATTATAAGTTTAGAATTCTAATTTCAAAATGGAAAAATGCAAGGTTTATCAGAGTGTAAGACAAAAAATATTTTGACTTCAGTTATCTTTAAGGGATGCACTGTCTTTAATGAAGATTTAGATTTCTATGATGGCTTCAACTTCCACGGGAACATCCATGGGAAGAGAGGCAACACCAATAGCAGAACGGGCGTGTTTCCCAATTTCACCAAGAATATTGACAAATAAATCAGAAGCTCCATTGGCGACAAAAGGGATGTTGGTAAAATGAGAATCAACAGCCACAAAAACAGTAATTTTCACCACGCGTTTTATTCTATTTAGATCACCCAGCGTTGCTTTGAGTTGAGCAAGAATATTGAGAGCACAAGCCTCAGATGCTTTTTGGGCTTGTTCGGCATTCACAGCTGCTCCAACTTTACCGATGGCTATTGGTTTTCCATTTATAAGAGGAAGTTGCCCAGAAATAAAAAGTTGATTGCCACTTTGTGAAGTGGTGATGTAATTGGCAAGGGGGTGCGTTGCTGCAGGAAGAGTGATTCCAAACTTTTCTAAGTTTCTTTCAATCACATTGGTCATAATTTAAACTCCATAGCTATTCTATATATCCATTGCATAACCTATTTTTTCATTTAAGGAAATGTGTGGTTAATTGAGAAATTAGCCTTTTTTGCCTTATTGTATGATGTTATGCAACGGGGATAAAGTTTGGAAGTTGGGAATGATTAGAGCATTATTTATAATAATTTCATATATTGTTTTTTTCTGTACGGCGAGAGCTGAAGAGCCTATTTTTATTGTGCCTCATCGAGCAATTTATGATTTTCATCTCGATAGTGTTTCTCATGAAATGACAATTTCTGGGATGTCAGGGCGAATGGTTTACGAGCTTACTGGTTCGGCATGTCAAGGCTATAGCACGCGTTTTCGTTTCATTAGTCGTCTTCATATTGAAGATATGCCAGTACGTTTAACGGATCAACAGACGACAAGTTATGAAACAGGAGATAGCCGTACATTTCGTTTTAATATTACCGATCAAGAGGGAGAAGAGATTGCACATCGTGCCGAAGGGGTTGCGGAGCGAACGGGAGACGGTATTACAGTTACCTTAAAGAAGCCAAAGGAAAAAAAGTATAAACTTGCAATGGCTGAATTTCCAATGATGCAACTAAAGAATATTATCCGCCATGCAAAAGCGGGAGATCATTTCTATAATGTTACTGTATTTGATGGGACAAATAAAGCAGATAAAGTTATAAAAGAGAGTATCGTCATAGGAGAAAAGAAGGCGCTTTTATCTGATAGTGAGACGGATAAAATGAGAAAATTGGATGAAGAAGAATATTGGCCTATTACAATCTCCTATTTTGACGATGGTGAAAATAAAGATGGTTTGCCGGTTTATCGGAGTAGTTTTCTCTTACATGAGAATGGTGTCATGCGTGATCTTCATATAGATTATGGAACTTTTTCAGTACGTGCAAAATTGAACAGTCTTGAATTCCTCGAACTTGGAAAAGATCTTGATCAATGTAAAAACACAAATATTAAATGATTGAAGAAAATGACTTGAAAAAGAATCAAAGTTTAGTATGTTTGCGCTATTCCACACGCGGAGTTTGGGTGTTTATAGATGATCTCGTGAGAAAAGTCTGACAAGCATCCGCCGGTAGTAGGTTTTCCTGCTTTTTCCGCGGAGGTTGAACCGGAAAGGATAAGATTTATGGCACTACCCGATTTTACTATGCACCAGCTTTTAGAGGCAGGTGTGCATTTTGGTCACCAGACTCATCGCTGGAATCCCAAAATGACTCCCTATATTTATGGTCAGCGTAATAATATTCATATTATTGATCTTGCTCAGACCGTTCCACTTTTACACCAAGCGCTTAAACTTGTTTCAGATACCGTTGCGCGTGGTGGCCGTATTCTCTTTGTTGGCACGAAACGGCAGGCATCTGAAATTATCGCTGATGCAGCGAATCGTTCCGCACAATATTATGTTAATGCGCGTTGGCTTGGCGGTATGCTGACGAACTGGAAAACAATTTCCAATTCAATACATCGTTTGCGGAAGCTTGATAAAATTCTTGCTGCTGAAGCACAAGGCTTTACCAAAAAGGAACGTTTAAATCTTGAACGTGATCGTGAAAAGCTTAATCGTGCACTTGGTGGTATTAAAGACATGGGCTCTGTTCCAGATCTTATCTTTGTTATCGATACAAATAAAGAAAATATCGCACTCCAAGAAGCAAAACGTTTGGGTATTCCAGTGATTGCTATTATTGATACCAATTGTGATCCCGATGACGTGACACATCCAATACCAGGTAATGACGATGCTTCACGTGCAATTTCTCTTTATTGCGATCTTTTTGCTCGTGCTGCTCTTGATGGTATTGCTCGTCAACAAGGTGCAATGGGGATTGATTTAGGAGCTCAAGTTGATGCGCCTGTGGAGCCTGTTTTAGAAGAAAGTGCGGTTTTGGCAGTTTCTGAGTAATATAAAACGCCTAATTAAGGTACTTTTATTATCTAAAGAAAAAGTTATAGGCGTGCAGAGGGAATTTGCACGCTTTCACTGTTATAGAATGAAGAGGCAAATATGAGCGTTACTGCTGCACAAGTAAAAGAACTTCGAGAATTATCTGGCGCTGGAATGATGGACTGTAAAGCTGCTCTAGCAGAAACCAATGGTGATATGGATGCTGCTGTTGATTGGCTTCGTAAAAAAGGGATAGCTAAAGCAGACAAAAAGGCTGGTCGTACAGCAGCTGAGGGGTTAATCGGAGTCATGTCAAAAGACTCACATGCAGTTTTGGTTGAGATTAATTCTGAAACAGATTTTGTTGCACGCAATGATGGATTCCAAGACATTGTACGTAATGTAGCAATTGCTGCTTTAGATACGTCAGGTGATGTTGAATCTGTTTCTGTTTCTCTTTATCCAGGTTCTGAGAAGACTGTAGAGCTTACAATTAAAGATGCAATTGGTACAATTGGCGAAAATATGACATTTCGTCGTTCCGCTAAATTGTCTGTTGAGAATGGTGTTGTTGCGACTTATATACACAATAGTGTGGCTGATGGGCTTGGAAAACTTGGTGTTTTGGTTGCAATTGAAACAACGGGAAATAAAGAGGCTGCTTTTACTTTTGGTCGGCAGGTCGCGATGCATATTGCGGCAACCAATCCATTAGCGCTTACAGCACAAGATGTTGATGCTGGCGCTGTTGAACGTGAAAAAGAAATTTTTTCAGATCAGGCACGTCAGTCCGGAAAACCTGAAAATATCATCGAAAAAATGGTAGAAGGGCGTATGCGTAAGTTTTTTGAAGAGGTTGTCTTGCTTTCTCAAGCTTTTGTTATGAATCCTGATATAACTGTTGAGGCTGCTTTAAAGGACGCTGAGAAATCAATTGGTGCTCCAGCAAAAATCACAGGCTTTATTCGTTTTGCGCTTGGTGAAGGTGTAGAAAAAGAGGAGTCTGATTTTGCTGCAGAAGTTGCTGCAGCTGCAAAAGGCTAGTTATTGCAAACTCTTGCTCAGAGATTTAAAATCATCATTGGTTTTAGAAAATCTGGTGGAAGTAATGTAATTGTTGTGAGGGCGTCACGTGAAAAAAGTGGTGCCCTTCGTGGTGTCAAAAGCAAAAAGTAAATGCGCTTTTGGGGAGATTATGAATGGCATTAGCACGTCCATATAAACGTATTCTTTTAAAGGCTTCTGGTGAAGCTCTTATGGGGGGGCAGAGTTTTGGCATTGATGTTTCTGTCGTCGACCGTATTGCCGCTGATATTGCAGAAGTGCGCGCAATGGGGATAGAAGTTGCGGTTGTTATCGGTGGGGGAAATATTTTTCGTGGTGTTGCTGTTGCTTCGCATGGTGGGGATCGGGTGACAGGTGATCATATGGGAATGCTTGCAACGGCTATTAATTCTTTAGCATTGCGAACATCATTGACAAAATTAGGGGTTGAAACGGTTGTGCTCTCTGCGATTGCTATGCCACAAATTTGTGAAAGTTTTTCGCAGCGTAAAGCAATAGCTTATATGAATCAGGGAAAAGTTGTTATTTTTGCGGGCGGTACAGGAAATCCATTTTTTACTACTGATTCTGCTGCGACTTTACGTGCAGCGGAAATCGGTGCGGATGTTCTTCTTAAAGGAACACAAGTCGATGGTATTTATTCAGCAGATCCAAAGATAGACCCTACAGCTAAGCGTTTTGACCAATTAACACATGTTGAAATTTTACAATTGGGATTATCGGTTATGGATTCAACGGCGGTCACTTTAGCCCGTGAGAACAATGTCCCGATTATTGTGTATTCCATTCATGAAAAAGGTGGTTTAGCTAAGGTTTTGAATGGAACAGGGCGCTTTACAATGGTATCGGAATAAGGATAAGCTTCAAAGGACAATTGAAGGAGGTAGAAATATGAATGTTGCATCAATTATGGATGATCTGAAACGTCGCATGGATGGCGCTATTGTGGCTTTTAAACATGAATTAGGTGGCTTGCGGACGGGACGGGCATCGGCGAGTTTATTAGAACCGTTGACCGTTGAATCTTATGGTTCTGTTGTCCACATTAATCAGGTTGCTAATATTTCTGTTCCCGAACCTCGGATGCTTTCTGTTTCTGTATGGGATAAAACGATGGTCACAGCTGTTGAGCGTGCTATTCGCGATTCTGGTCTTGGTTTGAATCCCATAACTGATGGTACGAATTTACGTATTCCTTTGCCTGAGTTGAATGAAGAACGCCGTAAAGAACTTGTAAAAATTGCGCATCACTATGCAGAGCAAGCACGTGTTGCTACACGTCATGTTCGCCGTGATGGTATGGACAATTTGAAAAAATTAGAAAAAGATGGTGAAATTGGACAAGATGAAGCTCATAGTTTATCCGAAAAAGTTCAAAAACTTACAGATGAAACTATTGCTGATATCGATAAAATTTTAGCCGTAAAAGAATCTGAAATTATGCACGTTTAAAATATTTTTTTGTTAGAGAAATATTTTACTTTCGGCATATAAATTATTTTTAGGGATAAGAGCAGAGAGTAATATGCATTGTGGTAGCAAAGTGTGGTCCAGGGAGCTATTTTATCGTTTGATCATCTTGATCAAGGGAAAGATTGGTTGAAAGGATTAACGTTTCTTATTCTTTAATCTGCGAGTGAGTTTTTCCCTTTACTGGAGGACACAGTTACAGCACGATGGAATTTTTTGTTCAGCATGCCTTTGTCAAACTGCATGATGAGAAACATTATGAGGGATTATTCAAATGATGGGTAAATACTATAGCGCAAAAATAACATCTCACTCTTACCGCCCATTATAAAACATGCACGTAAGGTAGTGCACGCAGATGTTATGAGGCGTAGGTAGCTGCTTTTTCGTTTTATGTTTGCAACAATATTTTAAAACCTATTTGAAGATTAACCTTGATAAGGAAGATTTTTGAATCTGTTTTCATTGATTATTTATCTTATAAGCGCTATCTTGGTAGGCTAGATCGTTTATGGTAAATTACTAAGAGAGTTGTACAAGTATGAAATAAAAATATTGGAGAGGGCGGTTTTTCTTGCATCAATTTTAGAGCTTGTATTTTCTATTTTTATTGTTTGGATGTTGTTTTGTCTAATTTGGTTTATCGTGTTCTAACAGCTTTTGTGTTTGGTGTTATTGCTTTGTATATAACATGGTTGGGAGGGGCTTTCTTTTTTTTGTTTGCATGGTGTATTGGCGGTTTTATTCTTTATGAGTGGATAAGTATTACTCAAGAGAAGTGGTGTGTTTTACAAAAGATATTAGCAAGTATTTTTTATTTTTTCTTTGGCTTTCTTTTAGTGTTGAATGTATCTGCCTCATTGGTTTTTGGTATTTTAATCGTATTGGCTGCAGTGTTGGCTATTATATCTATAAAAAACAGTGGTTGGGTTTTTTGTGGTTTTTTATATGCATCTTTTCCTGTTTTAGCTTTATGCTTTTTACGGGATCATGAAATGGTGGGATTTCAAGTTGTTATTTTCTTATTTACGATAGTATGGGGGACCGATATTGGTGGATATTTTATCGGACGTGCATTAGGGGGACCTAAATTAGCACCACAATTTTCTCCTAATAAAACATGGTCAGGAGCACTTGGTGGTACATTTGTCGGTGTTTTCGGTGGTATATGGGTTGCTTTTGGATTTTTTGATATAAATTTAGCAAGTTTTTTTGTGCCACTTCTTACACTTGTTTTATCAATTGTTTCACAATTGAGTGATTTAGGACAATCATGGCTTAAAAGACGGTTTTCTGTTAAAGATTCGGGTTCTTTATTGCCTGGACATGGTGGTTTTATGGATCGTATGGATGGATTGGTAGGAGCAGCTTGTCTCCTTTATTTAATTGGTTCATTGGTGTCTGATATGGATGCACCTTTTAATCTTTTTAGTATGATTTGATGGAGAGAAAATATTTTGGGATTTTTAAATCATATGGTCACTACGGGTGATCTTCTTTTAAGAAGTTTGAGTATTCTTTTCATCATTATGCTTATCATTTTTGTGCACGAGCTTGGGCATTATCTCATTGGGCGGTGGTGTGGTATTAAGGCGTTAATTTTTTCACTTGGATTTGGACCACAAATAGCCAGTTACACAGATAAGCATGGTACGAAATGGCGTTTAGCACTTATCCCCCTAGGAGGTTATGTAAAGTTTGTTGGGGATGAGGAAAAAAACGATACGCTAGTATCCCCATCATCTCCGATTATTGATGGTTCATTTGCCAGTGCGCATGCTTGGAAAAAAGCAGCAACTGTTTTTGCTGGTCCCTTTTTCAATGTTCTTTTTACTGTTGTTGTTCTAACGTTTTTTTTCTTTATTTATGGTCGTGTTGCCATTGAACCCGTTGTTGGTTCTTTGGTAAAAGATAGCCCTGCTATTCAGTCTGGTTTGGAATTAGGGGACCGTTTTGTTGAAATGGATGGTCGACGGGTCGAAAGTTTTGAAGATTTGATGAATTATGTGGCTTTTCATGGAAAAGAACCGATAGAGTTTAAAATAGAACGCATGGGGCGTGTGTTTACAAAGGTTATTACCCCAAAAATCGTTGAGAGAGATGATGGATTTGGGAATCGAACACAAAGTGCTATAATCGGGGTGGGTGTGCCTGTTGATTCAAATAATCCTGCACGTTTAGATCCAACTTATATAAAACATATTCGCTATGGTTTTGTCACAGCTATAAGAGAAGCATTAAGCCGTACTGTGTCTATTACCACTCAAACGGCTCTTTTTATGAGTCGTTTAATCGGAGGCAAAGAAGATCGTTGTCGGCTAAGTGGGCCTTCCAAAACCGTTAAGATTGCTTGGAAAGTGAGCGAGACAGGTTTTCTCTCTTTGTTGAATTTAGCTGCTTTTCTTTCAATAAGCGTTGGGTTTATTAACCTTTTTCCGATTCTACCGCTTGATGGTGGGCATCTTTTATTTCATGTTATTGAGGTCATTACTGGGAGAAAAATATCCACTAAAATTCAGGGAATTGTTTTTCGTTTAGGTTTTTCCCTTCTTCTCCTTTTCATGATTTTTGTCTTCTTTAATGATTATTTTTGTTGGTTTAGCTAATTAAATTATGGAAAACGCTTTGTAAATTGGGTAATAATAGCGAAAACAAATTGAAGGTTGTTTACCATGTCTGCAAAATGTTGTGGCGTTGTATATTATAATGAGTAATTAAGGGATGAAAAGTCTCGCTGTAAAAAGGTTGTTATGGCAGTAGCTTTTTTAAAGGCATCGTGTCCGAGGAACAAGAGTAAGGTAAAAAAACCAATGACTACAAATTCAAAGTTTTTAAATGCAGCATCTGTATTGGTGTTAAAGATGGGGATCATTGCCCCAGCAACGGTTTTTATGTCAATTGCTGCGGTTGGGGAAATACAAGCGTCTGTAGTCCGTTCTATTGAGGTTCGTGGGAATAAGTTTGTAAGTTCTCAGGCGATTCGAGACAATATGGGTATTAAGGCTGGACAAGGGATTTCTAGTGGTGATGTTGATCATGCTGTGAAAAATCTTTTTGAATTAGGTTTATTTTATGATGTTAAAATAAATCAAGTCGGTGATAAGTTGGTTGTATTCGTAAAGGAATATGAGGTTGTCAATCAAATATTATTTCAGGGAAATAAATCTTTTAAAGATCCAGATCTTAAACGGTTTATTTCTTTAAAGCCAAATGAGCCTTTTAATTCTGCTAAGCTTTCTGCTGATATAAATACAATTCGTGAAGCTTATAAAACTCTAGGTCGTAATAATGTCACTGTTAACGTTCAAACGATTAACCTTGGAAAAGGGCGTGTTAATGTGGTGTTTAATGTTGTTGAAGGACAAAAAACAAAGATTGGTGATATTACTTTTAAGGGAAATAGTGTCTTTGCAAGCCGTCGGTTGCGTGATGTGATTTCAACAAAATCTTCAGGAATTTTTTCGAAGTTGTTGGGAGGCGATGTTTACAGTGAGGAGCGTCTCGCTGCTGATGAGGAAGCTTTACGTCGCTTCTATTATAATCGTGGTTATGCAGATTTTCGTGTCGTCTCTTCTAAAGCAACTTTTGATGCCGCAAGCAATAAGTATAAAATTTCTTTCGTTCTTGATGAAGGGGCGCGCTATAAAATTAGTGATATTCAGGTTGAAAGTGATGTTGATGGAATTGACGTTCAATCTGTAAAAGGAATGCTTAAAACTCAGCCAGGTAATGTTTATAGTGCAGAAGATATTGAACAATCTGTTGCGATTATTAATAACAAGGTTGCTGATTCGGGATATGCTTTTGCTAAAGTTGAACCACGAGGAAACCGTAATTTAGCAAATCATACGATTTCAATTTTATATAATATTGAACAAGGTACACGTGCGTATATTCAGCGTATTGATATACGAGGCAATGAGAAAACGCGTGATTACGTCATTCGTCGTGAGATTGATTTAAACGAAGGGGATGCTTACAATCAGACTTTATTGCAGCGGGCGAAGCGTCGTCTAGAAAGTTTAGGTTTCTTCAAAGCTGTTAATATTTCAATGGTTCCCACCGAGCAATCTGATCAAGTTGTTCTGGTGATAGATGTCGTTGAAGCTTCAACAGGAGATCTCTCTCTTTCTGGAGGATATACAACGGGGGGAACAAGCCCTGGTATGTCACTTGAAGTTTCTGTTACTGAGCGTAATCTTGGGGGGCGTGGTCAGTATGTTCGTTTAGGGTTAGGAGCAGGGCAAGAGAAATCCCGTAATTATAATTTATCATTTGTTGATCCTTATTTCTTAGGATACCGTTTATCGGCTGGCGTTGATGTTTTTCGTAGCACTTATCGTGCTGATAAAGCTTATGATGTACGACAGACAGGGGGATCTCTACGGTTTTCGTTGCCTATTAATAATCAATTATCTGCGAATGTTGCTTATTCTTATGTGCAGGAAGAATATGATTTTGGCGGAGAGTATGATTTCGACAAAGAGAGTGATATAATAGAGTTATATGGGAAATATTCTGGTGCAATTGTTCAAGCAGCTAAGAATAGCCCTTGGAAGCGTTCATCAATTAGTTATGGTTTAACCTATAATACGATTGACGATATGAGAAGCCCCCATGATGGATGGTATGTGAATTTTCTTCAGGAATATGCAGGGCTTGGCGGGAGTGCAAAGTTTTTGAAGACCACAGGTAAAGCAATGATGTACAAGACTCTTTCTGATCAAAGGGACATTGTTGGTTTACTTTCCTTTGGCGGTGGTTATATCCACGGAGTAGGAAAAGATGGTATTCGTATTTTCGATATGTTTAAGGCGAATACTGATATGATCCGAGGGTTCAAATATAATGGGATAGGTCCACGTCAGGTTTCCAGTAAAGGCGAAGTTTATTTCTTAGGGGGAACGACATATATGAATGCGACTGCTGAAGTACAGTTTCCTATTCCTGTTGTGCCTGAAGGATTCGGATTGCGCGGTGCTTTATTTGCGGATATTGCTACGCTCTATGGCAATAATTATAAAGCCGTTTTTAGCGGTGAACCGCCTGTTACCAATACCAAAAGTGCTTGGCGCTCATCTGCGGGTGTGAGTTTAATGTGGGATTCTCCGTTTGGTCCTTTGCGTTTTGATTATGCTTGGCCAATAACCAAGCAAGCGGGAGATCGTTTGCAGCAATTGAATTTTGGTATTTCTACGAAATTCTAATTTGAGTGGTTTTTTAAGAAGGAAAAACTTGAAGAGAATAGCTTAAGCTGGGAGAGAAAGTGTTTTGATGGCGGATACATTTTTTTTTACGCCGTCCCGGCAATTGACAGTTGCAAATGTTGCTGAGTTGACGGGTGCAAAGCTTCTTAATCCAGAGTTTTCTCATAAAGTTATCAATACACTCTCTTCGCTTGAGAGTGCTGTAGAAGGCTCTCTTGTTTTTGTGGAGCATCGGAAATTTTCTGATGCTCTACGGGATAGTTCTGCTGCTGCTGTTTTTTGTACGAATGAGGTTGTTTTTAAAGTTCCTGACACGATGGCAGTTTTGGTGACATCTACACCACAACGTGATTTTGCTCAGATTGGTCGTATTTTGTTTCCTGATTCTGTCAAGCCAATGCCTTGGTTTGGACAGAAGGAGATTTCACCGCATGCGCATATTCATCCAACGGCTAAGTTTGCCCATGATGTGTGTGTTGAAGCGGGAGCTGTTATTGGTAGAAATGTTGAGATTGGTGCAGGAACTCTTATTTCATCCACAGCTGTTATCGGTGAGAATTGCCGTATTGGGCGTGACTGCTATATTGCTCCTAAAGTAACTGTTCAGTGTTCTTTAATAGGTGATAGGGTTCAGATTTATCCTGGTGTTTGCATTGGGCAAGATGGTTTTGGTTATGTTGGGGGGAAAGCTGGAATCGAGAAAATTCCACAACTTGGTCGCGTTATTATTGAGGATGGTGTGGAGATTGGTGCGAACACCACGATTGATCGAGGAACATTTCAAGATACTGTTATTGGAGAAGGAAGCAAAATTGATAATCTTGTACAAATTGCTCACAATGTAAAAATTGGTCGTTATTGCCTTATTGCCGCTCAATGTGGAATTGCGGGAAGTACATCTATAGGGGATATGTCTCAGCTTGGTGGGGCGGTTGGAGTAGCAGATCATATCGTAATAGGTAAATCTGTTCAGATTGCTGCTCGCAGTGGTGTTATGAATGACATTCCGGATGGTGAGAAATGGGGAGGTAGTCCAGCACGACCATTTAAACAATGGTTTCGTGAAGTAGCGACGTTGCGCAGTATGGGAAAAGTTAAAAAGGAGAAAAGCTGAGATGATCAGCACTGAAGGAACTAAAGATCTAGAGGCTGTTGATATTGAGAAATTGCTATCAATATTACCACACCGTTATCCATTTTTGTTGATCGATCGTATCATTGATATTGATGGTGAACAAGAAGCAATTGGTATTAAAAATATAACGATTAACGAGCCACATTTTACGGGACATTTCCCCGCAAAGCCTGTTATGCCTGGCGTTTTGATTTTAGAAGCTATGGCTCAAACGGCAGGAGCAATAGCACTTTTAAATTTAGGCAATAAGCAAACAAATTTAGTTTACCTTATGACGGTTGATAATGCAAAATTTCGCAAGCCAGTTATGCCTGGTGATCAGCTCAAGATTCATGTTCAGCTTTTGAAAAAGAGATCTGGTATGAGGCGTTTTTCGTGTGTGGCAAAAGTAGAAAATGTCCGCGTTGCTGAAGCAGAAATTGCTGCTATGATTGTTGAAGAAGAATAAACGATATTTGATGGGAATTTTAAAAATGTCCGGTACGAAAATCCATCCAACTGCTCTTGTGGAGAAGGGAGCGCAGCTTGGTGAGAATGTACGCGTTGGGCCATTTTGCCATATTAGTTCAGAGGCTGTTATTGGTGATGAATGTAGTTTGACAAGTCATGTTGTAATAATGGGAAAGACAACATTAGGAGCCAAGAGCAAAGTGTTTTCTCATGCAGTTTTAGGGGCAGAACCGCAAAATAATAAACATAAAGGGGGGGCTACGACTCTCTCTATTGGTAAAAATTGTATGATCCGTGAAGGCGTAACAATGCATAGAGGCTCCGATTCGAGTGTGGGAATGACAGTTGTTGGTGATAATTGCCAATTTTTTTGTTATGTGCATATCGCTCATGATTGTCATGTAGGAAACCATGTAACATTTGCGAATAATGCGATGATTGCTGGTCATGTGACTGTTGGTGATTATGTGATTATCGGTGGTGGTGCTGCTGTTCACCAATTTGTTCGTGTTGGGCATCATGCATTTATCGGCGGGGTATCTGCACTGGTAGGTGATCTGATTCCTTATGGAACAGCTGTTGGTGTGCAGGCAAAACTTGCCGGACTCAATATTATTGGTATGAAGCGTGCAGGTCTTGAACGTCAAGATATTCACGCACTCCGTCATGCGGTTGCTATGCTTTTTGATCATAGTAAGCCATTTAAAGAGCGTGTCAATGATGTTGCTTCTTTCTATTCTTCTTCTCAGCCAGTTATTGATATTGTCAATTTTATTAAAGAAGAAGGAAAGCGTTTTTATTGTACACCAAAATATGAAGGTGATAGAATAAAAGAACATAAGGATTAAAAATGCCTATTTGGGGTGCCAGAAATTTTCTTTCCGGCCGTACTGCTATTATAGCAGGAAGTGGTGTTCTACCGATTACTGTTGCGCAGACTCTTGAGAAGGATGGGGAGAATCCTTTTCTTGTGCTTTTGCATGGTGAGGCAGATTCTGTTCTTTATCGCTATGAACATTGCGAGCTATCAATTGTAGAGTTAGCGCGGCTCATTAAAATCTTAAAGAAGGCTGGAGTTTATAATGTTGTTTTGGCAGGTGGTGTGAAAAAGCGACCACTTCTTACGCAATTGCGACTGGACTGGACAACATTTTTAGCGCTTCCTAAGTTAATCGGCGCTTTGAGAAGGGGGGATGATGCGTTATTAAAAGCGTTTATACGGGTTATTGAAGCGCATGGTTTTTGTGTTGTTGGCGCTCACGAAATAGTTCCAGATCTTTTAGCTCCTATAGAATTTAATTTAACAGTACGGCGTGCAACGCAGAAAGAGAAGAAAGATATTTTTTTAGCAGCACAAGCAGCAAAGCTTTTAGGTCAATTGGATATTGGGCAAGCCGTTGTCGTTGTTCAAGGAAGGGTGGTTGCTCTGGAGGGCGCTGAGGGAACTGATAATATGTTGTGGCGTGTTTGTGAAATGCGAGAAAGAAGACAAATTCCTCCTACAGGTGGTGTTCTTGTAAAATGTGCAAAGCCACAACAGGATGATCGGGTTGATTTGCCATCAATTGGGCCCGCAACAATAATGAATATTGCAAAGAGTGGTTTATCTGGTATTGCTGTGGAGGCAAATAGAAGCCTAATATTATCGGTGAAAACAACAATAGAAAAAGCCAACAAATATTCTCTATTTATAGAAACATTTGAAAAGTTTGATCATGAATGATTGTTTCTTAAAGATTGCTGTGGTTGCAGGTGAGGAATCTGGTGATTTGCTTGGGGCGGATTTAATTTCTTGTTTATCACAACAAATGGGATGCAACATTCATTTGATAGGTGTTGGGGGGGAGCATTTAAAGGCATTAGGTTTAAAAAGCTTTTTTGATTCTCATGATATTGCTTTAATAGGTTTAAAAGAAGTATTGAAAAAATTACCGTTGTTGTTGCTCCATATTCGCAATTTATCCAAATTTATTGCGCAAGAACAACCTGATTGTTTAATTATTATTGATAGCCCTGATTTCACGCATCGTGTTGCAAAAAAGGTACGCGCTTTAGCACCTTCTATTCCGATTATTAAATATATTGCACCAACCGTTTGGGCGTGGCGGCCAGAGCGTGCAAAGGCTATGCGGGGATTTGTGGATCATGTTTTAGCAGTTTTTCCTTTTGAAGAAAAGGTTATGCAGGATTTGGGAGGTCCTGTTACCACCTACGTTGGACATCGTCTTTTGACATATCCTCCTCTTTTGAAAGTTCAGTCAGAAAAAAGGCGCCAAGTGGAACAAAGAAATTTGTGTGGTCAACAAATATCGTCGCCTACATTGGTTATTTTGCCAGGATCACGCAATTCAGAGATTCGTTCTTTAATGCCTATTTTTCGAGAAGCCGTAGAGATTCTTGTACAACGTATCCCTCATTTACAGATTATTTTACCAACTTTACCCCGTTTGGTTGATAAAATCCGTGATTTTGTGCAGGGCTGGAAGAGCAAAGTAGAAATTGTTGTGGGGGAAGATGAAAAATGGCGTGCTTTTGCACAAGCAGATGTTGCTCTTGCAGCTCATGGAACGGTTTCACTTGAACTAGCTTTAGCAAAAATTCCTACGGCTCTTTGCTATAAACTTGATCGTTTTTCTCAATTATTTATTTTTCCTAAAATGATGTTATGGAGTGCTGCTCTCCCAAATATTATTGCTGATAAGCCTATTGTTCCAGAATATTTGAATGAACTGATACGTCCTGGCATGTTAGCAAGACAGATAGAGCAACTTTTATCTAATCCTTTATTGCGCCAAGCTCAACTCGATGCTTTTGAGATAGTAGAACAGAAAATGAAAACGGAAGTCCCGTCAGGGATTGTCGGCGCGCAAAAAATTATCACTCTTTTAAAAAGCAGGGGTAAAATTATATAAATAAAACAATATGTTGGTAACTAATGTTTAATTTTAGCAAAAAAATCACGGGCACGTTGGCTTTTAGGGTTGGTAAAAAATTTTTCAGAGGCGGTGTCTTCAATAATTTTTCCATTTTCTAGAAAGAGTATTCTTTCTGAGACTTTCCTTGCGAAGCCCATTTCATGGGTAACACAAAGCATTGTAATCCCTGTATCGGCCAATTGAGCCATCACTTCCAAAACTTCTCCCACACTTTCCGGATCAAGAGCTGAAGTGGGTTCATCAAAAAGCATGACTTCAGGTTCCATACAAAGCGCACGGGCAATCGCAACACGCTGTTGTTGTCCACCAGAAAGTTGTAAAGGATATTTTTCACAGTGTTTTTCAATACCGACATGCGTTAAGTAACGCATTGCCCGTTCTTTTGCTTGTTGTTTGGAAAGTCCTTGAACGGTTATAGGAGCTAAAATACAATTTTGTATAACGCTCATGTGGGGAAATAAATTAAAGTTCTGAAAAACCATTCCTATTTTTCGCAGAACATTTTTTTGCTGTTGTATAGGAGCAGTATTGATATCAACGTTATGAATACAAATTGAACCTTTTTGTGCTTGTTCTAATTGGTTAATACAACGAATTAGCGTTGATTTTCCTGATCCAGATGGTCCACAAATAACAATATGTTCACCAGCTTGAACATCAAAGTTGATATCGTGTAAGACCTGAAAGTTTCCATACCATTTATTGAGGTTTTGAATAGAGATCACAGGGTTTTTACTGGGAGAGATCGATTGATTATTTTCCAAATTCATCTTGTTTTATTCTTTCATTGATGAATAAATTGATTAATTCAACATTTTGGTTTGGTAAAGTTTTTTATGATCATTGTATTTTACCGTAAATATCGCGTGAGGTGATGTTCGATAAAAACGATCAAGCGATGAATGAGTTCAACAATAAAAAGATAAATAAGAGCGGCCCAAACGTAAACTTGAAAATCGAATGTACGTGAATAAGTGAGTTTGGCAACCCCCATTAAATCATAAACAGTAACAAGTGAGGCAATGGCACTCGATTTAATCATTAAAATCAACTCATTTCCTAGGGGACGTAATGCGACAATCATGGCTTGTGGAAGAATAACTCTAAAAAATGTGACAGAATTGCTCAGACCTAAAGCTTTTGATGCTTCACGTTGCCCAGTTGTTACGGATAGAAAACTTCCTTTAAAGATCTCAGATTGATAAGCAGCAGAATTGAGTGTGAAAATAAAAAGGCAACAATACCACGCGTTTTGAAAAAACCACCATAGACCAACCTGTTGCCAAAAACTGTTCATTGAACCAAGCCCATAATAAAAAAGAAAGAGTTGGGCTAACAAAGGAGAGCCACGGAAAAAATAGACATAAGAATTTGCAAAATATTGCAAAAACGTATTCTTTGATAAACGTGCAAAAGCAATAATCATACCAAGAAAAAAACCAAGAGAGCAAGAAATAGAAACAAGCTCAACAGTAACAATAAAGCCACTAATAAATTTGGGCCCATAACGGTTTAAAAGATCAGGATTAAAAAGGAAATAAAGCCACTCAGGAATCATTGACTTAGTACCTTTTTATAACCAGTTTGAGTGTATGTTTCTAAACGGCGTAAAATTGCAGCAAAAAACGCTGAAAATGATAAATAGAGTAAACATGCGACAAGGTAAAATAGCATGGGTTCATTGGTTGCAGCGACAGCTAAATTTGTTTGTCGCATGAGATCAACAAGCGCGATGGTTGAAACGAGAGATGTATCTTTCAGTAAAGTGAGCCAATTATTGGAAAGTCCTGGCAAAGCATTTCGAATGAGCTGGGGGAAGGCAATCCGAAAGAATGTGGTTGAGCGTGAAAGTCCTAAAGCTTTGGCCGCTTCATATTGACCTTTATCAAAAATGTTGAATGCTCCAAGCCAAACTTCACAAGAAAAAGCAGCAAGAACCATACTCAGAGCAAGAACACCAGCAACAAAAGCATTGATACTGAACATGACTTCAAGATTAAAATAGTCAAAGACATTTTGAATGAGACTTTGTAACCCGTAGTACACTAAAAACAAGGTTAAAAGCTCTGGTAGCCCACGAAACACTGTTGAAAAGAGACGTGCTATAACTTTAGCCATCTTAATATTAGATCGAATCATCACAGCATTTAGAAGTCCTAGAGGAAGTCCTAGAAGGCCGCAACATAATGCCAATGCCAATGTCATTCCTGCACTAGAAAGTATAACCGTTCCCCATCCACCATTGCTAAATGATAGCAATGCTAAATTTTCAATCATTCTTGTGTTCCTCATGAAAGAGTTAGATAATATTCTTAGAAATAAACAGTGGGCTTCATTTAAATAGCATAGTGATATTTAATAAATATCGCTTGTAAAATATTTTCTCATAATTTTCTCATAAGTCCCATCCAAACGGATCTCTTTTATTGCTTCATTGAACTTATTTTTAAGATCATTATTGTTTTGACGCAGGGCAATTGCAACAGGAAATTTCGTTTCTTTTAAAGTTCCTAGGAGGAGACAGCAATCTTTTCCTTCATTTTTAAGCCAATTTAATGCCTGTAATTTATCAACAATAATCACATCAAGTCGATGATTTAAAAGATCACGATTCACTTCTATTGTGGAAGGGTAGAGTTTGATTGTTACATCTTCAGAGGCATAATGATCTTCTGCATAAACAGCTTGTGTTGTATTTGATTGCACACCAAGATTTCTGCCTCTAAAGCTTTGTGCCGAGATTTCTTTAATCCCCGAAGCTTTAGTAACAATGACAGCCAGTGCTGTGTCGTAGTAAGGATCTGTGAAGTCAATTTTTTGTAAACGCTCTTGTGTATGAGAGAGCGAAGCAACGATCGCATCATATTTTTTTGCGATAAGTCCTGGGATCATTCCCTCGAAATCTTGCGTGACAATTGTACACTCAACATTCATTTTTTTACAAAGTGCATAAGATATATCAATATCAAATCCCTGTAGTTTGTTATTTGAGTCAATATAACTAAAGGGAGGATAAGTGCCTTCACTCGCGATTTTTAATGTTTTCGCATCAGCCAATTGGGTGAATAGCGCGGCGCTTATGATAAGAGCTCCTGCGAATAGTTTCATGATATTCTCCTATTGGATAAGCGGGCAAATATGAAGTCATCCACGTTTTTATAATCTGTAAGCTTTTCTGGAGCAATGCAAAAATTTACTGGTGTTTATTTTAGATTATTTATGTTGGATATTATGATCAAAAAATATCTTTTTTATTGATTGGAAGAAGAACAAATATCTTACTGTTATACGACGCTTAATTTTTCATGAAGTAATAAGTTTAAATCATYTTGAACATAAAAAATTAGATTTAGATAAGATAAAAATACAATCTCATTGTCGCCATTAGATTCCATAAACATTGAACTATCGAGAAATAATTAAAAAATATTTTTTTTGATAAATATAAATTTTTCTTATGAAAACGCTGAATTTCCAACATTTTTTCTTGTTCAACAAAAAGCTAAAAGATATTTTTTGAAAAGATTGAGTGTTAATTGATGGTGATGTTTAATCAATATCGAATGTAAAGTATTTTCTCATGATTTTATCATAGGTTCCATCGGCGCGTATCTCTTCTATTGCTTTATTAAAACTATCTTTAAGATCATTGTTATTTTGACGGAGTGCAATCGCAATAGGAAATTTTGTTTCTTCTAAAGTTCCTAGAAGCGTACAACAATCTTTTCCTTCATTTTCAAGCCAATTTAATGCCTTTAATTTATCAAAGATGATGATATCAAGCCGATGGCTCAAAAGATCACGATTCACTTCTATTGCTGTAGGATAAAGTTTGATATTCACGCCTTCAGAGGCGTAATGATCTTCTGCATATGCAGCTTGTGTTGTATTTGATTGTACACCAAGATTTTTACCTCTAAAGGCTTGAGTTGAGATTTCTTTAATTTCCGAATTTTTGGTCACAATGACAGCCAGTGCTGTGTTGTAGTAAGGATCGGTAAAATCAATTTTTTGTAAGCGCTCTTTTGTAGGAGAAAGGGAAGAAACAATAGCATCATATTTCTTGGCTAGAAGGCCGGGAATCATTCCCTCGAAGTCTTGCGTGACAATAGTACATTCAACGTTCATTTTCTTACAAAGTGCGTAAGATATATCAATATCAAACCCTTGAAGTTCGTTATTTGAGTCAATATAGCTAAACGGGGGGTAGGAGGCATCACTTGCTATTTTCAGCGTTTGAGAATTGGCCGATAAGGTGAATAATGTTGCGCTTATTATAAGAGCTCTTGCTAATAATTTCATTATGTTCTCCTATTCAATAAGCTGGCAAATATAAAACCATAAGGCATTTTTATAATCCGTAAGCTCTTTTGGAGCAATGTAAAAAATTTATCTGCCTCCATTTTGTTATCATTACGCTGGATATTACTATCAAAAAAATGATTTACTCGTATCAATATGGAGCGAGAAATACAGGAAAGAAAGCTCTTGTTAATGAAGAGATGAATTTTAATAATTGTATTTAAAATCAATTAATTATCTTTAAAAGAAAAACTACTCGTTTAAATGTAAAGAACATTTCAGCTCTTAAACAGGATAAAATGTAAATTTCATCTGTTGCATGAAATCTCTCGATATTAAAGAATATCAAAATCAATTTATTTTCTGCTATTTGGAAAAGGCTTTTATTGTAAAAAGAAGTGTGATTTTAACAGATAACGATAAGACGAGTATTTGTACGAGACATAATCATTATAAAGTGATTTTTATGAAGTTTTTAGCATAGTAGAAAAGTATTAAAAAAAGCTTTTTTATCGAGGGAAGATAGAGAGTGAAATATAAGCTTTTAAAGTATGAGGGAATAATGAGGAATACATTTCATTAAGATAATGAGAATGATGAGATGAAATTTTTGATTTCTTTTACGTTTGAATCATTTCCAAAGGGATATTCTTAATTTATTGACAGAGCCAAAACTTAAAGTTTTTTCATAAACTTTTATGATGTTGTTATCTCTGTAGAAAAAATTTTAAAATTAGGCTTTGTAAAAAATTTTAAAGAATGTTTTTTAATTTTTACAATAAAGCTTCAGTTTACTGAAGCTTTATTGATCTTCCTTTAATTGGCCCGTTTATCCATAGGAACATAATCACGCATAGCATAACCTGTGTAGAGTTGTCGAGGACGACCAATTTTTTGTGCAGGATCTTCAATCATTTCTTTCCACTGTGCCACCCACCCGACACTGCGTGCTAATGCAAAAAGAACAGTAAACATTTCGGTTGGAAAGCCTAGAGCTTTTAATGTAATACCGGAATAGAAATCAACATTGGGATAAAGCTTTTTCTCAATAAAATATTCATCATTTAGGGCAATTTTTTCAAGTTCTATTGCGATATCAAGAAGTGGATCATCTTGAATGTTGAGCTCTTTTAAAACCGCATGACAGGTTTTTTGCAAGATTTTCGCACGTGGGTCATAATTTTTATAAACACGGTGACCAAAGCCCATAAGGCGGAAGGGATCATTTTTATCTTTTGCACGTGCAATAAACTCAGGAATTCTTTTAATAGAACCTATTTCTTGCAGCATTTTTAGACATGCTTCATTGGCTCCACCATGTGCTGGTCCCCAAAGGCATGCAACTCCTGCTGCAATACAAGCAAACGGATTAGCACCCGATGATCCAGCAAGGCGTACCGTAGATGTAGAGGCATTTTGTTCATGATCTGCATGAAGGATAAAGATTTGATCCATTGCTCGAGAAAGAACAGGGTTTGTTTTATATTCTTCACAAGGAACAGCAAAACACATACGGAGGAAATTTGCTGCATAACTAAGATCATTGCGTGGATAAACAAATGCTTGTCCAATACTATATTTATAGGCCATAGCAGCAAGTGTTGGAACTTTTGAAATCAGACGAACAGAAGCGATCATTCTTTGGTGAGGATCTGTAATATCAATAGAGTCGTGATAGAACGCAGACATAGCACCAAGGCAGGAAACCATGACGGCCATAGGATGAGAGTCACGGCGGAAACCGTGGAAGAAGCGTGCAAACTGTTCGTGGACCATGGTATGTTGCATAATACATCGATCAAAGTCGTTTTTTTCTTGCTGTGTCGGGAGTTCCCCATAAAGGAGAAGATAACAACTTTCGAGAAAGTCACCTTTTTCAGCCAATTGGTCGATAGGATAACCACGATAAAGCAATATGCCCTTATCACCATCAATATAAGTAATTTTTGATTCACAAGAAGCTGTTGAAGTAAAACCAGGATCATAAGTAAAAATATCGGTTTTTTTGTAGAGAGAAGCAATTTCGATGACTTCAGGTCCACTGGTGCCTTTACGCAAGGGAAGTTCTACTTTTTTATCATTCACAATAATATGTGCGTTATTATCAGACATTAGGTATTCCTTTCAGATCCTTCGCTTCTAAAAATTAAGACTCTGCTTTATCAGAGTGGGAGATATATAGTAACTGAATCTTTTCTTACTTATATTTAAGGGCAAATTGCCTCTAAAAGCGAGTACATGCAACCTAAAAATATTTCCTCATGAACCATTATTACTCAATAAAAACTGTATTTCAATGATATAACATAAAAAACTCTTTTAGATCACATTGAGATATCTCTCTAGATATCCATTTGAAAAGATATACTCAGTATACATCATGAATCTATTGCTGTGATAAATTGGTCTTTGATGCGGTGAAGAGATTCATCGCGTCCCAATAAAATAAGAATATCCAAAATACCTGGTGATGTTGCTCTGCCTGTAAGAGCTGCCCGAAGTGGTTGGGCGATAGATCCAAATTTGAGATTCTGTGTTTGGATATAAGAGCGAAGCGTTTCATCGAGGGCTTTTGTATCCCAAGACGGGCAGGCTTGTAGGGCTAGATAAAGATCGTTCAAAATGGCTCGTCCATTTTTATCTAGGAGGATTTTTACTTTTTCATCAAGCTGTAATGGTCGTTGCGTAAAAATGAAGGAGGCATTGTCAATCAGTTCGCACAGTGTTTTTGAACGTTCTTTCAAATGTGGAATTGCTTTTAAAAATTGGATACGACGTTTTTCATCAAGCCTTTCAAGAGTTTGTGCCCCTCCATCAATTTCTGGGAGAATATCAAGAGCGGCATCAAAAAGTTCTTGATCATTGCTCATGCGCATATAGTGTCCGTTGATAGAATCGAGTTTTTTGAGATCAAAACGCGCTGCACCTTTATTAATATCTTCAATATCAAACCAAGAAATCATATCTTTAAGTGACATGAGTTCATCATCACCATGACTCCATCCTAAACGGACAAGGTAATTGCGCAAAGCCGCAGGAAGGTAGCCCATTGTTCGATAAGCATCAACACCCAGTGCACCATGCCGCTTTGATAATTTTGCACCGTTTTCACCATGGATAAGAGGAATATGGGCCATGACAGGAATATCCCATCCCATTGCTTTAAAGATGATCGTTTGTCGGGCTGCATTGGTTAGGTGATCATCACCCCGTATGATATGTGTGACCCCCATATCATGATCATCAACGACAACAGCATGCATATAAGTTGGCGAGCCATCAGAACGCAAAATAATAAAGTCATCTAAATCTTTATTAGGAAAACGAACATCACCTTGAACACGGTCGTGTACAATCGTTTCTCCATCTTCAGGGGCTTTGATACGAATAACAGGTTTGATACCTTGAGGAGCTTCAGAACGATCACGGTTACGCCAACGTCCATCATAACGTGGTGGGCGTCCTTCTGCACGGGCTTTTTCACGCATTTCAGCTAATTCTTCAGGTGAGGCATAACAATAATATGCTTTACCATTTTCGACCAACTGTTCGGCGATTTGGCGGTGACGTTCTGCACGTTCGAATTGCGAAATAGGGGCACCATCATAACTAAGCCCCATCCATTGCAAGCCATCTATAATGGCTTTTACAGCTGCGTCTGTTGAACGCTCTCGGTCTGTATCTTCAATGCGTAGAAGCATTTTTCCACCAGTATGTTTTGCATAAAGCCAATTAAAAAGAGCAGTACGAGCGCCACCAATATGAAGGAAGCCTGTGGGTGAGGGGGCAAAACGAGTAATAACAGACACGAATATTTTCCTTTAAATTGAGATATTACTTATGGAATTTTATAGAAAGGTTATGTTAGCATAGGTAGCGGGGTGTGCAATAGCTGCATTGCAAGTTAAAGTGGGGATTTGCGGATGTTTAATCAAAGTAAAGTTAAAGAGACTTTATCTGTAAGATCTGCTACAGAAAGAAAAAACGCATGTCAAATAGGGCGGAGTATTTTTTTTAGACGTGATGATGCAAAGAATGGCAGTGATAACCAACAAGAACTTTTTTTATTAAAAATTTTAAAAGAAGCAATCATTCTTGTTAGAAAATGGTTGGCAGATTGTATCAATAAAGAAGTTTCTTTTGGTATTCTTTTTTCGCTGATTTTAGTCTTTTTTTCCCTAGGAATCATTTTTTATTTTCATTTAGATCAGGAACCAAGTTGGAGACAATTGGGAGCATTGGTCAGCGTCTTTATTGGAATATTCTATATTGCACGTTTTTATCCAAAAATACGGATTCCTACGGGGTTTTTGTTGTGCATTGTATTGGGGGTGCTGGCGGCAAAAGTAGAAACGTGGCGTATTGCAACACCTATGTTAAGCAGTGATATTATCACCACATTGACGGGAAGAATTGTTTCTATTGAGTCAGTTACCAAAGGGGGATTTCGTTTAGTTTTGGATGTTTTGAGTACAGAAAAACCCATATTACGCCATAGTCTTCATCGTGTTCGTTTATCGGCAAGATATTTGCCATCTGGATTAGCAGTTGGTAATGGCTTGTATGGAACAGTTAAGCTTCGTGCTTTCTCTGGGCCAGCGCGTCCAGGAAGCTACGATTTTAGTTTTCATAATTATTTTAAAGGTATTGGGGCTCAAGGTGTTTATTTAGGAAAACCAAGAAAAATATTTGTTTTACAGCCTGATGGAATATTCACTATCGCTCTACAGAAAATTGAAAATTTACGCATGAAGATGACGCAAAAAATCCGTCTAGCCCTTGAAGGGGAGAAGGGAAGTGTTGCGGCAGCTCTCATAACAGGACAGCGTGCTGGTATTTCAAATGAGACAAATGAGGCATTGCGTACGGCTGGATTAGCCCACATTTTATCAATATCGGGTTTACATATGGCTCTGTTGAGCGGTCTCGTTCTTTTGGGTATCCGTCGTTTTTTAGCATTTTTTCCAGTTTTTTCTTCCTATTATTCCAGTAAAAAATTTGCTGCCATCGTTGCATTGATGATAACAGCTTTTTATTTGCTCTTGTCGGGCTTAGCCATATCAGCACAAAGAAGCTTTGTGATGATTGCTGTTATGTTGGTTGCTATATTGTGTAGTCGCTCTGCCGTAACAATGCGTAATTTTTCCATTGCGGGATTGATAACTCTAGCGATTAGGCCCCATGAAATATTAGGTCCTAGCTTTCAAATGTCTTTTTCTGCGACGGCAGCTTTGATTGCTTTTTTTGATTGGTGGAGCAGAAGGTCGCTTTTTCGTAAAAGAAAAACAACCTCCTCTTATGTTGGAGAAAGAGTGATAAATTTTGCTTTTTTATCAATATTGTCAACATGTGCGTCTTCGTTTGTAGCAGGGAGTGCAAGTGGAATTTATGCTGCTTATCATTTTTCTAATACGGCATCTTTGAGCATTATCAGTAATGCTTTTGCTTTACCTATCATCTCAATTTTGGTGATCCCTTTTGGCTTAATCGCAGTTCTTGCAATGTTAGGAGGATTCGAATGGCTTCCTCTTCAAATTATGGGGTTTGGTGTTGATCTTGTGATAAAGATTGCATATGCTATTAAGGCTATTTCTCCTGATTTGAATCCTGGTTTTATGCCGTTGTCTGCGTTGGTTTTATTGAGCATAGGCTTGGTAGGGCTGACTTTTTGCAAAACACCCATCAGGCTCTTTTTTAGTCTTTTTATTTTAGCTGGTCTTTCTATTTGTATCATGCATTCACCTATCCAATTGATTATAGCAGATAATATGCGTCTGGTGGGTGTTATCGATGATAAAAAATTATATATTGATCGTTACCATCATTCTAAGTTCACGGCATCCATATGGAAAAAGTCATTTCGTTTGAATGAAACGATTAAGCCAACAAAATATGGTCCTTCGTTTCATGAACAATTTATTTGCGATCGTTATGTATGTACATCCTTATTAGAGAATGGATTAAAAGTTATCGTTTTACGTGGAGAAACAGATCATTGCATAGAGGCCGATATCCTCATTCAGACATTTATAATGCATAATCCAACATGTCACAAGAAGGCAAAAATAATATTTACTCCCCAGCAATTATTATCAAGAGGAAGCGTTATGATGACTAAAGATGGAGATATTATTTGGACTTCGCGAGGGTTTCATAGACCATGGAATATGCACAGACAGCATTCACAAAAAAACATATAATTTATCACATTTTTTCATATCTGGATAATTGATAAAACAAAAAACAATAGAAGATTTTTCTGATATATTTTGCGTTTTTTAAATTGATCAGTTTCACGATTTCATTGTGAATGAGAAAAATACCAACAAATTTTTTCGAAGAAATAAAAAAGATAATTGTTGATTATTCTATTTTATTCTTATCATATATTTCTATAACGAGTAACATCTCTTCGAAAAAAAGATAACGGTTAAATTTAGGTAGATTTAAGTCAAGAGGCTGCCTTTTATTATCATTGTTATAGGTGGTAAGAGTGGTGATGAATGTTGTTTGTGGATAAAAGGTAAAGTCATTCATGGATGTTCAGCAGTTAAAAAAAAGGGCAGCTTTTAAAGCGCTTGAATTTATTGAAGATGATATGCGGCTTGGTATTGGATCGGGTTCAACTGTTAATGAATTTATCCGTCTTCTTGGTGCGCGTGTTGCGGATGGTCTGCGGGTGATAGGTGTTGCTACTTCACGATATTCTGAACAACTCTGTCATGAGTTTGGAGTGCCTGTTAGTACTTTAGAACAAATACCGGAATTGGATCTTGATATTGATGGAGCAGATGAAATTGGTCCTGAGATGATGCTCATTAAAGGGGGCGGAGGAGCGTTGTTGTATGAAAAAATTGTCGCATCGGCATCTCGTACAATGCTTGTCATTGCTGATGAAACAAAGGTAGTCAAAAGACTTGGTGCTTTTGCACTACCGATTGAAGTGAATCCATTTGGTGTCCATACAACACGCAAAGCCATCGAGAAAGTTGCAGATGATTTAGGACTTTCTGGAGAAATTGCATTGCGAATGAATGGAAAAGTACCTTTTGAAACAGATGGAGGTCATTTTATTCTTGATGCATTTTGGGGATGTATTTTGCAGCCCAAATTATTATCAGATGCGCTTCTTGCCATTCCTGGTGTTGTTGAGCATGGTCTTTTTTTAGGATTGGCTTCACGTGCAATTATCGCTATGGCAGATGGACAAATAAAAGTTTTAGAACCATTTGATTTTTAGAAAAGACATTTACATTGTGATATGTTAGCACAATAAAAAAGATTTTGAGTGGAATAACAAATTTAAATTATAATTAGCGATTGGGGTAATCATTAAAATGAGAATAATATTTTCTTTTCAGCGTTTGTTCGTATGTTTTGGTATAATTGCCATTTTTTTTGTGAATATTGGAATGGTTCATGCACAAGGTGTGAGTGATCAACATTTAGATTCAGCCCGAAAGGCGATTAAGGCCATTCATGCAACGGATCAATTTGATAGTTTTTTACCAAATGCGGTCCAAGATTTTAAAAATCAACTAATCAGTGATGATCCGAATTTGGCAACAGATATTTCTAATATCGTTGATAAGCATGCGCTTGCTTTAATTAAAAGGCGCTCTGATCTAGAAAAAGAGATTGCTCATGTGTATGCAAAATATTTTACGCAAAAAGAGCTTGATGCAATCACGACATTTTATAATTCTGATACCGGTAAAAAGTTTTTGACAGAAGTTCCCAACATTGCACGTGATTCCTATTCTGCATTTGATGTATGGCGTTCTGCTCTTATGCAAGATCTTGTAGAAAATGTGAAAAAAGAAGTGTCTGAAACTCTGGATTTGAATAATTCTACGATGCCAACAAAATCAAAAGCTTCAGAAAAGAAAAAATAACTTGATTGATATCATGACATAAGTTTGCAATTTCTGATTTTTTAAAGAGCGGCGGTTTTCCCGCCGTTATTAATATTGTAATTAAGATTCTGTCTTTTTAGACTATTGCTTTATAGAAAAATGCTTCTTTAAAAGAAAAAAGGCTTTCATTTGATAATAAATGACCGTAGCTTATCGTTGCAAATTTATGAGAAGGAATAGTTCGTGGGCTCTTTTGATTTTGATTTATTTGTTATTGGAAGTGGTTCTGGTGGGGTGCGTGCAGCACGGCTTGCTGGAAGTCTTGGGAAGCGTGTCGCTATAGCAGAAGAATATCGTATAGGAGGAACCTGTGTTATTCGTGGCTGTGTTCCCAAAAAGCTTTATGTCTATGCTTCACAATATGCAAAAGAGTTTAAGAAAAGCGTTGGTTTTGGGTGGAAATATGCGGATCCAATTTTTAGTTGGGAAAAGTTGGTTGCAGCTAAAAATAAAGAAATATCAAGATTAGAAGGGCTGTATCGTAAGGGGTTAGAGAATAACAATGTGCATATTTATGAAAGTCGGGCGACTTTTATCGATGATCACACATTAGAGCTTTCTGCTACGGGTGAGCGGGTAAGGGCGGAAAAAATTTTGATTGCAACAGGGGCAAAAGTTGCACCAAATACGACTATAGAAGGCGGTGATTTTTGTCTGACTTCTAATGAGATCTTTGATCTAAAAAAGCTCCCAAAATCAATAGTTATTGTTGGCGGAGGGTATATTGGTGTTGAATTTGCTAATATTTTTCATGAGCTCGGTGTAAAAATAACACTCCTTCATCGTGGTGATTTAATTCTCCGTGATTTTGATCATGATTTGCGGCAGTTGCTTAACGATGCAATGATTGAAAAAGGCATTTCTATTCTCTATGGAACAACAATTTCTAAAGTGCAGGCGGCAGAAAATGGTTATGATGTTTTTTTATCAAATGGGCAAACAATCAAAACTGATCAAGTTATGTTAGCCACGGGGCGTATACCCAATACAGTGGGTTTAGGACTTGAGAAGATAGGGATAGAAGTTAACGAGTTTGGTGGTATTATTGTTGATGAAAAAATGACAACCAATATCCCCCATATTTGGGCTGTAGGGGATGTAACGGGTCATATTCAATTAACACCTGTTGCGATCCATGATGCAATGTGTTTCGTTAAGACAGCATTTGAGAATATTCCAACAAAACCTAATTATGATTTAATTACAACAGCGGTTTTTTCACAGCCAGAGATTGGAACGGTAGGTCTTTCAGAAAAAGAGGCGATACAGCGTTATAAGCGTCTTGAAATTTATCGTACAGTTTTTCGTCCTATGCGTAATGTTCTTTCCGGTAGTTCAGAGAAAATGTTTATGAAGCTCATTGTTGATGGTGAAAGCCGCATTGTTGTAGGTGCGCATATTTTAGGAGAAAATGCGGGTGAGATGGCACAACTTATTGGAATATCTCTCAAGGGGAAGTTGACGAAGGATATTTTTGATGAAACAATGGCAGTGCATCCAACGATGGCAGAAGAATTGGTAACGATGTATAAACCAAGTTATATATATGAAAATGGGAAGAAAATAGAAAATTAAACAACACCCCATAGTGTGGTAAAAAGTTTTTGATATGCTAAGCTTGGAAACTTCATTTTTAGAGAGAGTGTAATGATAAAAGAATGGTCGCCTGACTCTTGGAGAGAAAAGCCAATTAAACAAGTTCCGACTTATCCGGATAAGTCTATGTTAGAAGATGTTGAGCGAAAGCTGAGAAGCTATCCTCCTTTGGTTTTTGCTGGTGAAGCACGTGATTTAAAAAATGAATTAGCAGCTGTTGCAAAAGGACAAGCTTTTTTATTGCAAGGTGGTGATTGTGCCGAAAGCTTTGCAGAACATGAAGCTGATAATATCCGCGATTTTTTTCGTGTATTTTTGCAAATGGCCATTGTTTTAACCTTTGGTAGTTCTAAACCCGTTGTTAAAATTGGCCGTATTGCTGGTCAATTTGCAAAGCCCCGCTCTTCTGATATAGAAAGCAAAGAAGGAATTGAGTTTCCTGTTTATCGAGGGGATATTATTAATGGCATTGAATTTGGAGCCGACTCTCGTATTCCAGATCCGCAACGGATGTCTATGGCTTATCGTCAATCTGCGGCAACACTTAATCTATTGCGTGCTTTTTCACAAGGTGGCTATGCTAATTTAGAAAATGTTCACACATGGATGTTGAGTTTCGTATCTAATAGTCCACAAGGGGAACGCTATGAATTATTAGCAGAGCGTATTTCTGAAGCAATTGATTTTATGCGTTCTATAGGGATTACATCTAAAACGCATTCTTCATTGCGTGAAACATCTTTTTATACCAGTCATGAAGCGCTTTTGCTTGGTTATGAAGAGGCATTGACGCGCATTGATTCAACTTCAGGAAATTGGTATGCAACATCTGGCCATATGTTATGGATTGGTGACCGTACACGTCAGATTGACCATGCTCATGTTGAATATTGTCGCGGCATTAAAAATCCTATAGGATTAAAGTGTGGTCCTTCTATGGAGCCTGATGAGCTTTTAAAATTAATTGATATTTTAAATCCTGAAAACGAACTGGGGCGTCTTACTCTTATTACGCGCTTTGGATATGATAAGGTTGAAAGCCATCTGCCTAAACTCATCCGTGCCGTTGAACGCGAAAAGCATGCGGTTATATGGTCATGTGATCCAATGCATGGCAATACTATTACGGCTAATGGTTATAAGACGCGTCCCTTTGATTATGTTTTAAAAGAAGTAGAGAATTTTTTTGCAGTGCATCGTAGAGAGGGGACTTATCCAGGAGGCATTCATATTGAGATGACAGGTCGTGATGTCACTGAATGTACGGGTGGAGCGCATGCTATTTCTGTCGATGATTTGTCTGATCGTTATCATACACAATGTGATCCACGATTAAATGCAGATCAAGCGTTAGAATTAGCTTTTCTTGTTGCTGAGCTTCTTAAAAAAAATCGTGCGACTGATCCGTTAGCCGTTGCTATTGGTGGGTAGGCAAAAATTTGTCTGACATTTTTTATTTTAGGTCATTATGGAAGATAAAGAATTTTTAAAAAGTGGATATTTCTGATGATGAGGAATAAAGTTGTAGTTACCAAACTAATAAAGTGATACAGAATCTTATGAAAAATAACTTTCGAATAGCCGTTGCTCAATTAAATCCTATTGTCGGTGATATTGAGGGAAATTTTTCTCTAGCCATCATAGCGTATCAAAAGGCTAAAGAAGAGGGGGCTGATCTTGTTTTATTCACAGAGCTTTTTATAAGTGCTTATCCACCGGAAGATCTTGTTCTAAAACCTGCCTTTACAAAAACATGTGAAGAGGCTGTTGAAAAATTAGCAAAAATAACTGTCGGCGGACCAGGAATTGTCATTGGTCTTCCATTAAGGCGTAATGGCAATATTTACAACGGTGTCATGCTTCTTGATGAAGGGTGCGTCATTGCCGAAAGCTTGAAATTTGATTTACCTAATTATGCTGAGTTTGATGAAAAGCGTCTATTTTCTTCCGGTCCACGTCCTGAGCCTATTATTTATCATGGAATTCAATTAGGAATAGTCATTTGTGAGGATCTATGGAATGACTTCTCTCTTAGTACAGAGCTTAAGGATAAAGGTGCTGAAATTATTCTTGTTCTTAACGGATCTCCCTACTATCGTAATAAAACAAAAAAGCGGATAGAAGTTGTTCGTGCGCATGCACTTCAATCTGGAGTCCCGATTATCTATGCTAATCAAGTTGGTGGTCAAGATGAACTTGTTTTCGATGGAGGATCTTTTGCCTTAAACGGACAAGGTGAAAAGGTGTTTCAAATGAAACACTTTGAAAAACATATTGCTTTGAGCCATTGGCAACGCACAACGGCGGGATGGCACTGTGTTTCAGATTCTAATGAAAATCTTCTCGATGGGTTAGCAGCCGATTATCAAGCTTGTGTTTTAGGTTTGAAAGATTACGTTAATAAAAACGGCTTTAAGGATGTTGTTCTTGGTCTTTCCGGAGGAATTGATTCAGCCCTGTGTACGGCAATGGCGGTGGATGCTTTTGGTGCTGAGAGGGTTCGCACCATTATGATGCCCTATCATTATACTTCGCAAGAATCATTGAATGATGCCAAAGAATGTGCTGATCTTTTGGGATGTCGCTATGAAATCATACCGATTACACAGCCTGTTGAGGCTTTTTTAAAGACAATGACACCTGTTTTTTTAGGATTACCCTCTGATGTCACAGAAGAAAATCTTCAAAGTCGTATACGTGGTACACTTTTAATGGCTCTTTCAAATAAATTCGGCTCAATGGTGGTAACGACAGGCAATAAATCAGAAATGGCTGTGGGCTATGCAACACTGTATGGTGATATGAATGGCGGATTTAATCCTCTTAAAGATATTTATAAAATGCAGGTTTATGCCTTAGCTGAGTGGCGCAATAAAAATTATTTGCCTCATTTAAAGGGACCAAAAGGAATTGTCATTCCATCCAATATTATAGAAAAAGCGCCTTCTGCAGAGTTGCGGGAAAATCAAAAAGATGAAGATTCACTACCACCTTATCCTATTCTAGATGATATTTTGCAATCTCTTGTAGAAAATGACATGAGTATTGGTGATGTTGTTCAACATGGGTATTCACGGGAAACTGTTGAGAAAGTTGAACAGCTTCTTTATGCAGCCGAATATAAAAGGCGCCAGTCTGCACCCGGTGTAAAAATCAGTTACAAGAATTTTGGACGCGATCGTCGTTATCCCATTGTCAATCATTTTCGCGATAAAAATTGAGTCTTTTTTATGGTTAAAGTTCGTTTTGCTCCCTCTCCAACAGGTTATATTCATATCGGCAATATCCGTATTGCGCTTTTCAATTGGCTTTATGCGCAAGCGCATAAAGGAGACTTTATTTTGCGCTATGATGATACAGATATTGAGCGTTCTAAACAAGAATATATCGATGCTATTGCTGTAGACCTTGAATGGCTTGAGATTCAACCAGATACAATTTATTACCAATCTAAGCGATTTAGTCGATATGATGAAGTGGCAGAAATTCTCAAACAACGTGGTCTGCTTTATCCCTGTTATGAGACAGCGGAAGAATTAGAGCGGCGTCGTAAAATCCAGCTTTCACGTAAACTGCCTCCCATTTATGATCGTGCAGCATTGAAGTTGACAGAAGAAGACAAGAAAAACTTTGAATCACAAGGTCGTAAACCCCATTGGCGTTTTCTTCTTCCTAATTTTGAAAATAATCCTTTGCAAACAAAGCGAACAGAAGTTTGCTGGAATGATGCCGTAAAGGGAAAGCAGACGATTGATTTGGCTTCTCTTTCAGATCCTGTTCTGATTCGTGAAGATGGAACCTATCTTTATACATTACCGTCTGTTGTGGATGACATTGATATGGCCATTACACATATTATCCGTGGTGATGATCATATTACAAATACAGGTGCTCAAATTGCTCTTTTTAAAGCTCTGGAAGCAGAATTACCGGTTTTTGGTCATATTAATTTATTGTCAACAGTTTTAGGAAAAGGGCTTTCAAAACGTAACAATGATCTTTCTATTCGTTCTCTAAGGGAAGAAGGATTTGAATCGATCGCTGTTCAGTGTCTTGCTGTTTTGATTGGGACATCACAAAATGTGCATCCCTATCCTCATCAAGCAGCGCTTTTAGAACATTTTAATTTACAAGATACATCAAAATCGGTTGCAAAATTTGATATTGCTGATCTTTGTACTTTGAACAGTCATCTTGTTCATGAACTAAATTATGAGGATGTTAAAACGCGCCTTAAAAATCTTTCTATTGAAGGAGAAAAGGCGGAGTATTTCTGGAATGCGATAAGAAGCAATATTGATAAAGTCAACGATGCTGTCTTGTGGTGGAAAATCATTCATGATGCAAAGAGTTTTGATACAGTGGCAGTAGAGGACCGTGCATTCGTGCAGCAGTCACTCAATTTCTTACCTGAAGGTGTCTTAAAGGATGAAAGTTGGCAAGTTTGGACGATGGCATTAAAAGAAAAAACAGGGAGGAAAGGAAAGTCTTTATTTATGCCATTACGTCAAGCACTTACGGGCATGGATCATGGACCTGAAATGGGAAAGCTTTTGCAGCTTTTAGGGCGGGAAAAGGTAATAGAAAGACTCTCTCAGAAATAAAAGCAACTTTTTAAAAGCATTTTTTATCTATTTTACGTTTACAGAGAGTAAAGTAAAAGTCTATCTACGCGTTTTTATGAGCATGAATGCAGGAGTATCATCACCAAATCCAAGGGGCGCAAAATTCTTATTTTTTCGAAGGCGCTGTTGCTTGGATGGATTTTCTTTACTCTTCACATTTTTGATATAATCTATTTTGTTCTCTTTTGCAGTTTTTTTGAGGTCTGCAATAGGCTCTTTGGGAGTAGTTTTCTTTGATGACTGTGAAGATTTTTTCTTTACAACACTATCTTCTGTTTGATCATCGGTTATTAAAGTCGATAGATCTCCATTGAGCCACTCAATTTTTTCATTACTCATTTCCTCAATGGCGTTGATATATTTTTGATCAGCTTTTGTGACGATTGTAAAAGCTTTTCCACGACGATTTGCACGTCCTGTACGACCAATTCGATGGATGTAGTCTTCAGCATGTGTAGGAACATCATAATTAAATACATGACTTACCGCAGGGATATCGAGTCCACGGGCAGCAACATCCGAAGCAACCAGAAGTGTCAGTTTATTATTTTTAAAATCAGCTAGGGTATTCATGCGTGAATATTGATCCATATCTCCATGAAGTGCCCCTGCATTAAAGTTATGTTTGATGAGCGATCTAAAAAGTTCAGAGATATCTCTCTTTCGATTACAGAAAATAATTGCATTTTGAAGTTCTGTACCTTCGTTTTGGATAAGCTCTCGTAAAACCGCTCTTTTATCCCACGATTTATTTCCAGATTTGACAAGCCGCTGTGTAATTGTGGTCGCTGTTGAGGACGCTTTTGTAACTTCAACGGATACAGGAGAATGTAAAAATTGTTTCGTTAGCTTTGTAATTTCTGGCGCCATTGTTGCAGAAAAGAACAAGGTTTGACGCGTGAAAGGGGTTAGTTTACAGATACGTTCAATATCAGGAATAAAGCCCATATCCAACATACGATCAGCTTCATCAATAACAAGGATTTCAACGCCCATCAGAAGTAATTTACCACGCTCGAAATGATCAAGAAGACGCCCTGGTGTTGCTATAAGAACATCAGCACCTCGTTCAAGTTTACGATCTTGGTGTTCAAAAGAAACCCCACCAATCAAAAGAGCAACATTTAAACGATGATTTATTCCGTATTTATCGAAATTTTCTTCAACTTGAGCTGCGATTTCCCTTGTTGGTTCCAAGATAAGCGTACGGGGCATTCGTGCTCTTGCACGACCTTTTTCAAGGAGGGTGAGCATAGGCAATACAAAAGAGGCCGTTTTACCCGTGCCTGTTTGAGCGATTCCTAGAACGTCTTTTCTTTGAAGGACATGAGGAATTGTTTCACTTTGAATAGGTGTTGGAACTGTATATCCCGCTGACTTTACTGCATTAATAACTTTTGCGGAAAGACCTAAATCATCAAAACTATTCAAAGATGGTATCATTTTTTTATCAATTGCTCTGTGCTTTTAACTTTGCTATCTCAATGATAAGTACAGGTAATGTTCTCCACTCTTTAAAGAGTGTTAAGATGCTTTCATAAAAAAGCCAACTATAACAATCATATACATATAAAGCGTATAATACAATCATTAATAGCGAAATTGTTCTGATAAAATGCGCTCATCCCATGAATGACTTGAGTCAAAAAGGATTGAAGCTGTTACTTCTGTTGCCATCGAAATAGTCACTGAATGGACAGATTTAACTTCAACATTATCAGCAGCAGCATTGACAGGGCGTTTGTCAGGTTCAAGCATATCAAAACGCACTGTTACTGTATTGGGAAGCAATGCGCCATGCCAACGTCTTGGGCGAAAAGGGCTAACGGGAGTGAGGGCCATAAGGGGGGCCATAAGGGGGAGAATAGGTCCTTGTGCTGATAAATTATAGGCGGTTGATCCTGCTGGTGTCGCGACAAGAATACCATCACAACTTAATTGTTCCATGCGTACGTTATTATCAATGGTGATGCGAATTTTTGCTGCTTGATAAGATTGCCGAAAGAGGGATACTTCATTAATTGCAAGCGCTTCGATAGATTCTTGACATTCAGCTTTTGCAATCATACGCAAGGGATGAATTTCTTTTTTATGGGCGACAGCAATACGATTGGGCAATTTTTTTTCATGAAATTCATTCATAAGAAATCCTACAGAACCTTGATTCATACCATAAATAGGCTTTCCAGTATTCATAACGTCTCGTACGGTTTGTAACATTGTTCCATCACCACCGATTGCAACAACAACATCAGTTTTTTCCAGGGAAGAATGACCATAAACGGAAACTAATTTATGGGTAGCTTTGATAGCTTCCTCCGTTTCTGCAGAAATAAAATGAAAGCGACTTGGTAATGTAGTCATTTAAGAATTATCCTGATACTTATAACTTATCTTGTAACTTATTTTTTGAAAGTTTTGAAGTTGTAATAAAAGCTTTTTTTATAATAAAAAGAGTATTGCAGACAAAAAGAAAAGCTATTTCAAGATAAAGTATCATGATCGAAAAGAAAGAAGATTGTGCGTTGTTAAATAATTTACAAATAAGTAATTTTTTTACCAGAATGATAATTTAGCATTGAAGCTGAGGGTATGATTAGTTAAAAGAGCACAACTGGTTTTAATAATCAGTTTGAAGCACCCGTAGCTCAGCTGGATAGAGCGCTGCCCTCCGAAGGCAGAGGTCACAGATTCGAATTCTGTCGGGTGCACCAAACTTCTCAACTTGATATCATCCTCAATAACAATATCGCCTAAAAAGAAGCAAATTTCCTCTTTTATGAAAATGGTTATTTGAGTTGTTTATTAAGTCTCACAGCAAATAAGTAAATGATGTTAAGAGAAGTAAAATCTATGGCAGCATCTTATAATTTTTCGGTTAGTCGTTTTGAATATCGAGATAAAAAGCAAGATTGTCTAAATATTTTTCGACTTAACTATGAACGTATATAACATAAAAATACATATTAATTTAATATGTTATTGTATCACTACCCCAGCAATTAGTAATGTTGACAATAATCACTCAATATGTTCTTTAAATAAATGGCTAGATTTTCTTTTATTCTCTGATATTAGGTTACGACTATGATGAAATAGAATGCAGATAAGAAAAAAATAATCAGTTAAGGGAATAAAGGGAATGAGGGAGAAAAATAATCATCAGGATTTGCATTGTTTTAAAATAGCTGTATTCGGTATGGTTATTATGATTTTGGGGATAGGGATTGGGCGATTTTTCTATACACCGATATTTCCAGTTATGTTGAGTGAAGGATTGTTTACCTTTAATCAACTTTCTTATATAGCGAGCGCTAATTATGGCGGTTATTTWGTTGGGRGTTTGTTTTTTTYATTTTGCAGAGTTGGAAATATATCCCGTGCTCCCTACGTGTTATTTGGTGGAGCCATAGTAACGAGTGTACTTATTTTTGCAGTGACGTTAACAACAAACTTTTATTTGGTTATTTTAATCCGCTTTGCTGCTGGTATTGCAAGTGCAGCAATGATGATTTTTGGTTCTATTATGGTTATGCAGCATAGTCACACTCTGCGGGTTATTGCTTCGCTCTATGCAGGTGTAGGAGTTGGTATTCTATTGGGTAATGAGTATGTTCTTATCGGTTTGAGTAGATCAATGGGTGCAAAAAACATTTGGTTTGGAGCTGGTTTAATATCTATTATCTTGTTGTTCTTATTGTTTATTTTATTTCCGCGTCGTGTTGATGCGTCTCAATTTGCTATTAATGCGCCATTGGTACACAAAAATATTGTTTGGTGGGAACTCGTTCTGCTTTATGGACTCGCTGGTTTCGGTTATATCATTGTTGCAACATATCTTCCTTTGATGGCAAAAACGTTTAATTTTCAACTTCTTGCTAACCATTTATGGTCGTTTGTTGGAATAGCCATTGTTCCCAGTTGTTTTATTTGGTTATGGGGAGCAAATCGATGGGGAGTCTTACATTGTCTGATGCTCAATTTTCTTATTCAAGGAGGATGCGTATTATTGACATTATTTAGCCAGTCTCCTGTACTGGCCGTTTTTAGTTGCATAGGGTTTGGATTTACCTTTATGGGAACGACTTCTTTAGTTATGCCGTTAGCTAAGCGTTTGCAGGCACCGTATAGCATAAATTTACTTGGGTTAACGACTTTAGCTTACGGTTTTGGTCAAGTATTAGGACCTCTCTTGACGAGTTTTCTAAAGTTTGGTTCATACACTATTACACTTTCCATTATCTGTGCTGCTGTAGCACTTTTTGTAGCCGCTGGAATCTGTCAATATTGCCTTTGTAAAAAAACACTTAGCGTTTCATAAAACTGTAATCGTCACTAAAAAGCATAGAAAATTTATTAAGCTCTTTCTTAAGATATTTCATGAAAGTCGAATTATTCTAATGAGGTATATCTACAGCGTTCTTCACTCTACAGTTGCTATTTTGAGTGTTGGTCTCGTGGGAATGCTATATTTATATGTAATCAATAACTTATATAAAGGTAAGGGAATTTTAATTCCATTGATTTTATTAACTTATTTCTCTATCTATCCCGAACCTTTTTGTAGCTTATTCTCAATCATTTTATCCAAATATGTAACCAGATTTTCCAGTATCTTACTTGACTCTTATCTTTATTAATCGTATAGTAATAGTATACGATAAAGGGTGCTAATGGCAATTGTGAGTTTTAAACATAAGGGCTTAAAATTATTTTACACAACAGGTTCCACAAAAGCTATTCGACCAGATCACGTAAAGAAATTACGCGTTATCTTAACGGCTTTAACAAGTGCTACCACGCCTGAAATGTTGAGAGCGCCTGCCTTTAAAATGCGTCCTCTTAAAGGTGAACTTACAGGATACTATTCTATATGGGTGAATGGGAATTGGCGTGTTACTTTTCGCTTTATAGGAACAGATGTGGAGCTTGTTGATTATCAAGATTACCATTGATGAAAGGAACGAAAACAAATGATGCATAACCCCGCACATCCGGGCGAAGTTCTAAAAGTAGCTTTCTTAGAGGAAATGGGGATAACAATACAAAAGTTAGCGGATCATCTCCATATGACAAGAGCTTCTCTATCAAGAGTGATTAACGGTCATGCTTCTATGAGTACCGAGCTTGCAATTAAATTAGAATTAGCTGGTTTTAGTAAAGCAAAATTTTGGTTGGATATGCAAACAAACTATAATTTATGGCAAACAATGCAACAGACACAACCACCTATTTCTCCTCTGGTTTCTGATGCATCTCAAACGCAGCTTTGATTTCGTTCATAATTTTGACGAGGCTTTGGTTTGTTTTTTAGCTGCCGCACATTGCTCTAACCTTTTTGTAGCTTTTTTATTGCTTCTATTGCTAATCGTTTTCTATCTGCTGTTTTAGTATAAAGGGATGCCATTTTATCTTCTGTCCAGCCAAAAAGCGCTTTCATTTGTGAAACTGTCGCACCAGCATTCGCAGCGCGTGTGGCTGCTAATTTTCTCAATCCATGGGCTGATTTTTTAATTCCAGCCGCATTACAAGCGTCTCTAAAGGCGTTACCAAAGCTTTCTTTGATGAATTTTTTATTAG
>NZ_NJGE01000011.1 GCF_002777915.1 Bartonella tribocorum | reverse complement strand
GTCAAAAAACCGTTTCAAAACCAAAAAATATCATACACTAAAAAGTGTAAAATAAAAACCTAAAAGGCAAAACACTGCGTATATGATAAGTCTTAGTTCATAAAACAAGAGCGAAGCCAACCATCGCAAGCAGAAACCGCTCTCGTTACTCGACGTATATAGTACTCTTTCAACAAAAGAGTCAATATCATTTTTTACTTTTTTTCAAAATAAAATAACTATACAGATAAGTGTGCTGAAATATTTTACAATCAAAAAACTTAAAATAAACGGCGTACTTCTAAAAAACATAAACAAGCAGATCTCTCTCATAAAGGCGAATCGCATGAAAGTTTCTTGCAAAATAATGACTGCTCTTAGATCATAACCGCCTCTCACAACAGTTATAACTCTCCTTAAACATCACAATGCGCATCATGTAAAAGACGAAAAGATAGGCTACGTATTCTATCATCACCATTGCATAAACATCTTGCACGCTTTATGCTTTTCCATGAGAGCAAAAGGAAGATGTCAATGTCATCGAAACTGACACGTAACCAAATATTGGTTTTGAACACTTTAAAGAATGCAAAAGGGCCTTTAAGTGCTTATGCGATTCTTGACCAATTACGCGAAGAAGGTTTTCGTGCCCCCCTCCAAGTTTATCGTGCATTAGAAAAACTCGTACAGTTAAAGTGTATTCATCGTCTTGAAAGTGTAAATGCCTTTATGGTCTGTTTACATCCTGAAAAATGTCAACATGAACTTACAACTTTTATAATTTGCGAAAACTGTGGCACAGTCAATGAAATACAAAATCAAATGATTGTATCGAGTTTAAAACAAATGGTTCAGGCGGTTAACTTCCAAGCGCACAAAAGCACCCTAGAAGTACGAGGACTTTGTAAAAAATGCGCAACAAAGTAACATCTCTAACTTGCAAGCTTAGCATATTTAGTATTATGTATCGAAAATTGACTTATTATTTGAAAAGCTCTTATCGCCCTTGCATGTATATCACCCTACCTTGAAGTGATGGACTTGTCCTACACATTGGAACATAAATATTGGAAGTATAAATCATGTCCATATCTGAGACAATTTTGTCAACAAACAACCTCGATAAAACGAAACAAAAAAAAATAATCAAGGCTCTTTTTATCGTCTTTGCACTCTTTGTACTTTGGTTTGGCTATAAGTGGATAACGCATTGGCGTTATATGCTTTCCACTGAAGATGCCTATGTGCAAGGAGATATTGCAGCTATTGCCCCAAAATTAAACGGATATATTGAAAAAATTGCGATTAAAGCCAACCAAGTCGTAAAAAAGGACGATGTTTTATTTTACTTAGACAATGGTGATTATCAAATCGCCTTGGATCAAACAGAAGCGCGTCTTAACACACAGAAAAAAACACTTCTACGCATTGATGCACAAATCACAGCCGCTCATAGTACTTTAGATGATGCAAAAGCGCAAAAAGCAGCTGCTTCAGCCATCGCAACCAATGCACAACTCACCTTAAAACGTGTAACAGAACTGAAAGAGAATCGTTATGCTCCCCAATCTGATGTTGATGATGCCAAATCAGCTTATGAACAAGCTGTCGCAAATGTTAACCGTGCGGACGCACAAATCGCCGCAGCACGCGCCAATATCCAAGTGCTCGAAGCACAACGAAATGAAATAGAAAGTCAAACAAAGAGTTTAGAACTTTCGCGTGAAAAAGCACAACGTGATCTTGATTCAACCATTATACGCGCACCATTTGATGGAATTGTAGGAAATTTAACAGCAAAAACAGGAGATTTTGTTGTAAATGGCCAACGTCTTGCAGCATTAGTCCCCATCCATGCGCTGTATATCGAAGCAAACTATAAAGAAACACAGTTGCAAAATATTCATGCGGGACAAAAGGCTTATATTTCTGTTGATGCCTTCGAAAAGGAGGTCTTTATAGGAACAGTGCTTTCTATTTCACCCGCAACAGGTGCCGTTTTTTCTCTTCTTCCTCCACAAAACGCTACCGGTAACTTTACAAAGATTGTCCAACGCATTCCCGTACGTATTTCTATTCCAGAAGAAGTCTTAAAGACTGGACATATCCGAGCAGGAATGAGTGTTTCAGTAGAAATTGATACTCGTACACAACCACAAGATAAAAATCTTTTACAATAACACGAAAACGACCTCATTATTATGACATCTTCAATACCAAAGCCCATACAGCCTCAAGAGCGCATAGAAATTCGTAACATTGTAATTTTCATCGTTATGGCCTTTGGCATGTTCATGGCGATTTTGGATATACAAATCGTTGCCTCCTCTTTAGCCGAAGTTCAAGCAGGTCTTGCTGCAAGCTCTGAAGAAATTTCATGGGTTCAAACCTCCTATCTCATCGCTGAAGTCATCATGTTACCCCTTTCTGGATTCTTAGGAAGGTTGCTTTCAACACGCGTTTTCTTCACCATATCAGCAGTCGGGTTTACGATTACTTCTGTTCTTTGTGCAACAGCAACATCGATTGGAGAGATGATTATTTACCGCGCGCTCCAAGGTTTTATTGGTGGTGGAATTATTCCAAGCGTTTTTGTTGCCTCTTATGTTCTTTTTCCTCCTTCCAAACGCCCAGTTGTTACCCCTATTGTTGGACTAGTCGCAACACTCGCCCCCACTATTGGCCCAACGGTCGGCGGTTATCTCTGTCATCTTTTATCATGGCACTGGCTTTTTCTCATCAATGTGCCTTTTGGGATTATTATTTCGATTCTCGCTTGGAAATTGATTGATTTTGATAAAGCAAATCCATCTCTCATGGCTAAATTTGACTGGTTGGGGCTCATTTCTATGGCTGTTTTTCTAGGAACTTTAGAGTATGTACTAGAAGAGGGTTCTCGTCATGATTGGCTGAATGATCAGCTGATTCGAGACTTATTCATTATCATGATCTTGTCTGCTGTTCTCTTCTTCTGGCGCGCATTTACCGCAAAAGAGCCTATTGTTGATCTTACGACTTTTTCTAATTTTAATTTTTCTGCTGCATCCATTTTTTCCTTTTCTTTAGGGATAGGTCTTTATGGACTCACATATCTTTATCCCGTTTATTTGAGTCAAATCCGCCATTATGATGCCCTCATGATTGGAGAAACATTGTTTCTTTCAGGGTTTGTCATGTTATTAACCGCACCTCTTGCCGGATATCTTTCCGCACGAATGGATGCACGTTTGATGATGGCGTTAGGACTTTTAGGCTTTGCAATAGGAACTTGGATGGCAAGTTCTATCACAGACAACTGGGATTTTTGGCAACTCTTCTGGCCGCAAGTTTTCCGTGGTACTTCTGTAATGTTATGTATGGTTCCTGTTAATAACATTGCCTTAGGAACACTTCCACCAGAACGCATGCAAAATGCTTCTGGACTCTTTAATCTTACACGGAATCTGGGTGGGGCTGTAGGGCTTGCCATTATCAGCACTCTCATGACAAAACGCTCAGACTTCCATTACGAACGAATAGCCGAAACGCTCAACCACGCAAATAGACAAGCAACTGAAATGCTGTCAAGTTTTACTCTATTTTTCAAAACAGAAACCTTTGATTCGTATACGCTTGCTCTTGTTCAATTGTCTGGTATGGCTCGCATACAAGCAATGATTATGGCTTTTAGTGATATTTTCTTTATCATAACCATTACCTTTGGGCTTTTGGCATTTATGACCATTTTTCTCAAAAAAATACCACCCCTTACTGATTCTCCAGCAAGTCACTAAGCTTAATTTAAATTAAGGAATTTTTTTATCTTTATCACTTGCCTCGATTCTTTTTCACTTTATTGCCTCTCAACAAGCAGTATGAATCAACATATGATTCTAAATGATTCTTCTGATAAAAATTCTTCTCAATGCATTGCTATTTAGGCATAAAAAATAACTTCTCACATGAAAACTTATTTTAGATAATAATAAACACAAAGCTTATCGAAAATGCTCCACACCATAAAGATAAAGCAGCCCTTTTTATAAGGTTTTTGATTTCCCCCCATAAGGTGAAAAAAACATTAAAAGAATATTTGCGCCTGTCATGAGATCTCTCATCTATCTGCCAACCCTATTTTACACTACTGCCCTCATAAAAATGATCCTGTAAGATTCTTTGCACTTCACTCTTTTTAAACTTACGAGAATATTCATACCACCATTCTCTTTTCCTACGCTCCATGGTGCTCTTTTCTTTAAAGTATTTCATAAAAAATTGATGATCTTTTTGATTTTTATTTAAGCCCCCATTTCCCTTACACTATATAGAGCAACGATTTTTTGATTCTGCATGCGAAACTTAAAAGAAGAATCCTGTATTTGACACTCTCATGCCAATTACAAAACGAGATCTGTCTTTATAGTAAAAAGAAGTAAGAATATGTTTTTTAAGAAGCTTTCAAACATGCAATTTTATTTTTTATGCTCTTCTAAAGAATCTAATCCCTACAATTTTGATTCTACCATCGCATATTTTTCTTCCCGATCACTCAGAACACGCTAAAATCGTATAAAATTTTTCACAATGTCTTTCTTTTGGAATAAAGTTGATCAATGAATGATCACTTTCTATACCCTAATTGTACTGTGATAGGTTTTCAATTATGAACGATCAGTCCCATCGTTTAAATTATCTACACACTTTGGTTTACCTCTCAAAACCATTCCCTTGCCCTCACAAGCAGAGAAATAAAAACCACCCGATACAAGATCGGCCAATGATATTGAGAGCAAGAAATTTTATAATGATACCGGAGTTAAAATATTCAAAATCAATCAAGAATTCGATTCCTTTCAAATATTATGAAAAGGATATCACTTCAAAAAAATGAGCTTTAAATATATTTCTACGACCTTAATTGAAACGATCAAAAATAAGAAACGAGCTCCATAAAAGAGTTATATAACACAAGCACAAAACAAATCCCCAAAACTTTGTATACCCCCTTTACCACCAGCCAATATGTTCTCTCTCAATGCTCGCACTGTTGAAAAATAAAATAGATACAATCTTCAAGCCACTTTATGATGCTGAAAACGTCTAGAAACGGCTCGTTCTCCGCTCGCAACCAAAGTGCCATAACATCCAGAAAGATAGTGCGGTATCAGTTCCAAGGCTTGGAAACGATGCTTTTCGTAAGGACCAGGCATTGCCAAATTTTCTGTTAAGCGATTTGAAAAACCAAAACGTTGATAAAACCCAAAATCTCCTACCAATAAAATAGCGCCATATCCTAATTTCTTAGCTGTTTCAATTGCATGGCGGACTAAAATTGACCCTATTCCCATACCAGCGCATTCAGCTGCAACAGCTAAAGGCCCCAAAAGTAAAGCATGTTGTGTTTCATTTTTTTCTTTAAAAAAAGCAACATGCCAAAGACGGACACTCCCCACAAGTTCACCAAGCGCATTTTTAACCACAAAAGAAAGCCCTTGAGCCGCTAACCGACCACGACGTAAAGCCTCTGATGATTTACGTTTACGTCCACGCCCCATCGTTGCATCAAGCAAAATTTCTCGATAAGGTTTGTCTGCTTCTTGCTCCAATAAAAGTGTAAAACATGCCCCATTTTTTGTTTGAAAATTAATCATGTTCATCTCGATGACCCACCCTCTTATAGCGCAATGACGAGCATAGCAAAAAATCTAAAAAAACCTATAATTAAAAGGAAATTTCAGATCACATACGATCGTAAAGGTTCAAAACCATTAAAAGCAACAGATGCATAAGTTGTTGTGTAAGCACCCGTTCCATGAATCAATATCTTATCTCCGATCGTCAGAGATAAAGGAAGCGGATAAGGTGTTTTTTCATAGAGAACATCTGCCGAATCGCATGTTGGTCCAGCCAAAATACAAGGCTCCATAACCTTATCATCATGAGGGGTCTCAATAGGATAACGAATGGCTTCATCCATCGTTTCAGCAAGACCATTAAATTTCCCAATATCAAGATATACCCATCGGACATTATCATTGTCAGCTTTTTTAGAGATCAAAACAACTTCTGTGCGAATAACACCAGCATTGCCAACCATCGCACGCCCTGGCTCAATAATTGTCTCAGGGATACGATTACCAAAATGCTTTTTTAATGAATCAAAAACTGCCGTGCCATAAGCTTGTTCTGTAGGAACATCTTTCAAATAACGCGTTGGAAATCCCCCTCCCATATTCACCAACTTCAATGAAATACCTTCTTGTTCCAATTTTTTAAAAACCCCAGCCACATCCGATAAAGCGCGATCCCACGCACTTAGATCAACCTGCTGAGATCCAACATGAAAAGAAACACCATAGGCTTGCAAGCCTAATTGGTGTGCGCGTTTTAGCACATCAACCGCCATAGCAGGAACACAACCGAATTTGCGTGACAATGGCCACTCTGCACCTTTTCCATCGGTAAGAACTCGGCAAAAAACACGCGCTCCTGGAGCAGCACGCGCAATTTTTTCCACTTCTTCAACACAATCAACCGCATAAAGTGCAACGCCCAATGCATAGGCTTGTGCGATATCACGTTCTTTTTTAATCGTATTCCCAAAAGAAATACGCTCTGGCGTTGCTCCTGCTTTTAAAGCCATTTCAATTTCTGCAACAGAAGCCGCATCAAAAGAAGATCCTAAAGAGCTTAGCAAACGCAAGATTTCAGGGGCTGGGTTCGCCTTTATGGCGTAAAAAATACGAGACTGCGGCAGAGCTTTCTCAAAATTTAAATAGTTGTCACGAACAACATCAAGGTCAACAATTAAGCACGGACCTTCAGAACGATGTGTTGCAAGAAAATCGCGAATACGTTGCGTTGCCATCTGCAATTCTCCTTGAGGGAAAGCTCCCCCACTCTATGCTCGAACAGCCAAAACTGCCAAGAACCAAAGGACAAAAACACACAACAACTATCCCCATTCTGATTATAAAAACCAGAAATTAGCATTGCATGCAGCGAAAGAACAGCGCGAAATCCGCGTCATCCTATATTTGTCTGCCTTTTTGATTGGAGTTGAGAAAACCACTTCCGCACTGAAGGCAATGAGGTGTGCCTCTATAGTTATCCCAGCATTTATATAGCTGGAAGACACCAGAAAGGCCCGCACCGTCGTTGCTTCAAGATGTCCTCATTCTTGCAATTGGCTGTAAGAATGACTGGAGCGGTTAGTTCCAGGTACCGTACCGGTTGACCTCACCATTTGAGAACCAGCGGACACCCACAGGCACGTGCGACTTTGGGCAAGAAATCCTATAAAACGAATCCTTTCTCATTTCAATGATTTTTTTAATTTTAAGCATTTTTTAATTCTTAAAGAAAATATGATGCGAAAGAGCAACACTCCCCTCCACCAGCCAAAGCCCCCCACTTTCATGAAATCATGCCCCTCATGTAAAACAGAATACCCCAAACCGGATATACTTGGGTTACTCATTCATGTGCTTTTTTTAAAGAAATATTTCTTAAAGTGCTCGAGACCATTTTTCAACCAACGCCCATAAATGATAGAATGGCCCCCCTTAATGAAATAATATAAATCTATTGAGCCCCACCATCTTTAGGCTTCATAAAAGAGCAAACCGCTCATCATCACACACTAAGCTCCCAATGTTGAAACAGCCCTTGACATTTGAGACGATTCATAAGAGGCATGTCTTGTCTTATATCGTTTTACACCACGTAGCTTTCCCGCTTGTAATGTGGAAGAGAGAGGGTTTTGATTGATTCAACCACAAAAACAGACTTGGGATGAGAGAATCCTCACGATATTGAGATCTCTTATTCAACATGTAAACAATCAACTATTTCAATGTGCTAAATCGTTAGTAAACGACTTTTCCATTTTAAAATGACAAAGTATTCGAAATATCGATCCTATAAAATCTAAGCAAAACAAACGATCTATAATGCTTATTTATAAATCAAATAATTAATGCCGATAAAAAGACTGAACAACATCCGATTTTATAAAACATTTTTCTACCAATATTAAAAACGCCTCTTTTTTAAATTTAAGAGAAAAACGCTAAGATTTAAACGCCTACCAACGATATCTTTATGTTCCTTGATGAGAATCAATTGCACGCAACTTCAATAATTGGAATTGCCTATGACGCTCACGAAAGCGCTCTCTATCCGCTTCACTGCGCGTATTATAACAAGCCTCACAGGAAACACCTTCTTCATAATGAGGCGATAATTTGCTTTCAGCATTCAGAGGAGAACGACACGCCCGACAAAGTTCGCGTCCACATTCTTCAAGACCGTGTTGAACAGAAACACGCTCATCAAAAACAAAACATTCTCCCCACCATAAACTTTCCTCTTTTGGAACTTTTTCTAAATATTTCAGAATACCCCCTTTTAAATGGTACACTTGCTCATAACCAAGTTCACGAACATACGCTGTTGATTTTTCACAACGAATACCGCCTGTACAAAACATAGCAATTTTCTTTTTTTTCTTTAAATCAGCTTCATGTTGACGCACCCATTCAGGGAATTCGCGAAATGTTTTAATCTGCGGATCAATCGCTCCTTGAAAACTCCCAATGGCATATTCATAATCATTCCGCGTATCGATCAAAATTGTCTCTTCATCTTGAATAAGAGCATTCCAATCTTCCGGATCCACATAAGTTCCAACAACTTTTAGCGGATCAACCCCTTCAACCCCCATTGTCACAATTTCTTTTTTCAACCGCACTTTCATGCGATGAAAAGGCATTTTTGATGCCCATGAATATTTAATCTCCGGCGTTTGAAAAACGGGCTCAGCCGTAATAAAATCGACCAACGCCTCAATCGCTTCACAAGAACCAGCAACAGTTCCATTAATTCCCTCTTGTGCTAAAAGGAGTGTCCCTTTGATATCCTTTGCTTGACATAAATCCTGCAAAGGCTTTTGTAATTGACGATAGTGCTTCAAATCTGCAAAGCAATAAAGTGCAGCAACTTTAAAATTTTTTTCCATGTGTTTTGCCATAACGCGCGTTTCATCCAATTTCAAGATCTATTCATTTACTCTTTAACATATTGTGCTTCATTAAACGATATAAACAATATCATTTCCAAAAGGAAAGAATATCATGTGCCAAAAAAGAGAAAAGCTTTTATTATATCTCCAAGGACAAACCGTTATACCTGTTTTGCTCATTGACGATCTACAAAGTGCTGTCTCCTTAGCACGCGCTCTTATCAAAGGCGGATTAAAAACAATTGAAATCACCTTGCGAACACCCAATGCCCTCAAAGCAATTCAGATAATTACACAAGAAGTCCCTGAAGCAATTGTTGGAGCCGGAACAATTCTCAACACAACGCACTACAAACAAGCCGAACAAGCGGGAGCAAAGTTTATTGTAAGCCCTGGATTATCAAATGAATTAATCAATTGTGCAAAAAACAGTGAAATTCCCCTTCTTCCTGGTGCAATGACCCCAAGTGAACTCATACAAGCATTAGACAAAGGCTATTCATATCTTAAATTTTTTCCTGCCAAAGCCGCTGGAGGTATTGCCTTCATCCAAGCATTAGCATCTCCTTTCTCTGAAATCTTCTTTTGCCCTACAGGCGGGATAACACAAAAAAGTGCAACACAATGGCTCCAACTTCCCAACGTTTTCTGCGTTGGCGGTTCTTGGATAGCGCCCCAACAGCTCATTGCAATAAATGATTGGGATTCGATTAGTGCGTTAGCGCAGACTGCAGCACAACTTTCCCCTCACCCCACAAAAGCGCGCTCTACAACATGAAGATGCGGGAACATTATTCGCTCCTTTAACAAGAACAAACCCCTCACACATCCTTGCACAATCTTTTAACACCTGCCACGGAACCACAAATCATCACCCGATCTTCATCCGAATAAATTTTAACAGACAGTTTGTTTTCAAAAAAGCACCCACTCTCCATAACAGTCGTAATATGGCCCCATATGCTCAGAAAGTTCACGAGTTCGTCATAGGATAAAATTTCAACTGTTGTGCATATGCCCCAATAAGTGGATCTTGTTGCAAAGAGAAAACAAGATCTTTTGCATAAGTCAACTCATTCTTTTCACGCGTTGTTTGAATAAGAATAACTTCTGAAAATTTTTCATACGTATCAAGATCACGAATAATGCTTGCAAAAGGAGCAACCTTCATACCGGTTGGAAGAAGATTAGGTCAATTGTTTCAAAAAAACGCCCAACCCCACCATCACTCTACAAAAGCGCGTTCTACAACATAAGTCGCGGGAGCGTTATTCGCCCCTTCAACAAGACCAAAGCCTTCACACATCCTTGCGCAATCTTTTAACATGGCCATGGAACCACAAATCATCACCCGATCTTCATCCGGATGAATTTTGGGCAAACCAGTTTTTTCAAAAAAGCATCCACTCTCCATAACAGTCGTGATACGCCCCATATGCTCGGAGGTTTCACGAGTCGTCATAGGATAAAATTTCAACTGTTGTGCATATGCCCCAATAAGTGGATCTTGTTGCAAAGAGAAAACAAGATCTTTTGCATAAGTCAACTCATTCTTTTCACGCGTTGTTTGAATAAGAATAACTTCTGAAAATTTTTCGTACGTATCAGGATCACGAATAAGGCTTGCAAAAGGAGCGACCCCCGTACCCGTTGAAAGAAGATAAAGACGTTTTCCAGGAATAAGAGCATCAAGAACCAGCGTTCCTGTAGATTTTTTACGCATGAGAACCGTATCACCAATTTTAATTTTTTGCAGATGCTCAGTTAATGGCCCTCCTGGAACTTTTATCGAAAAAAACTCAAGCTGTTCATCCCAAAAAGGACTTGCAATCGAATAAGCGCGATAAATTGGCTTTTCTGCATTTGGCAAACCAATCATAACAAATTCACCCGAACGAAAACGAAAACTTTCCGGACGATTCAAGCGGAATTTAAATAATCGATCCGTATAATGACAAACCTCTTGAACAGTAAGAGCAAATACATTCGCAGGAATCGGAAAATCTGAAGCAACGCTGCTGTTGTTTGACGGAACATTGGTAGCAGACGTATTCATACTCTTCCCCATATCTTTATTGAACGTTAAATTTCGAATCCTTGACGTGATATAGTACTTGCATAACCATCTGCCAACAATTTTCTTAAAACAAAAGCCTTAAGATTAACACTTTTATGTCAAAATGAATCGAATGAAGAAAATACAAATATAAATCATATTCAAAGAAAAAATGGAAGGTTAAACAATCATCACAGCGCCCTTATAACACAGATAAGTGACCATCCTTCTCTTCGTGGAAAAAACCTGTAAGTCATTGCTTGTAATTCATTGATTGAGGGTGAAAAATTTATCATTTTACATTCTCTGAATATCAAGCCATGGTTATTTTAAGAAAAACAACCCCACCAGCAATAATAGCATAACATTGCACTCTTCAAAATGATACAATACAATAAGTCATGCTTTATTTTTTTAATATGCCTCAACACAAGAAAGTCAGTAAAAAACAAAAGTCTATGTTTTATAAATTATCAAAAGACACCGTGTTGATAACAACACAAATAAAACTAAAATATCTCTTATATCCAGAGTGCCATTTTACATAAAAAACGGCTTTCATGGCGCACAATTTAGTATGGATTCCTTATGATTTTGGCCATAACAAATAGTATTTTTTCCTATATCATAAGAAGACTCTATGAAATAACCAAAGAAAAAGCGGTATTCACGAACAAAGATAAGATCTTAAAATGAACAAACCCGTTAATGATGAAATAAACGCACACCTCTATGCTGCTGTAGCAACCATTGATATCAATGCCATTGTTGCCAATTATATCACTTTAGCCAAACGTGTAGCACCAACACAATGTTCAGCAGTTGTCAAAGCAAATGCCTATGGGCTAGGAGCTCACAAAATTGCTCCTGCCCTTTATCAAGCGGGGTGTCGTACTTTTTTTGTCGCCCAAATCAGAGAAGCATTACATTTAAAAAGTATTTTACCACCAAATGTCACGATTGCTCTTCTGAATGGACTTCCACACTTAGCAGAAGAGTTTGTCGCACAGTCTGGTATTGTTCCTGTTTTGAACTCTTGGAATGCCATTGAAATTTGGCAAAAGATTTGTCAAAAAAAGGATAAAAAATTTCCAGCAATTGTTCAAATCGATACCCATATGAACCGATTAGGACTTGATCAAAAAGAATTACAAAAACTCATCAAACACCCTACAATTTTTGAAACCGCAGACATAAAATATATTCTCAGTCACCTTTCTAATGGAGAAGATGATACCCACCCATCAAATGATGTCCAATTAACCTCTTTCAAAACTGCCCTTGCACAACTACCAACATGCAGAGCTTCCTTTGCCAATTCTGGAGGTATTTTTTTAGGCTCGGATTTTTATTTTGACCTTGTTCGCCCCGGTATTGCTCTTTACGGAATCGACCCCTCAGGAAAGCACTCTTCTCTTTTAAAACCTGTTTTAAAACTTGAAGCCCAAGTCATTCAAAACCGTGTTGTTGATATAGGCACACCTGTTGGTTATGGAGAAAGTTTTATCACCAGCAGACCAAGCACTCTTGCAACCATTTCTATTGGCTATGCAGATGGTTGGCTGCGTGCTCTTTCGAATAAAGGAGCCGTTTATTTCAATGGGCACAAACTTCCCATGCTTGGGCGCGTTTCTATGGATTCTATTATTGTAGATACAACCGACCTTGATCAAAAACCTCAAACAGGTAACTGGGTAGAACTCATTGGCCCCCATCAAACACTTGAAAAAGTAGCTATAGATGCCAACACCCTTCCCAATGAAATTCTAACGTCTCTTGGATCACGCTATAAATACATTTACACATGAAAGACTTTTTAAACAAATAAACTGATCAAAGTCATCACCTTAGAAAATCAGAACGCTTCTCAGAAAGATTTTACAACAATCAGTCGTATAAAATGGTCATGAAGCACCGTACATTCACACAGATCCCCAAAGAGACAAACAAGTTAATGGGCTGTTTTATAAAAGTGAACTTCACCAAAAACACAAAAATTGATTTTATTCTTTCTGCAATGGGTCGTAGACTTCTTAAGAGTATTATGTCACAACCCATGCAAAAAACCGGCCCCTGTCCCCATAGATTTTTCTCTCGCTCTCGTTTATGTGGATTGGCTGGCTAAAAACAACCGCTGCACCTCGTCACTAAAACAAAGTCATACGATAAAAAGAAAAGAAGAGCATAGCTATTACCTACAAAGCACAGCTTTTCTGTCCATATTTTTGATTTTTCTCATGTTATAAAATGATAAAAACAAGGAAAAATTCTCGCAAACAGACAAATAGCGCTAGAGTAACATGATCAATAAGTACAAAACCCACACAAAATGTGTGGGCTTTTTTTATTTATGCAAATAAATAAATTGAATATATATTTTTACTAATAGGTATTTCCCAATGGTGGACACGAGCAAATAAGCATTCTGTCTCCCGCCACATTATCAATACGCGATACAGGAGGCCAATATTTATTGGCTGGATCAAGGGAGCTATTGGGAAAAGCAGCTTCTTGTCGCGAATAGGGTCGCGCCCAAGCATCATCTAAAGTATCTGCGACTGTATGAGGGGCATTCACCAATGGATTATTGTCTTTTGGCCAAACCCCGTTCCCAACTTTCTTCGCTTCTTCAGCAATAGAGAGTAATGCATCACAAAGTCGATCAATCTCTGCTTTTGGTTCTGACTCCGTTGGCTCAATCATCAAAGTTCCCGGAACAGGAAACGACATCGTGGGCGCATGGAATCCATAATCAATAAGACGTTTTGCAATATCATCAACACTCACCCCATACTGATCTTTCAACACACGTGTATCCACAATACATTCGTGAGCAACACGTCCATGTTTGCCTCGATAAAGAATGGAATAAGCAGATGAAAGACGTGCAGCAATATAATTAGCATTTAAAATAGCTATTTGTGTTGCATATTTTAAGCCATCAGCGCCCATCATTCGAATATACATCCACGTAATTGCGAGAATAGAGGCACTTCCATAAGGAGCCGCTGAAACCGCATGGGTTGTCCCATCTTGTTCATGCCCTGGTAAGAAGGACGTAAGATGCGCTGCAACGCCAATTGGCCCCATACCAGGACCACCTCCTCCATGAGGAATAGCAAATGTTTTATGCAGATTCATATGACAAACATCAGCACCAATATCGGCAGGACGCGCAAGCCCCACAAGTGCATTGAGATTAGCACCATCAAAATAAACTTGTCCGCCATTTTCATGAATAATAGAACAAATTTCCTTAATGCTTTCCTCATAAACACCATGGGTTGAAGGATAAGTAATCATGAGAGCAGCTAATTTATCCTTATGCAATTGCGCTTTCATTTTGAGATCATCCACATCAACATCGCCATCACTTAAACATTTTACCACAACAACTTCCATCCCTGCCATATGCGCCGAAGCTGGATTGGTCCCGTGTGCAGAGGCAGGAATAAGACAAACTGTCCGTTGATGTTCTCCCCGTGAATGGTAATAACGTCGGATAGCCAAAAGCCCCGCATATTCACCTTGAGCACCAGAATTTGGCTGAAAAGAGACTTGCGCAAATCCTGTAATTTCACACAACCACGCATTTAACTGATTGATCATCTCCCAATAACCCGCCGCATCCTCTTGTGAAACAAACGGATGTATATTGGCCATGCTGGCCCAACTTACAGGCATCAATTCAGCCGCTGCATTAAGCTTCATTGTACAAGAACCAAGAGGGATCATCGCCCGATCCAGCGCCAAATCTTTATCCGCCAAACGACGTAAAAAGCGCATCATATCTGTCTCTGAATGAACCGCATGAAAAAAGGGCTGAGAAAGGAAAGCAGCATCCCGTTCTTTGCCAAAGAGTCGTGGAGAAACCTGATCAACAAGTTGTGCTCCCAAAAGCTCGGCTAAAGCGCAGGCATCTTCTTCTGTCGACAATTCATCAAAATTGATTGCAATGGTGTCATCATCAAAAACACGAACAAGACGCCCATTCATCTTGGCTTGATGCGCAATCTCTCGCGCTTTTCCCTTTACAACAATGCTGACACAATCAAAAAAAGATTCTGCTTCACAAGAAACACCTGCAGCCTCTAACCCCGCAACAAAACGACATGTTAAATGATGAATCCGCTGCGCAATTTCTTGTAAACCTTTTGGCCCATGCCAAACCGCATAAGCGGTTGCCATGTTAGCCAACAAAGCTTGAGCTGTACAAATATTTGAGGTCGCTTTATCACGCCGAATATGTTGTTCACGGGTTTGCAAAGCTAAACGAAAACCAACACGCCCTTCTGTATCCACGGATTGACCAACAATACGCCCTGGAATAAGACGCGTGAGTGCCTCACTAACCGCAAGGTAACCAGCATGCGGACCACCAAACCCCATCGGAACGCCATAACGCTGCATAGAACCAACAACAATATCAGCCCCCCATTTTGCCGGTGCTTCCATAAGAGTAAGCGCTAAAGGATCAGCCACAACGATAACCAGCGCACCTTTTGCCTTTGCTTCTTTTATGATCTCACTGTAATCATGAAAAGAGCCTTTTGTATCAGGCCAAGAGAGAACAATTGCCGCTGTATCAGAACAAATTTCCCTCTCACAGCTGATCCGAATGCCTTGTGTTTCAGCACGCGTTTGCACAACACTCAAAGTTTGAGTATGCAAAAGACTTTGAAGAGAAATTTTTGTTTTTTTCTCACGGAAAAAGCGAAAAGCAAGAGCATTGGCTTCTGCTAAAGCGGTTGCTTCATCAAGAAGGGAAGCAGCAGCAACAGGCAAACCGGTCAGTTCACTAATCAAGGTCTGAAAATAAAATAAAAGCTCTAAACGCCCTTGGCTAATTTCTGCTTGATATGGCGTATAAGCGGTATACCAAGCCGGATTTTCAAACAAATTTCGTAAAATAACCGGCGGCACAAATGTTCCATGATATCCTTGCCCAATAAAACTTTTATGCACACAATTACGCTCCATCATTTTGGAGAGTTCTTCTAAGGCTTGGTTCTCACTTGCAGCTTTTGGAAGATTCAATGGACGCTTCAAATGGATAGAATTAGGAACCGCTTGAGAAATGAGAGTGTCAACACTATCAAGTTCTAAAACATCAAGCATTTTTTGTGTTTCATCAGGACGCAGCCCAATATGTCGAGAAGAAAAAGAACGCTCGATCATGATACTCATCCAATCAAAGTCTTGTAAGCATCTTCATCCAACAACTCTTCCAGTTGCGTTTCATCTTGCAATGTCATTTTCCACAACCAGCCTTCTGTTTCAGCTTTCTGGTTTACCAGTGCAGGATTATCAGCCAGTGCTTCATTGATTTCGACCACTTCACCATCAAGAGGAGAATAAACATCTGAAGCTGCTTTAACGGATTCCACAACAGCCGCCGCCTCCCCTTTGGAAAGCTTTGTTCCACTTTGCGGTAAATCAACAAAAACCAGATCGCCTAATTGCTCTTGCGCATAATGTGTAACCCCAACAGTCACCACTTGCCCTTCAACGCTAAGCCATTCGTGGTCTTGTGTAAAATAAGTTTTAGACATAAAAAAATCATCCTTTAAAATAACGTTGTTCAACAAAGGGAAGTGAATGAACTGAGAGTGCAATCTTTTTTCCTCGCAGTTCTGTAAAAACTTCTGTTCCTTCAACTTTACACGCAATAGGGACATACCCCATCGCAACAGGACCATCAAAAGAAGGACCAAAACCGCCTGATGTTACCACGCCAATCTCATTACCCTGATCATCGAGAAGCACCGCACCGGCACGAATAGGTTGGCGCGTTTGCGGTTTTAATCCAACACGACAACGCGCAGGTCCTTTTTGCAGGGCTTCAAGAAAAGCCTTTGCACCGTAAAATTGTGCTTTTTCTCGAACACTTTTAGGAACAGCCCATGTTAGAGCCGCATCAATAGGCGTTGTCTCAGGGGTAATATCATTTCCATGCAAACACAATCCTGCCTCCAACCGCAAACTATCGCGTGCGGCAAGTCCAATCCACTCCACACGAGAATCACTCAGTAATTTTTCAGCCAACATATGCGCATGCCCTATGGGCAAAGCAATTTCAAAACCATCTTCTCCCGTATACCCAGAACGCGTTATAAACCAATCTTGTTGTGGTTCAAATCCCTGCATAAAGAACAATTCATTTCCTGGTAAATCCGCATCAGCAAGAACAGCAGCGGCTTGAGGACCTTGAAGAGCAAGCAATACCCTTTCAAGAGCAACGACTTGACATTCAAAATCAACAGCACGCTTTTCCAATTCTACAAAATCAGCCTGTGCATTCCCCGCATTAGCAACCAACATAAAACGGTGTTCTTCCAAACGTGTAATGATAAGGTCATCAAGAATACCAGCCTGCTCATTAAGCAAATAATTATACCGTGAGTGCCCAATCTTTAAAGCTGCTGCATCAATAGGAAAAGCATAGGATAAAAATTCCACAGCTTGTGCTCCTTCAACAGCAATCAATTTCATATGAGAAATATCAAAAAGTCCTGCATGAGCACGCGTATGAAGATGCTCTTTCAAAACGCCAAGAGGATAAGTTAAAGGCATATTCCACCCTGCAAAAGCACCAAATTTTGCTCCTGCTTTTTCATGCAAATCATATAAAGGAAGTGTTTTTAAAAAAGATGTTTCTTGTTCTGTGCCCATAATAACTCCAAAGCTGCGCTAACACCCACCATAATCCCACCATATATGGCCGTCTCTGCACCCCTCTGTCATTAACCTGAGAGACTCGCGAAAAGATCTTTCGCTTACACCTTCGGCGCGGGCTCTCCCGACTTTCCAGATCTGCCTTCTTCCTTTTACGGTCCTTAAAGCCTGAGAGATTATGGGCTATTTCCCCTTCGGCGGCACTGCGAAAATTGGCAATCTGCACTCTCCCGCAAAAGAATGAAAGAAACAATAACGCTCTTTCCAGCATGTTTTAATCTATAACCTATCTTTATCGCACTGTCATTAGTAAAGTGATAAACAAGCTCTCATTTTAAAACTTGCATAAGCTGCTTCAAAAGATTTATAATAGAGCCCTTTTGAAGCTTACAAAAGTTGTAAGAAACACATTTTAGGAAATTTAAGACAAAAATAAAAAGCTATAGATAAAAATGCCTCTTGAAAATCATGCAAAACGTCACACACTAAAAAGATCGCAAAGCAATATTCTTTCTTGTGCAATTCAACCTTAACGATAGGATTTCATCTTCTTTTAAGAATAAGGACTTCAAGTATTTTATAAGTATGATTTTAATGCACAAGAAGTGGATTTTCTGCTCTCTCAATAGTGTCATAAATTGCAACGATTGACAGACTAAAATTACCGAATAAAGGTCAAAAAATACTCATGAAAGCTGGTAATATCTCCTACAATTGCGAAAATGATCTTCCAAAGCAAATTGCTCTTTTCCCTTTAGAAGGGGCGCTCTTACTACCCGGTGGTTTTTTATCCCTCAATATTTTTGAACCAGAATCGCTTGAAATGATTGAAAATGTTATGGTATCCGATCGTCTATTGGGCATTATTCAACCCCTTTCATCGGATACCGACTGTTTCTCTAAACAACTTTATAAAACAGGCTGTATAGGGCGCATTACAAACTATAGTGAAACAGGCAATGGACAACTGTTCATTATATTACAAGGTGTTTGCCGTTTTACCTTAGAACAAGAATTGACAAACACCAAATCCTATCGAACAGCTCTTATCCAATCAAACATAAAAGACTTACAAGAACTCGATATTGAAGAAAACATTCATCGAGAAAGCTTACTTGATGTTGTTGAAAAATATCTGACCATTCATGAAATGGAATATAATTGGAGCAGTATCATAGAAGCCCCTACCCCTATATTGGTGAATGCTTTTTCAGCTCTTATCCCTTTTACCCCAGCAGAAAAACAAGCTCTCCTTGAAGCTCCAGATATCAAGAGCCGTGCTCAAACTCTTCTTGCATTAACAGAGCGCTCACTGATGAAACAAACAGGAACAGATTACCGTTTAAACTAATGAACGTGAAAACATGAAAAAAATAACCACAGATCCTAAAATGCTCGAATTGCTTGTCTGCCCAATAACGAAAGGCACGCTTTCTTTTAACCGAAAAACACAAGAGCTTATTTCTCTCAAAGCCAATCTTGCCTATCCTATTCGTAATGGCATTCCCATTATGCTTACTTCAGAAGCGCGCCCTTTGCGAAACGATAAAGAGAAAACGCATAAAAAATAAAAAAATCTTCATGCAATTTCCCTTCAAAAGCCCACTATTATCAAGCCTCTATCCATAGGATCTTTCAATATTTACGCGTTTTGAGAAAACGCATTTGACAATAGAGCAATACATTGATTTATAAAGATATTTATATCGCTCTACCTCTTGCAATAAAGCCCCAAATAATATCGGATTCTCTCGTTTCAGCCTATTCATTCTGAAACAATCAAAACCATGTCTCTTGCACAACACAAATATCTGAATAAAAATAACTGAAAAAAGGATTCAAACAGCCTTTGTTTTTACCCACACGCCTCCCACTTATGATGTACAAGCAAGCGATTTTAGTTCATCCAACATGAAAAGATTTGTGATGAGAAATTTTACGATATTCCGCTTTGTGTTTTCAGTTAAAAAGGATGATCTATCAGACAAATCAATTTGTTGCTCTATCACGCAAGTGCAATACAAAAGTGCTTACACTGGGTCAGGAGGAAAGCATAAGTGCAACTGAACATTGATGTTTTCATGACATTTCTATAAGCTCTATAGGCTAAAAAATGCGTTTTATTGCTTGGAATAAGCAATTTGAATTTCAATTGACGATTGAAAATAATTTCCTTATGAATGAAGTTTGTTTTTTGGTCATATACGCGACGACCAATAGGTCTTAGAAGCCCGAAAAACTCAAACGCGAAAAATGGAACCGCTTTGCGGACATCTCTGAGTTCCGAGGATTCTTGTTATGTCCAAGTACTTTGAGCACTAAAAGCAAGAGGCTGTTTTGAGTCAGCACTTCCAGACCCCGGAATACTAATGCGAAGGGGCTTGCGACTGATAGAAGCAGTAAGTACAAACTGGATATTCGTATTTTCATGATATTTCTATAGGCTAAAAAAATGCGCTTTATTTACTTGAAATAAGCAATTTGAATTTCGATTGACGATTGAAAATAATTCCCTTATGAATAAAACTTGTGTTTTGGTCGTATACGCGACGATCAATAGGGCCTGGAAGCCCGAAACCGAGCATAAAGATTAGCCCGCTTTTGCGGATATCCCGGATTTTCCGGGGGCTCTTGTTATGTCCAAGTGCTTTCAGCACTAAAAGCAAGAGGCTGACTCGGTTTCAGCACTTCCAGACCCCGGATACTAATGCGAGGGCGCTCGCACCCAGTGGGGGGCTTTAAGTGCAAAAAGTGCAAACTAAAAATCCACATTTTTACGATATTTCTTTGGGCAAGAAAATTCGCTTCAAAAGAAAAATCATGGGGATTTCTCAAAAACAATTGGGAAATCATTTGGGTGTAACATTCCAACAAATACAAAAATATGAAAAAGGTTTAAATCGCGTAAGTGCAAGATGTTTGCAGGAAATTGCTGATAGACTCGATGTTCCCATTTCCTTCTTTTATGCCGATAGCGCACAAAAAGAAGATAGCCTCTATTATGATGATGACAAAATATCGAGCAAAGAAGAGTATTTACTTTTGAAAAACTTCAGAATCCTTACTCGCAAAAAACAAAAGGCAATCCTACAATTGATTTCTGATGAAAAAAATACTCCCTTATTTTCATAAATTCGCTGAAAGCGATAATCAATGTCCTTCATAACTTTAACAAGAATTTTAACAGTCTCCCCTAAAGGACAAAAATTTCTATCCGGTCTGGAAACAGTCTAAATAGAAATTTTCATCTTTAAAGAAGGAAAGAAGAGATCAAACAATTGAACACTGAACAAATAAAAGATAAAAAAATCTTCCAAGGCGATGCATTATACCATCTTTTAAAAATTGAAGAGCGTGAAGAGAAACAATTGACAGAAGATAAAGAATTCACTTAAGTGCTCTCTCAAAGAGATGAAGACTTAGCGTAAAATATTCAAATTTTTCAAATCTGAAAGACTAAAAAAGACCGTATTATTTGAAATAAGACAATTTATTGTGCTAACGATTATGATTGGTATGCACAAAATGGGATTATTGAAGATATAATTAATGGATGTCCCTTGACCAACGCATTCTCTCCTGAGTATAGCGCGGGGAATAAACGTGGAGAGACACGAAGGAGTATAGAAAATGAGTTTTAAAGTTGCAATTGTCGGCGCAACAGGAAATGTCGGTCGTGAAATGCTTACCATTTTAGAAGAGCGTGGTTTTCCTGCGCACGAAATTGTTCCTCTGGCATCACGGCGCTCATTAGGGCAAGAAGTCTCTTATGGGGACAAAACCTTAAAAGTAAAAGCACTGGATACTTACGATTTTTCTGACACAGATTTGTGTCTTATGTCTGCGGGGGGAAGCATTTCCAAAGAATATGCCCCTAAAATCGCTGCAGCCGGCTGTGTCGTCATCGACAATTCCTCCACGTGGCGCTATGATGCCAATGTTCCCTTGATTGTTCCTGAAGTCAATGCTGAAGCTGTAAGTACCTTTTCTAAGCGTAATATTATAGCCAATCCTAATTGTTCAACCATTCAACTGGTTTTAGCCTTAAAACCTCTCCATGATGCTGCCACCATTAAACGTGTTGTTGTCTCGACATATCAGTCGGTTTCTGGGGCTGGTAAAGAAGGAATGGACGAACTTTTCGAACAATCACGTGCAGTGTTCGTTGCTGATCCAATTACATCAAAAAAATTCACCAAACGTATTGCCTTTAATGTCATTCCCCATATCGATGTTTTCATGGAAGATGGTTATACAAAAGAAGAATGGAAAATGACGGCTGAAACGAAGAAAATTCTTGACCCCAAAATTAAATTAACAGCCACTGCTGTTCGGGTTCCTGTCTTTATTGGTCATGCAGAAGCCGTCCATGTTGAATTTGAAAAACCACTCAGCGCATCTCAAGCACAAGCGCTTCTCCGCGATGCCCCTGGATGTCAGCTTATCGATAAACACGAAGATGGTGGCTATACCACACCTTATGAATGTACAGGAGAAGATGATACCTTTATTAGCCGTATTCGCGAAGATATCACCGTTGAAAATGGTTTAGCTTTCTGGGTTGTCGCTGATAATTTAAGAAAAGGTGCCGCATTAAATGCTGTTCAAATTGCTGAATTGCTTATTTCTCGTCATTTGATAAAGCCTAAGTCTGTAAATTAATGCCCTATCCGAAAGGACGAAGAGCCCTAGCCGGTCCGTCAAAAGTCCGGCTTCTCTTCAGCAAGACCTACCCCTGCTAAAGCGCCATATCCCCCTAAAGGACAATAATTTTAAAGAACAGTAATTCGAAGCGTTGATAAATTTATTCTGAATATTCTTAACCCTCGCCCCCTTAAGTTAACCATCGCTGCTTTGATGGCATTTTATGATACAATAAGATCAGCAGCATAAAGCATTTTTTGCTTTATGCTGCCATCTTTTTTGATATTCCTCTTCTTTTGTCATCCCTTTTATGAGATTAACTTTATCCTTATCGAGCAGGATAGGTTACGATACGATAACGCGTTTCATTGCGTTCGAAATTTTTATAATTGACATCATTAGGAAAGAAGGGATTATAAGCATTCACTCGCTTTACAGAAACATCTTGTGCCTTTGGAGACGGATTTAAAATTGTCCGCTCATCCCTTTTTTTCACACCTGTGGAATCGATAATCACATCTGTTCTGTATAATTTTTGCATGTTTTTCCGTGTTTTTTGAATTGCTGGAAGCGCTTTAAAATCAGAAACAGCCTGTTTTACTTTTTCTTTTGGCGATTTTATCATGGGATTTGATTTTACAGGCATCTTTTTAAAAGCAATGGTAGGAACATTGTTGACATTGACATAACGTGCAGATGCCCAACCAACTTTTCCATGATAACCAAGAGAACACCAAGTTTTATTGGATAGGCAGCCATAAATTTGCACTTTTTCTCCCATTGGAACCATTGTGATCACTTTATAAGCTGTCGCAGGACCTGTGCGTAAAGAGACCTGACCTGATGCAACACGAGCAACGGTTCCAGCAATAGTCCCAGCCTGCCCATGAAAAGCACTCACAGCCACCCCTGATGCTCCCAAAGCCCATAAAATCATTGTTGTTGATAAAAAATTCTTTCTTAACATTATTTTTCTTCCTCTCTAACATGTGAAAGACAAAATATTCGCCTTTGCAAAAATTTGCCGCGTTTAAATCCAGTCATCATCAATCTTTGTTTTTCCCCAAAAGCCCTGAACCCCATTGCAACAAAATCTCTCTTTGTCCCCTCCACCCCTCTCCAAAAACACAGGCCTTTTGATCTTGATTGCGCAGTCTATTCCTCATGAATTGATGAATAAAACATCATCTGATTGCTTGATTCTTCAACCAATCATCCTCTTAAAGAAGTTTTTAAAAGGTCATTGGTTCCCTCAACAAATCATTACAATAGAAGAATTAATGACCTGAATTTCAGAGAATTTCTATGAACAAAGAAGGATATTTCCCCAAAACTGCCGAAAAAGGAGAGAAAAAAGAATATTTTTTTAAATTAAAGACTCTTTTTAAAATAAAAGTAATTGAATATTCTCTAAAGCTTGTATAGCCTCAAATGTCCTTAAAAAAACACAGAGTATATTGAAGCTTCCCTCAAAAAATCTCTTAAAAAAAGAAAGTTAAAAGCACATGACATTAAAATTTTTTTTCCGTAGTCGTCTTAGAGGATTATTTCTCTCTCTCTTAGCACTTTTTTTGTCTACTGCTTTTTCTATGGCCGCAGACAAAACAAAAATCAAACTCGGTATTATGGAAGGACGGGATGCGATTATCTGGAAAATTGCTGCTGAACAGGCTAAAAAAAATGGTTTAGATATTGAACTCGTTTATTTTTCTGATTACGCTTTGCCAAACGACGCTGTTAACGCAGGAGAGATCGATGCGAATGCTTTTCAGCACGCCCCTTATCTTAATGAACAAATGAAACAACGTGGCTATAAGCTTTCAATTGTTGGCTATACATTTATTGCTCCAATCGGTGTTTATTCGCACAAAATAAAAGATTTAAAAGATCTGCGTGATGGTGCACATGTTGGTATTCCTAACGACCCATCAAATGGTGGAAGAGCCTTACTTCTTCTCAATTCTTTAGGTCTCATTAAATTAAAAGATCCTCATAATATTCTTGCATCTCCACTTGATATTATTGAGAATCCTAAAAACCTGCAAATTCGCGAACTCGATGCCGGTATGTTAGGGCGTGCAATCGACGATTTTGATATTGCAATTGTAAACACAAACTGGGCTATCGTTTCCGGATTAAGCTTCGAAAACGATGTGGTCGCATGGGAGAGCGCAAAAAATAATCCTTATGATAATATCATCGTTGTACGCACAAGCGAAAAAGATGAACCATGGGTAAAAAAATTAGTTGCCGCTTACAACAATGATCTTATCCGTGCAAAAATCAAAGAGATTTTTGGTAAAACCGCCCAAACATCTTGGTAATTATGCCAAACATCTTGGTAATTGTGCCAAATATCTTGGTAATCGTGAATGGAAAAACCTACTCTTATCTCCTTAAAAAACATCAGCCGTTGTTTTAATAAAACGGCTGGTGTTCGGGTAATTAATAATCTCTCTTTAAATATTCATGCTGGTGAAATTCTTGGCATTATTGGACGCAGTGGAGCAGGAAAGTCGACACTTATCCGCTGTTTAAATGGGTTAGAGAAGATTGATGCAGGGTCTATTTTTTTTGAAGATGTTGATATTTCAAATCTATCAGAGACAGAATGGGCGCCTTACCGTCAACGGATTGGGATGATTTTTCAACATTTCAATCTTCTCTCATCACAAAATATTCTTGATAACATTGCATTGCCACTTAAATTAAGTGGTGTCAGTAAAAAACAGCGCCATAAACGTGCCCTTGAATTGATTGAATTGGTTGGGTTATATGGGAAAGAATATTGCTATCCGGCACAATTGTCCGGAGGACAAAAACAACGGGTTGGCATTGCCCGTGCTTTAGCCGCTAATCCTAAAATATTGTTATCCGATGAAGCAACTTCTGCTCTTGATCCTGAAACAACACAATCTATTCTAGAGCTCCTTGCTAATATTAACAAACACCTCAATCTCACGATTGTGCTCATCACCCATGAAATGGAAGTTGTGCGCACCATAGCGCATCGCGTCGTTGTTCTTAATCAAGGGCAGATTGTAGAAGAAGGACGTGTGAAAGACATTTTTACATCACCGCAAGACGATACAACAATCGCCATGCTCAAGCTTGTTACCCCACAACTTCCTGAAAAATTTGCGAAAAATCTCAAACCCATCGGACAAGAGGCTGTCATTGAAATCAATATTGCCGGTGAAATTGCCCAGCAACCTTTTCTTCATCTGCTAGAAAATGAGAGTGGTTTAAAAGCACGTATTTTGCATGGTGGCATTGATACTGTTCAAGATGAAACCATCGGGCGACTCTTCTTAGCTCTTCCTGGAGAAGATAAAGAAGCTTTAGAAAAAGCTGTTCAATGGTTAACGAAAAAAGGACGATATTGTGAGGTGTTAGGTTATGTTTAATGTTCTTACTCATGAACTTCCTCAAGCTGTTATTGATACAATATTGATGGCACTTAGTGCTTCTTTTATGGCATTTATTATAGGGCTACCCCTTGGCCTTCTTCTTCATACAACAGCACGCGGAGGGATTTTTGCCTCATCTCTCATCAATCGCCCTTTAAGCATGATCATTGACAGTATTCGTGCCATTCCCTTTATTATTCTTGCATTTTATCTTCTTCCCGTTACGCGTATCGTTGTAGGAAGAGGGATAGGAATGCCTGCTGTAATTTTTATACTGATCATTTCAGCTATTCCTTTTTATGCACGCATGGCAGAACTCGCTTTTAAAACCGTTGAAAAAGGTCTCATTGAAGCTATCCGCTCCATGGGTGCAAGCCGTCTTCAAATTATCAGACATGTTCTTATTCCTGAAGCTCTCCCTAGCCTCATTACAGGTTTTACAGTCATGCTTATTTCTCTCATAGGTGCCACCTCACTTGCTGGATATCTTGGTGGAGGCGGTTTAGGAGACATGGCAATCCGCTATGGCTATCAACGTTATAATACCTTCATCATGACCATTGTTATCATCCTTTTGATCATACTCAATATTATAACCCAGTGGACTTCTGATAAAATCGTACAAAAACTTGATAAAACGAAGCATTAAAACAACGAAAAGCTTGCGGCTGTCTTCCTATACCATAAGCCCTTTTTTTTACCGTTTCCCCACTTAATGCATATGGTGAGCAAAAAAGAGAGTAGAGAAATAACTTCCTGTTCTCTTTATTCTCACCATTTCAACTATTCCTTGTCTATACGCATAGCTGAACTCTCTTTCAAAACAGGAGGAAAAAAGCCCATTGAAGCTATCTCTTCTATAAGAAGAGCAAATTGTTGTTCTTAATTCCGTAAAGCACTTCGCATGATTATGGGTTTTGCCGTTATAGTTATTGTCTTGTCATCCACAAACCATTCCACTCACTGGACATTTCAGAAGCGTTATGCCTCTATTATGACAAGCTTTGGCCCTCTTATAATCACTCTCCACATCATTACCTAATGGTTGTCTAATAAAATTGTGCAAAAATTCATTGAAACAAAACACAAAAACAATTTAAGAGCTTGTGGATTTCTCTCCAACCACAGCCACAACAAGCCACTGAGCTGTGAGAGCTGGTTTTTTTAACTGTTCCACTTCCACTGTAACCCCATAATGGAAAACGACGCGACCAGAAGGACGAATCTCGGCATCATCTAACACAAAACGGGCACGCACCCGTGCCCCTGTTTTCACAGGGCTCATGAAACGGATTTTATCAAAACCATAATTAATCCCCATTGTAGCCCCTTCTAACTCTGGAAGAGCCTCATAAGCAAGCGTAGACAAAAGCGATAATGTTAAAAACCCATGAGCAATCGTTCCACCAAAAGGTGTCTTTTTAGCCTTTTCCTCATCAACGTGTATCCATTGATGATCATCTGTAGCGCATGCAAATTGATTAATCATATCCTGTGTAACAAGACGCCACTGCGATAATCCCATTTCTTTTCCAATAAAAGTAGTGACATCTTGTACTGCGATTTTTTGCTGCATAATGCTATTCCTATTTTACTTGATAAAGCCCCCCCTCTTGCTTTTATAAAACCCATTGATTAGAGCATCAAGGATAAAAGATTAATTGTCTTAAAAACAAATACACCTTATGAATAAGAAAACTCTTTGAGTAGAATAGTTTTCAAATGGGAAAAAAGAATGGCAAGCAATGTGAATCCAACAGGTTTGGCGCATGATTTGAAGCAACGTGCAGAAAACCATCCCCCTATCCGTATTGGACTGATTGGTTGTGGTGAAATGGGCACTGATTTATTATCAAGTGTTGCGCATATGGAGGGTATAACAATCGCTGCCGTAGCCACGAGGACACCATCACGTATTTTTGATGCTGCGATACTTGCCTATGGTGAAGAAGGACATGTCTGTGAAGTTGAAAATGCTCATGCCCTCACGCAAAGCATTGAAAAAGGTTTGATTGCGGCAACAGACGATATTGACCTTGTTTTGCGCCATGAACAAATTGATATTATCGTTGATGCAACAGGTTATCCTGAAGCAGGAGCAGAAATTGGCTTTAAAGCGCTTGAAAACAACAAACATCTTGTCATGATGAATGTTGAAGCCGATGTTACGATTGGCCCGTATCTGAAACATGAGGCAGAAAAACGAGGCCTTATTTATACCCTTGGTGCTGGTGATGAACCTACTTCTTGCATGGAACTCATCGAGTTTGTTTCAGCTCTTGGGCATAAAATTGTTGCAGCAGGAAAAGGGAAAAATAATCCTCTTCTCTTTGATGCCACACCTGATGCTTACGAAGAAGAAGCACACCGCCGTAATATGAATGTGCGTATGTTGGTTGAATTTATTGATGGTTCCAAAACGATGGTTGAAATGGCAGCAATTGCCAATGCCACTGGACTTCTCCCCGATTGCCCAGGAATGCACGGCCCTCAAGCAGCACTGCAAGATTTAAACAAAGTCCTTATCCCAAAACAAGATGGGGGTATTTTGCAACAATATGGTGTGGTAGATTATTCAATAGGTCAAGGTGTCTCCCCAGGTGTCTTTGTCATTGCAGAAATAGCACACCCACGTTTACGCGAACGTATGGAAGATTTAAAAATTGGTCAGGGACCTTATTTCACCTTTCACCGCCCTTATCATTTAACTGCAATGGAAGTTCCCCTCACCTGCGCACGCGTTATGCTTTATGGCAAAAAAGATATGGTGCCCCTTAACCATCCCGTAGTAGAAGTCTGTGCTGTTGCTAAAAAAGATTTATACCCCGGCGATCAGCTAGATTTTATTGGTCTTTACAGTTATCGCGCTTGGATTATGAACATTGCAGAAGCACGCGCTTGCCAAGCCATTCCTTGTGGTCTTTTAGAAAAAGCAACCGTAACAGCTGCAATTAAAAAAAATGAACTCATTACAGTACACAACACAGCTATTCGTGAAGGTCAATGGATTGCACGTCTTCGTGCCAAACAAGACCTTTTACTTCATTGCCCTTCCCCCGCTAAGCTATAATCATCCTCTTCGTTACCCTAACTAAAAATCCATTGATTTGTAAAGAACAACGTTTCTTTTCTATATGAGGGTAACGCGTAAAAAATAAACGCATTCTAGGTTAAGAAAACTTCTTTCGTGAAAATCACATGGATTGCAAATCTTTATGCCAAACAAGACCTTTTACTTCATTGCCCTTCTCCCGCTAAGCTATAATCGTCCTCTTCGTTACCCTAACTAAAAATCCATTGATTTGTAAAGAACAACGTTTCTTTCCTATATGAGAGTAACGTGTAAAAAATAAACGCATTCTAGGTTAAGAAAACTCCCTTCGTGAAAATCACGTGGATTGCAAATTTTTATGCCAAACAAGATCTTATACTTGCCCTCTCCTCTCACTCATGTATTCCCTCCTTATCCCCTTACTTAACAGCATCCTTCCCTTACGCGACAGAACAACCCAGAATATACTTGTGTTGCAAATTCAAGTGTCTGTTTTAATAAAAACATTTTCCAACCTTGCATATCAGCACATCTCTCTCACAAGAAAGCCTATAAATACGATAACATAAACCTCTCCATGAGATAATATAAGATATGTTCTGTATCGCTATCTTTATGCCATAAAGATACAAAACGGCATTATCTTCTTATTTTACAATTCCCAATACTACGATAACCCCCAATACTACGATAACCCTTGAGCCTTAGAGAGAATTCATGAGAAAATTTTTACTCTTTTCTTAAAGAGTTTTTATCCATACACAAATGCAATTTGTGATATATAAAAAATGTTTTTGATGGATTCAACATAAACAGATTTGAAATGATAATTTATCATCATACACTTATGCTCAAAGAGAAAATACAGAAATATTTTTTATTTTATCTCTTCTTATTTTACAGCCTAAAAAATATTTTAAAAAGAATGATAAAGAAAGTACAAGTGTTACGATGAAGAAATAACCATAGACTTTAAAAAATCAGGTTACACCACTTTGAAAAGAAAAAACATCAATTGCAAACCATTAAACTTTAATAACACCAACAAAAGATAGATCGTATTAATAAGAGTGATTTTCCATCAAATGCCGTATAAATTACTCTTAGCATTTATTTTTCAAAATAATAAAGTGAAGGAAAAACTCTTCGACTTTGTCGATGAGTCTTCTACCTAGAGTGTACACAATATTCCTACAAGAGATACAACGGTACCAATTATATCGCCACAACATAAAGCAGCAAGAAGTGAGACAACACCTATCCCACCCCAAAAAGCTGAACCTGAAAATGCAGAAACTTTTTCAACTTTTCCAAAAGGAACGCCTTCTTGTTCCTCAGCCCCGTAAATAACAGCTCTATCCGCTGCTTTAATAACTGCATTGTTGTCTGCTGTAAAAACAGTAACTGCCATTCTCTCTTGAAATTGACTTTTTACAAAACCCGCATTCCCTTCTAAAGCTTGTATAAAAAAAGCATAAACAATGTAAAAGTAAATGAATACACACGATTTTTAAATATTTTAAGCATAGCTTTATTTGCTCCTCTTTTTCTTCACTGCGAAAGTAAAAGAATATTCATATATAAAAATAAATAATACAATATGATATATTATATATAAATTTACGATAAATATAACACGCAATGTATTATATGTAAAGACATAATCCAAATTTTTAAAACAACAATAACAATAATAGAAAGTTGCTAAACAATAAACTTAAGAAAATTTATTAAAGTAAATATATCGCTCGTCTCTATCGCACTATTATTACCTAAAATTTTAGAAATATTGATGAATGATCAAACATAATTTCTTACTTTTACAATAAAATCATTTATGATATAAAATTAAGATAATTTAAGTAATATTTTATCATTTCTATTGCTTTAATTTAAAATAATAAACATTCATAAAATTTCACAGAAAAATAAAGCTTAAAAATAATACAACAGAGCTTTTATAAATGATTTTAAATGACAATAAATTTTAAAACAGTATAGAATTAAAAACTATTAACATCATAATACTTGTCTATTATCGAAATAAAAGAGAAATGGAATAATTCTTCTGAGCTCTCTTATTCTATAACGCATCGATACGGTGTAGGTTTGCTATCGGTGATATCGAGAAATGAAAACTTCTAACAAGTAAAAACAGCGATCTAAAACAAAGATATTTCCATCAATAAACCCTAAAAATGTGTACTATTCTTTGATAAAACAGCCATAAAGATCTCTATTTTCAAATAGAGAAGACGTTAATGAAATAATTTTCAACTTTTATTAATCTATAAAACACACCAGTGCATCTTCAAAAAGGCCTCTCACCCCCTATCCCATACAACATAACGCATTGAATATTTTCAAAATTAACAAAATACACTTATGAAATAAATCAACCTATCAGCTTTACAAAAACATTATAAGCAACACGAGAGGGCTAGAAAACTACCTAAAACCAAATACTAAGAGCGTCATGAAAAATGAGACAATCCCCCAAAATACTGAAAAACAACTTTCCTGCTTCACTTTCATAAAAGTTAGCTGATTTTTTTCCTCAATAGGATAGATTACAGCCCTACCTATATTTCGAGTCACTATATTTTCCTCTTGATTAGGCAAGAATAATTCACTTTGAAATAAATCTTTAGAAATATTTACATGACTTTCTGTAATTTGTGTAAAAAAAAGAATGAATGCTATAAAAATATAGAAATAAAAATTATTTTTAAATATTTTAGACATATATTCATATTATCATATTTTTATTTAAAATAAAATAGAAGTATAATAATAAACAGTGTAAATTTAAATACGTTTTATAAAATATAATATATTTTTGTTATGCGATTTTATCTAATGTAAAATATAATATTTACATTAATTTATCTCGTTATTTTTTCATTTTTCTAATGAAAAAATAAATTCTTATAAGACTCTATTTAAAGTAAAATGAATAAAAAAACACCTCTATCCTTTTGTAAAAAATATATGTAAACTTGAATTAAGAACGTAGGAATCCTGATTGAAGCCAAAGTCTGTGCCATCATAGCCGCTGCTACAACAAAAAGTGTTTTTGTTATCCTCGTTCCACAGCAGAAAAAAGACTATTCAACCTTATCTCGAATTACCTTTTTTAAGACATAATGAAAAAAATTATTTTTTATTCGATGATGTGAAATATTTAAAATTGCTAAATATTGACTTATCAAAAATAAAAAGAGGCATCAAAAACGCTTACAAAAGATACCTATCTTTAGAGGAGGTCCGCATATTCTATCAAAAAATGTGTTAACTTCACTCAATAAAATTTTAATAAAGCTCTCATTCTTAAAACCTCCCTATGGGATGTAAAAATACACCTATTTGCGTTTCTTTTCTAGATAGATTAAATAGTGACAACAGCTTTGATCACTTTGTCTGAGTTAACTTCTCTTTTGGGCAATAATTTATGGTATCGAACACACCTTTTCTCGCTCTTTTACCTTTGGGCGCCCACGAATATCACGGAGAGCACCTTCCCTTCGAAACCGACTGGATTATTGCTGAAGCTTTTGCAAAAGCTCTCACTTTACAAACAAAAGAACAATATCATATCGCACTTTTACCCGTTGAAAAGATTGGCTATTCTATAGAACATATGGATGTGACAGGAACACAAACCCTTACTTTTTCTGATGCGATTAAGCGCTGGATAAAGATTGGTGAAAACTGCTATCACCAAGGGATCAACCGTCTTCTTCTTCTCAATGCTCATGGAGGCAATTCACCTTTAATGAGCATTGTGATCACCGAATTACGAAAGCGCCTTTCCATGCTTGCTGTTGCAACAAGCTGGAGCCGTTTTGGTTTGCCACAAGGTCTGATAGAACCTTCCCAACAGCATCTAGATATCCATGGAGGTTTTATTGAAACCTCTCTCATGCTCTATTTAGCTCCAGAAAAAGTCCATATGGAAAAAGCCGCAAATTTTCATAATAAACAAGCGGATATGATTGCCAATTATCGCTATTTACGTGCTTATGGGCCTCATGCCTTTGGCTGGACAATGCGTGATCTAAACCTGCAAGGTGCAGCAGGAAATGCAAGCAAAGCAACACCACAAGCGGGTGAAGCAATCTTTTCTCATGTTCTATCTCAGCTTCTTGATTTACTTGATGATATCAAGCGATTTAACATAAACACATGGCAATAAAGAACAATAAAAGGTCCCCTCATGGAAACAATACCCCCAAAAAAACTTCCTGTTACAGTTCTCACGGGCTATCTTGGTGCAGGAAAAACCACCCTTCTAAACCGCATTCTCAGTGAAAATCATGGCAAACGTTATGCCGTCATTGTCAATGAATTTGGTGAAATTGGGATTGATAATGACCTGATTATTGAATCCGATGAGGAAATTTATGAAATGAATAATGGCTGTGTTTGCTGCACCGTACGCGGCGATCTCATTCGCATTCTGGAAAGTTTGATGCAACGTTCTCATCGATTTGATGCGATTATTATAGAAACAACAGGGCTTGCTGATCCCGTTCCTGTTGCACAAACCTTTTTCATGGATGATACTGTCCATGAAAAAACAGCTCTCGACAGTGTCATAGCGGTCGTTGATGCGAAGCATTTGCCCTCTCAACTTAAAAAAAGTCGTGAAGTTGAAGAGCAAATTGCCTTCGCAGATATCGTTCTTTTAAATAAGATTGATCTCGTCACGGCACAAGAACGTGCCCATGCAGAATCTCTTATTCTTGCCATTAATCCTCGCGCGATACTCTATACAACACAGCGCACCAATATCCCTCTTGATAAACTCCTCAATCGTGGCTTCTTTGATCTCCAACGCGCTTTAGACCATGAGCCTCATTTTCTTGATCACGAGCATACAGATCAACAGGGAGATCATGTGTGTGGTCCCGATTGCCATCATGACCATCATCATCACACTTCCAGTATTCATGATATTACCGTCACTTCTATAAGTTTAACAACAGGAGCCCTGCAACCAGAAAAGTTTTTCCCTTGGATCCAACAAGTTACGCAACAACAAGGACCTGATATCTTGCGTCTTAAAGGCATCATTGCCTTTCAAGGAGATGATGATCGCTATGTCATTCAAGGCATTCATATGCTTCTTGAGGGACAACACCAACGCCCATGGCATGAAGATGAAAAACGAGAAAGCCGCCTTGTTTTTATCGGACGCTCTCTTGATGCAGAAAAGTTAAAAACTGGTTTTGAAAATTGCCTATAAAATGAGTGACAATGCCAAATATTATCCATTATGATCTCCAAAGTTACTGCCTTTCCTGTGGTTTTATAGGCAATAAGCCAGCCTTTGTTTCTGTAGAAGGTTTGATTGTTTTTTTAACCCCAACCCCACAAACCTTTGAAGTTCACCAAGGAATAATTTCAAGTCATTTTTCCCATGACAATACCGCAATCATCACAGGGGGAGAAGATGGAAAAGTCTGTCAAACAAGAGCAGGTGGTCACACAGAACTTCTCAGTCAAAAAGAACGCAAATGGATCAATAACGTTGCTTTTGGTCCTCAAAAAGCTTTTGCCTTTTCCTCCACACGTCTTGCATTTGTAAATGTTGGAAAAGAACACCAAGAGTTTACACATGAGCGTAGTATAGAAGGTCTGGCTTTTGCCCCAAAAGGTTTACGACTTGCCGTTGCTCATTACAATGGCGTTACGCTTCATTGGCTCTCAACGCAAACATCCCCCACTACATTGGTATGGAAAGGCGCTCATTGTGGCGTCACCTTTTCACCAGACAACCGCTATGTTATCTCCACGATGCAAGAAAACGCCTTGCACGGCTGGCGTCTTACCGATCATCAACATTTACGGATGAGTGGCTACCCAAGCAAAGTCAAAAGCTGGTCTTGGAGTGCAAAAGGAAAATGGCTTGCAACATCAGGTGCCTCCGCCGCAATTGTTTGGCCCTTTCACACAAAAGACGGCCCCATGGGAAAAACTCCTCTAGAACTTGGAACACGAGCAAATGCACTTGTTAGCACCGTTTCATGCCATCCAAGCAAAGAAATTGTAGCCATAGGCTTCAATGATGGAATGATTTTAGCAGCACATTTTCGTGATGGAAAAGAAGTCCTTCTAAAAGGTTATGGGAAAAGTGCTATCTCAGCACTCAACTGGGATCACACAGGGGATAACCTCACCTTCGGCAGCGAAAATGGTGAATGTGGTGTAATTAATCTCACTGATTAACCAAGTACCAACAAACACAAGCATCACCGCTAAACATACCCATGCAATCCTCTAGAAATTTCAGCCCCCGCGCATCTTTAGAACGCGCAGAAATCCCAAACTGCCCCCCCAAAACGCCGCCCAAATCCCCAAAGTCTTTATAATTCATGAAGTCTTTCATCGTCCTATCTTCCCTCTTTAGACAAGAAAAAGCCTTCAACACTTCAACATGTTTTTGACCTTTTAACCTTGTTTTGCCATACAAGAATACCACCTCATAAAACCAAATTACCCCACCGCGCCTATACCCTTTCTCTATAATAGCCTATGCCATGGGCTGTAGGTTCCCATAAAGGCACTTTCCTTAGAATTTCAGCAAAATATAGTTTCTATGACCATCAAAAAAGCTTATTTATTTCTACGATCAGAGAAGGAAACGCAACATTATTTTTCTCAATAAAAATTTTTGACCTCCATTCCACACCTCACAAAATAAAATTCCCCACCAATTCTGATCAACAGTTCGGCTTCTTATCTCGACATATCAAATTGCTTTATAAAGTAATATTCACTGTTTTACATATCGAATGAAAGCTCTTTAAACCGTAAAGTTCTCTCATTTCAAATCTGTTTATATTGAATGAACCAAAACCTTTTGCTTGCACATTACAAACAGGGCGACCATATCCGATACACAACATTGAAGAAAGGACTAAAAATACTTCTTACGAACAGCTTTGAGTGCTAAAGTCTAAGCAATATTGAAAGCTGAAAAATAGAATGATGATGCCCACTTATTACAGCAATAAAAATAATCTACATCTTATAAAAATCACTCTTGGAGTCTATCATTTGTAAATGAGAAAAAACACCTAAAAACCAATCCTCATTCTACTTTGATATTAACTAAAAACAACCATCAACACCATCTTTTTTGAAAGAGTCCGCCACAAGCATACAAACTTCTCACATCCACAATAACATCTGTCTCCATATTATAACATCAAAAATTGTAGAAAAATTCCTCATCCATAGAAGAAAACATATTAAGCATCTTCGATCTATAAATCAAAGAAAACATTTATTGTAACCTTTTATATTTTAAAATAGCCATATTGATGAAGGAAAACAAATTCCAAGATATTAAAGGCAGAAAGATCTTCTACCTTTAATATAACAAAATACGCGTTATACCTCTTTTAAAAAAGATGACGCAATCCGGCAGAAAAACTCGCTCCAGAGAAACCAACTTTTTTAAGCCTGTGCTGATAAGTGACATCCCCATGAAGGAAAAGTTTTGAAGAAAGACGCGCATTAAACCCAAGTCCTGCTTCCAAAGAAGAACCAAAGGGACCTAATTGGAAATCGTTTTTAAACGAAACAAACTGCTTATCTTCAAAATTATGCGAATAAGAAAGCTTACTATAAAAAGAAACCTCACGCCCCTCTTCCAAAACACCTAGCGTCTTGCTTAAACGCCCACCAACACGCCCCACCCATTGATGAAATTTTCCCAAATTAACATCAATATGATCAACATCATACGCCTGATGAAACTGAAGATTTTGATAAACAACCTGAACCTGCGGATCAAAAACAATACCCTTACACCCTATTGCAAACGTTCTGCCACTCGTTAAAGAACCACTAAACTGTTTTCCCTTTAACGTCACAACCTTGCCCCGTGCAAGCGTCAAAACATCTCCTCTAAACAGACCATAAGAGAATACCCCATCGATATAAAAACCTGTATCATGCTGGAGACTTCCATAAGCCCCAAGAGACCATTTATTAAAGGCGCTTTTTTTGCTTTGTTCAACCTCCTGAGGGTGTAGAGAAAGGTTTCCATAGTTTCCCAAAACCCCAAAGAATGTACGCGTATATAAACTCTCAATCTCTTTTAACAAAACACCTGCTTGAAATGCATTATAATCCAGCTCAGCATCATAGCCGTATTCAAAAGCAGATAAATTGGAAGCATAATGATGGCTTCCCCCATAAGCATGCAGAAAAAAGGCTGTATTTTCATCATCTCTCCCAAAAGAATGAAAAGCACCCCGCATTGTCTCCAACTTCTTATTTTGCATGGTCATATCCATCAAACCAGCATGGAATAAGGCATTGGGCAAAAGGAGATACGTTGGCAATTGAGGAACAACAGCTCTAATTCCTTGTTCAGGCTGCACATCAAACGACACAGGAAGATCAGATGAAGGAGCAGAAGGTTTAGAAGGCTTTGGTTCAACTGGTTCAGAAGGAGGAGAAACAGGTTCAGAATCCGTAGATGAAGGAACTACCGGAACAGATGGCTCAGATGGCAAAACCTCATCAGTAGAAGGCTTCTCTGGAACAGTTGGTACAGAGGGAAGCTCAGAAGGCTTTGGTTCAACTGGTTCAGAAGGAGGAGAAACAGAATCCGTAGGGATAAATGTTTCAGACGGTTCAGATCCTTCAGGCAAAGAAGGTGTAGATGGTATAAGCGGCGGCTCAACAGAAGAGGGCTGCTCAGGTGAAATAGTCTCTGTTGGTCGTTCAGAAGGGATCTTTTCTTCTTCAGATTGAGGGGGGAAAACTGTAGATGTAGGTTTAGAAGCAGTTTCAGAAGGATCTAATTCAGGACTAATGTAAACACTTTCGAGACGAAAATCCCAAAAATCCCCTTCCCCTGCAACCAATCTATTCTCTGGATCTGCATTTCCAGAAGAAGAATTTGGACCATAGCCACGAAGTTTATATTGATAAGGAAATCCATTCACCGTAGTATAACTATTGACTAACTTAAAAGAACTTTCCTCTGCCGTCCCAGCAACTTGAACAAGTGAAATACTTTTCCCCCCTTTATTGCCAGCTTCTTTTTCTGAGATTTTGGAAAGTTTTTCCATCTTAATGAGTGTGGTTCCAAAAACATTCCCGTAGATCAAAATGCGATCCGTTTGTTGAGGATCAAATGAACCATCATTATTCATAAATGTGCCCATCTTAATCTGAGTATTACCCTTTGCACTATATCCGTAGCCTTCTTGGTCTGACATGACTGCATTTCTATCACTTTTTTTTCTAATTTGCAGCGTTTGATAACCAGTGGATTGATAGTGATCAAAAACAATTGTACTATCCTCAAGAGAAATACCTGAAAGCGATGAAACCATAGCATCTGCTTCCTGAGAATCTTGATGTTTGCTTTTGATAAGGTGCCATTTAGAACCATCCTTTAAATCCAAATAAATATCAGAGGTATCCTCGATACGAGCATTTCCTGTAAGTGTAGAGGAATTTGCTTCAACGAGAAGATCAGAGTTATTTTCAGCTTTTAACAACAAATCACCGGAGATACTTGTCTTTTCTAATCTAACCTTAGCTTTGGCTCTATAAACATGTTTTCCGATACTATAAATGGCAATACCATCCGGAACCGCAAAATTTGTCTCTGACAAATGAACAAATGCCTTTCCCGGAGCAACTTTCTTCGCTCCAGAACGCGCTCTATAACCATTGTAGATATTGCCCCATACATCTTCTGAATTTAACCCATAAAAATACAGACCATAGGCTCCCTTACCCTGAACAGAAATATTGGATTTTTTAATCTTAATATTCGTATTCTTAAACTCATCAGCTGAATTAAGTCCTCGCCACAACAACTTGCCTTTATTATCCTCATCATCTGAAAAATTTTTAACCAAAAAGCCATGCATATCACTAAGTTCAACAGAACTATTATTCAATTGAACAAAACCAGCTTGAGATATATCAAAAGCTTCTGGCAATTTATTGACACTTTTCTCACCAATGATAACAGTTTCTTGTTTTCCTTTGCCTTTAATGACAGAACTATCGAAACTATACTCTCCCCCATAAAGTGATAAAAATGCGCCTTTCTCATTAAAAGTAACGGTACTCCCTGACAGCCTAATCTTTGAACCAAAACTACTAATCAGACCTATATCTACACCATTCAATTCTTTTGGTGTAGTTTCAATATTGACACGCACTAAAGCAATATCGGTTCCTTTCCCCAATGCAAAAATAGCGTGAGAAACTTCCCTAATAGTCCCATCTATCATGTGAATAACCGCATTTTCAGCATGAAGAGCAGGTACATTCTTAAAATTTGAATTTGTTAAATTAAGACGAGCACCATCTTTTACAGATGCACCATATCCGAATAATCCGAATATTTCATCTGAGTTATCACCCGTAACTGTTATCTGAGATGCATCAACAATTGTACCTGCTTTTTCTACATATAGAGCTGAAATAGGAGTAGAACTAGAAACATATTCTTGAGAAGATTTTAAATGATAAGTTTTATTTTTAATCGTGTGTTTTTTACCATCATTGCATTTATAAAATTGAGCGTCTGGATCACAGGAGGTTGCAAAATTATTAGAATTTGCATTAACACTCACGATTGGCAAAAAAGAAACAATAGCCGTTGTGATAAATAAAAATCTATAATCCCTTAATACATTAACCATAACTTTATTCCCAATTTCCCCTTCTCCCCCTATACTTAAAAATAAAAAATACTCGCAATAACGCTAAATCAAACACACAAAAGGTGAGAAGTATAAAACTTAAATATCCATTTTATACTTCACACAACACTCTATAACTTATGTAAAAATTACTCTATATTTCATAGGTCCCTAAAAACGATAACGTAAACCGCCTGAAAAAATCATCCCTGAAAAACCAGCTTTTCTAAGACAATGCTGATAAGTTACATCTCCATGCAATGCAAAATCTGAAGACAACTGAGCATTCAACCCCAATCCTGTTTCTAAAGAAGAACCAAAAGCTCCTAATTGGAATTCATCTCCAAACCGCACACGTTGTTTTCCTCCAAAACTATTGGTCAGGTGAAGTTTCCCATTGAAAGAAACAACTTGTCCTTCTTCAAAGGCCGCAAGCATCTTACTTAAACGCCCACCAACACGCATCACCCACTGGTCTAATTTTCCCATTTCAATATCAAAACCATCGACATCAGAAGCCTTATCAAAGCGCAAATTTTGATAAACAACCTGAACCTGCGGATCAAAAATAAGCCCCTTATGTCCTGTTATAAATGACTTACCCGCAATCACTGAAGCACTCAAAGGCGTTCCCTTCAATGTTGTTGTCTTGCCTCTTGCTTTTGTCTGAACATCCCCTTTAAATAGCCCATAGGAAAAAAGACCATCGATATAGAAGCCTGTATCATGCTGTATGCTGCTGTATGCTGTAATAGACCATTTATCAAATGTACTTTTTTTGCTTTCTTCAACATCTTGAGGGTGTAGAGAAATTTTCCCATAGCTCCCCATTATTCCAAAATTTAGACTATGATGTGTATCCTCAACCGTACTAAGCAACAGACTTGCCTTTATAGCGTTATAATTCAAATTTCCGCTATAACCATACTCAAGCTCAGACAGATCAGAAACATAACGATAACTTCCACCGTAACCTTGCGCAAAAAATGCGGAATTTTTACCATTTTCTCCTAAAGCCCCAGCGGTGGTACGCCCAAAAGTGGTATGCAATGTCTCCAACTGTTTGTTATGATTGTTCATATCCATCAAACCAACCTGAAACAAAGCATTAGGCATCAATAGATAGGTTGGAACTTGTGGGACAACAGCCTTAACACCCTCTTCAGAATAAAGAACAGAAGTATCATGATCAGCTAAAACACTATTATGATGACCATGAAATCCAATAGAACGAGAAACACGGCGATGAGAGACAATTTTCTTCACTTGAGAACTAGGCTTTTGAGAAGAAGGTTGAACATATTCAGCTTCAAGTCGATAATCCCAAAAATCGCCATTATGCTTTGCCGATGTCCCTTTAGCGAATTTATTTTCCTCTTTTGCTTGTCCCAAAGAAGATGTTGGGCCATAAGCACGCAAACTATATCGATAAGGCGCTCCTCTTAAAGCGACATAATCTGTTGCCAATTTAAAAGAATCTTCCGCTGCTTTTCCGTAAACCTGAATAATTGAAGTATTATGGCGATCTCCGTTCTTAACTTGTAGCGTCTTTCCTTTTCCCAGAGTCACTGAAGGATTTACAATATACACCTTGGTTTTTCCATAAACATCACCATAGATCACAAGCGTATCAGCGTTTACCTCTTTATTTTTACCATTTGCAGCAAGCTGTGCATTGATATATAAGCGCGCATTCCCTCCCGCAACATAAGCATAATCACTGGATTGAGCCTCTACGCTTCCGACATGAAGTCTCTGATAATAACCGTTTTGAGGTTTACCAAAGAAAATGGAACTATCAATAAGCCTTACAAACGAAACAGATGAATCTACAAAATACGGATCTTTTCCATTCTTCTTAAGTGCATTTTTATCTGCTCTTACAGTCCATTGTGATTGATTGAACAACTCAACACTGCCATAAGAACCTTTCTCAACCTGTGCCCCCCCTGTAAGAAAAGACGCATAGGCATCAAGTGCAACAAATGAATTATTTTTAACATCTAATAACCGATCAGCAAAAATATGGGAACCTTCTGATGCCGTAATATAGGGATACCTCCTCGCATCATCACTATAAATAGCTGTACCATTGGGAACATGAAGATTTGTCTTTTTAAATCGAATTTCCCCTAAACTCGTAAGAAGCTCTCCCTCGTGATATTCGTATTGTGAAGGATTTCCTCTAAAATGTAGACCATGAGCTCCATGCCCCTTAAGAACAATCTTTGAGTTTTCAAAAGAAACCAAAGACATAGAATTATCCCGCAACTTAAATGATCTTTCCTGAAAAACCGGGTTTGCACTTTCAATTGCTATACCATGAACATCTGTAACATGAATCTCACCATCATCAACGAAGAGAAAACCGCCCTGCTTCACACCAAACACAGATCGAAGTACATTCCCGTTTTTACCTTTTTCCTTTTCGCCACTACCTGTAACAGAAATCTTTTTAAAAGAAATATTCTCATCTTTTGACACAATCACGGCTGATGTAATCTTCTCAGATTTATTAAATTCTAAAGTCCCACTAATTTTTGAAGTGCCTTCTCCCCCTTTACCTTTTTTCAGTTCAATAACTGTATTATTAGATTGGGATATAGAAACAACATTTTTTAAACTTGTATCCAATCCTTTCACATATTCTTGATCGCTTCTTTCGATAGTCTTTGAAGAATTAACAGTATCACACGAATACGATTTAAAGAGGGAATTACATGATGGTTTATAATCTTCTGCATTCACACCCATAGTGTGTGCGAAGAAAAAAATAGACGCCGTAAGAGAACATACACACACATGGCGTTGTAATACTTTAATCATAATTAACTTTAAACTTTCTTTATTTCATCTTCATTGAAAATCGAAAAGACACATCTGGCTCATCGACTGGTTATTATTATGTGTTGTCCACATAATTCGTTTTGGATTATATGTAAAGTTGAAAAACAGAAAAATAACACAATAAAGTTACATTTTGTGCTTGCAATTTTCACAAAAGATGAGATGTATTAAGAAAAAATACAGCTAAAAATGATAACTTAATCCACCAGAAAAGTGCATTCCAGAAAAACCAGCCTTTGTAAATTTACGCTGATAAATGAGATCGCTATGAAAAGTAATTTTTGCAGATAACTGTGAATAAACACCAATTCCAGCTTCTAAAGAAGACCCAAAGGAACCAAGCTGGAAAGCATCTTTAAAATACACAAACTGTTTATCATCAAAACTACGAATAAAATAAAGCTTACCATAAAATGAAAGAACCTGCGCCTCTTTCGTAAATGTCACTGTTTTGGTTAAATGCCCACCAAGACGCACTCCCCAATGGTCTGGTCTTCGCATATCAATATTAAAATTATCAATATCACGCGTGTTATGAAATTGGAGATTTTGATAAACAAACTGGACTTGTGGTTCAAAAATAAAACATCGACAGCCTATCATAAACGTTTTACCAGCCGTTAAGGAAAAACTTAAGGGCTTGCCTCTCAAGGCAACCGTTTTACCTCTCTCACGTGTAAGAACATTTCCATTAAACAGACCGTAAGAGAAGAGACCATCCATATAAAGACCCGTATCATGCTGCACGCTGCCATAGGCTGTAATGGACCATTTATCAAAGATACTTTCTTGACGTTGTTTTACCTCTCGAGGACGCAAAGAAAGTTTGCCATAATTTCCCATAATTCCAAAAGAAGTCGTACTATATGCATTTTCGATTTTTTTAAGTAAAATACCTGCCTCTAGTGCATTATAATCAAGGTCGCCTCCATATCCATATTCAAGTGCAGACAAATTTGAAGTATAACGATGATGCCCACCGTAACCGCGCAAAAACAAAGCCGGATTTTCATTATTTTTTAAAAACCGCTGAGAAAAAGTTCGCAGCGTTTGCAACTGCTTATTTTGGTTACTGATATCCACCAATCCAGCATGAAATAAGGTATTTGGCACAAGAATATAAGTCAAAAACTGTGGAGCAAAGGCTCTCGCATTTCGCTCAAAATAAGAAGAAGGCTCAGAAATAGGAAGAATAAACGCAGGCGGCACAACAACAGAAGGAGTGGGAGGAATAGATGGCGGCACAGGTAAACCAGATGCAGGGGGAGAAACAACAGGAGGAGGAGTAGGAACAGATGGCCGTACAGGTGAACCAGATGCRGGGGGAGAAACAACAGAAGGAGGAGTAGGAACAGATGGCCGTACAGGTGAACCAGATGCAGGGGGAGAAACAACAGAAGGAGGAGTAGAGACAGATGGCGGTATAGGTGAACCAGATGCAGGGGGAGAAACAACAGAAGGAGGAGTAGAGACAGATGGCGGTATAGGTGAACCAGATGCAGGGGGTGAAACAACAGAAGGAGGAGTAGGAACAGATGGCCGTACAGRTGAACCAGATGCAGGGGGAGAAATAACAGGAGGAGGAGTAGGAACAGATGGCCGTACAGGTGAACCAGATRCAGGGGGTGAAACAGCAGAAGGAGGAGTAGGAACAGATGGCGGTACAGGTGAACCAGATGCAGGGGGTGAAACAACAGAAGGAGGAGTAGGAACAGATGGCGGTATARGTGAACCAGATGCAGGGGGTGAAACAACAGAAGGAGGAGTAGGAACAGATGGCGGTATAGGTGAACCAGATGCAGGGGGTGAAACAACAGAAGGAGGAGTAGGAACAGATGGCGGTACAGGTGAACCAGATACAGGGGGAGAAATAACAGGAGGAGGATTTAGAACCTCAAACACAGAAACATCAGATCCATAAGGTGTGGTCGTAATATGGGAATCCCTATCGGGAGAATCTATAGGAGTAGAAAGACTTGGTTCCTGAGGTTCTTGCTGAGAATTAGAATCGATAACCTCCTCTTTACCTCCAGTAATATTAGGATGAATTTTAGGCACAGAAGGAATATCATTAGAAGAAAGTGGGACAAAGAAATCAATCACAGGAATAATTTCAGTGGGATCAAAAGGGGTAGGATCAACCAACTTACTTTCAAGGCGGAAATCCCAAAATGTTCCAGTGTTTTTAAGCACTCTTTGATTGGAATCAGCCTCTCCTAAAGTAGAACTTGGACCATAACTCTTAAGATGATACTGATAGGGTGAGGCTTCAAGTGCAACATACCCCCCCTTTAACTGAAAAGAATCTTCAGCAGCTTTTCCATAAACCTGAACAATGGAAATCCCCTGATTATTACCACCCTCTCCTGTCAATGCCCCTGGACTTCCAGGAACCTTATAAATATGGACTATCGTTTTTCCTTCAAGATTACCATTGATTAAAAGCCGATCAGTTTTCTGCTCTTCAAGCTTGCCCCCTTGATCCAAATATGTATTAAGATAAACATTCACATCGCCTTGCGCTTTATAGACAGTCCCTGTTCCTTTTCCGATGAGAAGTGTATGATAATCATCTGTTGCTTTGGACTTTAATTCTTCAAAAATGAGAGAACTCTCAGAAAGTTCGACCGATGAAATAGAAGAATAATCTTTTAATCTAGAACCAGACACATCAGAGTTTTGTAATTTTTCATATTTTGGTCGCGATAAAATCCACTTTGAACCATTTTTTAACACGATCTTAGCTGTAGAACTTTCATCAACATATGCGCTTCCTACAAGGGTAGAAGCATCAGCCTCAACCTTGACATTGGAATGTTCAACAGCTTTCAGCAGTGAATCGCCAGAAACTTTTGAATTTTGTAAGAGTTTAACAAAGCTTTCAAATTCGCGGTTATAAATAGCCGTACTTTCCGGAGCTACAAAAGTTGTCTGCGTCAACTGAACCGCCCCTTTTCCTGGTATAATTTTCTTTACCCCATCCAAGACAGCTTCCCAAAAAAAGTGCATACCATGAAATGCATTCCCTCTCACAAAAACATTGGAATGTTGAATATAAGCAGCAGCATTATTATTCCCCTGCAATACAATGCCATGAGCATTGTTAACATTAACGTTGCCCTTCTTGAAATGAATCATGCCTTTCCCCTGAAGCATACTAAAAGCAGAACCTTCACGATGATTATCGGTATTTTTCCCTTGTTTCCCCTTTCCGATAATAGAAACACCCTCTAAATTAATTTCTCCATCTCCTCCTGTTTGAACGCCAATACCATCAGCAAAGTCAATCTTTCCTCCTTTCATATGCATTTTTGCACCATTATGACTCAAAAGACCGATCGCATCAGAAGATGCCCTAATCTCTGTTTTGGTCAAAGAAACCAACGACTGCTCACCAACAACACCAATCCCTATTCTGGTTGCTTTAATCACCCCGTTCTGCATTTCAAAAGCACCCTCTTCACTAACATCGGCCCCTATCGAGACATCATTTAACATGGAATCATATAGAGCAACGCCTCCCCCTTTTGAGGTTTTTACAGCTGTTGTCCAAGCGCCTTTTCCTGAATGGTCATTTGCATTTGAAACACCGTTAATGATTATAACATTTCCCTCAATGAGTGTATTTTCCCCTGATGCCTCTAAGGCTGCATCAGAACTTTCACCTGTGAGTTTATAAATTTTCCCAGCAATTTCATGCGTTTGACCATCGTTGCAGTGATAAAATGAGGCACTTTCATTACATGAATAGTGCTTCTTCTCAGAAGAAACTTCACCAGCATCAGCATTGTGTACAAAGAAAAAAATAACCGTTGTAAAACGACATAAAGAGAGATGATTTTTGAGCATAATTTTCTACAAACTTTCTTCCCCTTCTCTAAAAGCAAAAAACACGCGTTCTATTTAATAATGTTGATTACGCGCGATAAATTAAAATACATTTTGTATTTTATATATCCACGATGCTTCTTATGTAAAGCCATAATCTAAAAATATCACAATTTAAAATTGTATTTTTATAAATACGCGCAAAAATAGAAAATAAATCCCTCTACCCCCAAGCAGTGATCTCAAAAGAATTTGTAAATTTATATAAAAAGAGATGACGTATTGCCGCACACTTTATGTTTATCGCGTTCCTTTTAATAGAACCACGACCATCACGAAGAACAAGCGCCCCGAGCAGAATATAATGTTGCCAATTCACATGTTATTTAAAAGACATATCTCTCAACATACTTAAGCCCATTTCACGATAACGCCCGTGAATAGTATAACGATAAATTCATTGAGTATCCCATCTTTACGCTTATAAATAAGTAAGCTTCCCCTTCCCCCACTTTGTCAATCTTAAAATATTGCAACAGCCCTTAGCACTTGAAACGGTTCATAAGAGGCATTTTGACTCTTTTCTTGTCTCGTTTTTATCCACACGGCTCTGCCCACTTATAACATGGAAACGAATGGTTTTAATCAATTCAACGGAGAACAAATTTGAAAGGAAAAAACCCCACGATATTCGTGTTTCTCATTCAATATAAAACAATGAATTCTTATAAATCAGTATCTTGCATAGAGAAAAAACAGCATAAAAAGTCAAAACTGGAACCCTGAAAGCATTATCTCGTTTCTAAAAAAACAAATTTTCTCATGCAACAAAAAAATAAAAAAACCACAAGGATAACTTGTGGCTTTTTTTATGCATCCCAAAGGCAATCATCCTAAAAACGATAGCGCAACCCACCAGAAAAACTAATTCCAGAAAAACCACCTTTACTCAACTTATGCTGATAAACCAAATCACCATGAAACGCGATTTTTTCAGACAAACGGGCATTAAGACCCAAGCCAGCTTCTAGAGAAGAACCAAAAACTCCTAATTGGAAAGAATCTTTAAAGCGCACAGACCTTTCTTTGCCAAAATCATGGGCAAAATGAACTTTCCCATAGAAAGAAACATCACGATCCTTTTCAGGCACAGCAAGAGTCTTCGTCAAACGTCCACCAATACGCACCATCCATTGATCAAGCTTATCCATCTCGATATTAAAATTATCAATATCACGGGCCTCATCAAACCAAAGATGTTGATAAACAACCTGAACTTGTGGATCAAAAACAACGCCTTCATATCCTGTGACAACTTTTTTACCACTCATCAAAGAAAGACTTAAGGGATTACCCTTCAATGTTGCTGTCTTTCCCCGTGCCGTTGTCATAACATCACCTTTAAACAAACCATAAGACGCAAGACCATCGACATAGAAGCCTGTATCATGCTGCATACTGCCATAGACTGTAGCAGTCCATTTATCAAATGTACTTTTTTGGCTTTGTTCAACATTCAAAGGCTGTAGAGAAAGCTTTCCGTAAGAGCCCATAATCCCAAAGGATATGACATTCTCAACATTTTCAATTTTTTGTAACAAAACACCTGCCTCTAGTGCATAATACCCTAGATCGCCTCCGTAACCATATTCAAGCGCAGACAAATCTGAGGTATAATGGTAGCTTCCCCCATAACCACGCAAAAATGAAGCAGGATTTGCACGAATTTCCAACACCCCACGAGGATTAGCGCGCTGTGTCTCCAACTGCTTGTTTTGATTGCTGATATCAATCAAACCAGCTTGGAGCAGACTATTGGGCAAAAGCAAATAAGTTGGAACTTGCGGAACAACAGATCTTACACCTCGTCTAGAAGAAGAAACATCTTCAATTTTAGAAAAACTATCCGCAGAAGACATCGAAACAACAGCTTTATCGCCTTGGTTAGGACGAGAAGCCGACACAAACTTAGAATTCTGAGTGGGTTTAGATGTAGGATCAGAATCAATATACCCATTTTCAAGGCGGAAATCCCAAAAATCTCCATTACCTTCGACTAATCTTTGAGACGCACTTGCCTTTCCTAATTCAGAGTTTGGACCATAAGCATAAAGCTTATACTGATAAGGCAGACCTTCTAATGCAACATAATCACCATCCAACTGAAAAGAATCTTTCTCTGCTTTTCCAGAAACCTGAATAATTGAGATACCTTTGTCATTTCCATGATGCCCTGTACCACCTCCTGGACTTCCTGAAACGCTTTGCACATGTATTACGGTTTCTCCTTCAACATCACCATGAATTAACAGCCTATCAGTTTTTTGATTTCTAATATCTCCCCCCTTATTTAAATACGTATTAAGATAAATATGCGCATCACCCTGCGCTTTATAAACAACACCCTCTCCTTTTCCAATATGAAGTGTTTGATAATCATTCGTTGCATTATCTGTGGGTTTCTCAAAAACAATAGAACTATCAATAAGATGTATTAATGAAATTGATGAAACACCTATAGAACTAGGAACTTGTAAAGTTTTATTTTTCGGTCGTGATAAAGTCCATTTCGAACCATCTCTCAACCGAAATTCAGCAAAAGAACTTTCATCAACACGCACTCCCCCTACAAGCATAGAATCATTAGCTAAAATCCTCACCAAAGAGTCACCTTCAGCCTTCAATAATAAATCTCCAGAAAGTTCGGATTTATCTAAAAGCTTAACAACAGCACCAGATTTTCTGCTATGAATAGCTATACTATTTGGAACTCTAAAAGTGGTTCTTAGCAAAGAGACATTACTTCGTACAGGCAAGCTTGTTTTTGGAAGACTTCCGATCTTATTTTTGTCCCCTAGTCCCTCCCTAAAACGTAAACCATAAGCCGTATCACTCTCTACTAAAACCGTAGAATCCTCGATAGATATATGCCTACCATCCATATTGCCATTCATATTGATATTATCCCCATGCATTGAAAAACCATGAGCATTGGCTAGCTTAACTTTACCTTTCTCAAAATGGATAGCCCCAACGCCAGACACATGAAAAGCTGAATTTTCACTATCACCTATACTCAGCCCCTGACCACCTGTTTCGGTAATGGAAACTCTCTCTAACAGGATCTTTCCCCCATCTTCTACTCCAACGCCGATACCATGTGTAAAGCTAATCTCTCCTCCTTTTATAAACACTTCTCCACGTGAACTCGCCAAAACCCCATATTTCCAAAAACTTCCTTCCAAATTATCAGCATTTGCAGCATCCTTAATAGTCACCTTTATCCCGAAGACACGCGTGCCGTATCCAATCGAATGTATAGCAACAGTTTGATCCATATTTTTATCAGTTTTTTGATAACTTTTATTTACCAAGAAATATCTACTACTACTATTATTACACCAAAAATATGCAGCATCCTGATTACATGAATCTTGCCCTTTTCCAGAGAGAATTTGAGATTCAGCATTGTGTGCAAAAACACCAACATTATGTGTAAAAAAAAGAACTGCTGTTGTGAAAGCATATAAGGAGAAACGATTTTTAAATAAACTGACCATAATTCCACCATAATTTGCCCCCCCTTGATTAAAAGCAACACATAACGTATCAGAAAACCTAACTTAAAAGAAATATTAATACGTTTTCGGTTAAATGTATAAGATATATTATTATTTTTTGTGTTTTATGTAAATATGCAATTAAAAAATTACTAAAAAATACACTCTGAATCTGTTGTTTTTACAAAGCGTTTGTCAAAATAGAGCTGAAAAACGAGAAAAATCACTTTTAAAGTTGTTATTCAAAAACAGCGTTATAGGCTTACATGCATTTAAAATGCTTCCTTTAACTCCTGCCTAATCAACACCAGAGCATATATAGTTAACATATTGCAGATAAATATTTATATTGAAACAATGAGCACTCTGTAAGCAAATAAAACTCAGTATATGCCAAAACTGGGAAACAAGGGGCACACATATGTCTGTTTTCAGGCAATCTTTATGGAAAGACAGCTTAATTTAGAACAGGAACATGTAAAAATCAAAATCAATTCCTATTTTTACCGCCTCCTTTTAATTCAACTTTACAACATTCAAAAACACTCAGAGTTATATCTTTAAAAAGTCAAGATTACGCATGACTTCATCCTGCTATTTATCGCATTCCTTTTAAGAAAGCGCATTTTCAAAAAAGATATTATGTTGCTCATTCTACCAGTTTTCTCAGATATCTCTCATTTCTTCTACCTCCATTTCACAACAGCAGCGGATATAATATAAAGTATCTACCGGATACAGCCCTCATTGCGCTTAAGGTGCATTATTTTCTTTACCAACTTCTAATATTACAAATCCACTCCTCTTAACACCATTCACAAAACGATATTGTCTCCTTTCTTAAACGATTTTTTATCCATCAACCAATCCTACACATGCAAATGAATGCTTTTTATATTTCAAAAGCATATTGAAAATATCCTTATAAATCAGAATATTATCAATAATACAAAAAATCATTATGAAATACGCTTTTTATAACAATAACGTATACACTCATTAAACTTCTCAAGAAAAATAAAAGAAAAACAACCCAAAAACATATTAAAAAGAAGCAAAACCACATTCTATAAAAAAGCTATAATAACAAAACGAATAAACGAAAAAAGCCACAAGGATAACTTGTGGCTTTTTCAAAAAATTAAACAAAAACAACACTAGAAATGATAACGTAATCCACCCGAAAAACTCGTTCCAGAAAAACCAGCTTTCGTTAGCTTGTGCTGATACCCCAAATCACCATGAAGCGCAAAATTTTGAGACAATTGGGCATTAAAACCTAATCCAGTTTCTAATGAAGAACCAAAAGCCCCTAGCTGAAAAGCGTCTTTAAAATGCACAAACTGTTTTCTTTCAAAACCATGAGCAAGATAAAGTTTGCCATAGAAAGAAATAACCTGAGCTTCATCAGTAGCAACCAGCATCTTTGTTAAACGCCCTCCAACACGCCCTACCCACTGATGAAGCTTTCCTAACTCAATATCAAAACCGTCCACATCACGCACTTTATTAAATGGAAGATATTGATAAACAACCTGAACTTGCGGATCAAACACAAAACCGTCCTCTCCCACCATAAATGTTTTACCAGCTGTCAATGAAGCACTTAAAGGATTTCCCTTTAATGTTGCCGTTTTACCCCGAGCTGTAGTCACAACATCCCCCTTAAAAAAACTATAAGACACAAGACCATCAACGTAAAAACCTGTATCATGCTGCACACCACCATATGCCGCAACGGACCATTTATCAAATGTACTTTTTTGACTCTGTTCAACATTCACAGGCTGCAAGGAAAATTTCTCGTAAGACCCGATCATTCCAAAAGAAGTCGTCCCATACATATCTTCGATTGCTTTCAGCAAAACACCTGCCTCTAGTGCATTATAAGCCAACTCGCCGCCATAACCATACTCAAGCGCAGAAAGATTTGAAGTATAACGATGATTACCGCCATAACCACGCACAAAAAAGAGAGGATTTTCGCGACTTTCTAACAAGCCACCAGAAGCAATTCGCAAAGCTTCTAACCGCTTATTTTGATTGCTAATATTCATCAAACCAAGATGACGTAGGGCATTAGGCAAAAGGAGATAAGTCGGAACCTGCGGAACAACAGCCCTAACTCCCGGCTTAGGCATAGGATGAGGCTCTGGAGCTGGTTCTGGAGAAGGACTAGGAGGCGTTGGAGCAGGAGGCGTTGGACTAGGATCTGGTTTAGGTTTAATATCAGAATCTACAGATCGACTTTCAAGACGGAAATCCCAAAATTCTCCGGTTCCTTCAACAAGCCTTTGCCCAGCATTGGCTTTTCCTAAATCAGATTCTGGACCATAACCATAGAGCTTATACTGATAAGGTAATTCGTTTAACGCTACATAACCACCTTCCAACTGAAAAGAATCTTGCTTTGCTGCTCCAGAAACCTGAATGATTGAAAGTCCTTCATCATTCCCGCCCTTTCCCGTGTACCCTCCCGGACTTCCTGCAACAGCATGCACGTGGAGCATTGTTTTTCCCGAAACATCACCATGAATTAAAACACGATCCGTCTTTTGATGATCAAGATCCCCCCCCTCATTCAGATATGTATTAAGAAAAATAGAGGCACCATCCTGCGCTCTATAAACTTCACCCTCTCCCTTTCCAATATGAAGGGTTTGATAATCATCAACAGAAGAAGATTCTTGTCTTTTTAAATGAATAGAACTCCCACCCATAAGACTAACCAATGAAATAGAAGAATTATTTGCAGCCTCATGTTGATCTTTTTGCAACCGTCGTTGTAAAATCCATGTAGAGTGACCTCCCAAATAAAGTTCGGCATTAGAATTTTCATCAACGTGAGCACGACCTTCAAGCGTAGAGCCATCAGCCAAAACCGTTATAGAAGCCCCGTTCTTAGCTTTTAATAAAAAATCCCCTGAATGAAGAGTACTTTTTAATAAACTCACCGCACCAGAAATAAGGTTTTCACCATAAAGAACCGTATCATCTTCAACAGAAAACTCTGTTGCATCCAAATTAACAACTTCTAATCGTGGTGGAGCTTTTTCTCCCTCTAGTGAGATATCCTCTTTTTTATTCCCATCTTCGTTCCATGGTTTTTTTCCCTTAAAATATATACCGTAAGATCTAGGGCCATTTACATTAATAGTAGAGGATTTAATATTAACTTCAGTCACAGAAGCCCCAGACTCAGAATGAGAATCCTCATTCGATAAATCTTTAACTTCCTGCTGAAGAATAGAATTGACTTTATTTTCTAACAATATGCCATGAACATTCATGGCATGAATGGTCGTCCCTTTTAAATTAACAGCCCTCCCTAAATCCGTATACAAAACTGCATGATGATCTGAATTTTTTTCTTTGCCCTTCCCAGTAATTTTAACATTCTCGAGATTTACTTTTCCACCTAACGTCGAAGAAACCCCATGACTGTTCATAAAATTAACTGATCCACCTGACATCCAAATTTCTGAATGATCATAACTTAAAAGACTTGCATTCCCATCAGCCGTCTTAATGTCTGTATCTTCTAAAAGAACAAATGAACGATCTGCTGCATCAACACCTTCATGACTTTCCCAAATCTTTCCATTTTTTACCTCAATCACTCCATTACTCGCACGAAGGCCTATAACTGTATTTTCGATAATCGGATTTTCCAACACAATCTTACCGTTCTCTAATACGTGTACCCCCATTAGAAAAGTTTTATCGGCAACTTGACTGCTAACCTTTACATTCTTCCCACTAACCTTTGTGCCTATTCCTTTCACCGTTATAGCAATAGGATCATCAGGATATTGAAAAACATTCTCTTTCGTAATGCTATAAGATTTATTATCAATTTTTAGCCCCTCCCCTGTAGACTTCACATTGTTAGGACCCGTCCCGCAATTATCGCATATATAATACAACCCATTATAGTAATAAAACGCAGAATCCACACCTCTTTCATCAGAGCCCTCATTTCTAACCCTATTATCGATATTTTTCTCATACCCTTTCCCCCCATTTTGATGTCCGTCCTCTCCCTCCTTTCCACTCAGAACACGATAGTCATTCCCCCCACGAATACCCTCATCGTTATTGCCAATACTAGGATAATAATAACTCCCCCCACTCTCCCCACTCAGAGGCTTATGCACATTATTTCCACTCAGAAGATGACCAGAAGTAACACCAATACCATTGATCGGAGTAACAGTTATAGTATAAGGTCCTCTATTCTTCCCCTCTGTAGCTGCATAAACTTCCCTTCCATTTTGGAGCAAAGAAAGGATAGCTGTTGTACAAACACACAAACATACATGATTTCTAAAAACTTTAATCATAGTTCCCTCGAAACTTTCCTTCCCCTCTCATTAAAAATAAAAGCACTTGCAAAATATCCCACTGTGCACCTCAAAATACAAAAGGTGTGACAAAAAAGACATGCCTCATGCTCATTTGAACCGTGCAATGAATTATCCCTATAAACTTGTCATAAGCTCTACACACAAAACTATCTATAAGAGAATAACAACAGAGCACACTTTATAAGTGTATAATGCATTCTGTATTTCGTGTAAAGAAAAATAAAATCGATGCGTGCAATTAATTAAAAACACAATTTAGCCTTGTGAATTTTAAAAAATTATTCCACAAAGAAATGATTTAAATCAGTGAAAAACAAACTCTTAAAAATGAGCTTTAGAAAGTATCAAATATTATATTGGATAATATCAATACGGTATAAAAAAAGATAACATAACACATACTGGACTCCTGCACGCTTAAAAAGTCCATACAAATGAGTGAATTTATCGCATTATCAGTAGATAAAAATTTTAAGAAAATTCGCTTTAGCATAAAAAAACGCGCTTATGCGCACAATAAACTATGTCTTTTCTATTCATATCAAACAGACGAAAAGCTTTTAAGAACAACACACATTGTTATAAAGAAAAAAGGCAGCACATTGTGCTGCCTTTTCTAAAAAATACATACCGTACCTTATATTAGAACTGATAACGCACGCCCCCAGAGAAACTTGCTCCAGAAAAACCAGCCTTATTAAGCTTATGTTGATAGAGAACATCAGCATGCAGAGAAAACTGCGGCAACAATTTGGCATTAAAACCTAATCCGGCCTCTATAGAGGAACCAAAAGCCCCTAACTTGAAAGCATCATTGAAACGTACAGACCGTTTTTCTCCAAAACCGTGAGAAAGATAAAGCTTACCATAGAAAGCAACAGCATCCACACTTTCAGAGCCTGTAGGAGTCTTTGTTAAGCATCCACCAACACGTGCCACCCACTGATTAAGGTTCCCCATTTCAATATCAAAATTGTCAATATCACGGGCCTTATTAAACTGAAGATGCTGATAAACAACCTGAACCTGCGGATCAAAGACAAAGCCCTTATATCCTGTTGCAATTGTCTGACCACTCATCAAAGAAACACTCAAAGGATTAGCTCTCAATGTTGCTGTCTTACCCCTTGCAAGAGTGAGAACATCACCTTTGAATAGACCATAGGATAAAAGACCATCAACATAGAAGCCCGCATTATGCTGCATACTACCATATACTGTAGCAGTCCATTTATCAAATGCACTCTTCTGGCTTTGCTCAACATCCAAAGGCCGCAGAGAAAGTTTTCCATAAGTTCCCATAACGCCAAAGGATAGAGCATGGTCAGTATTTTCAATAGTTTGCAACAGCATACCTGCCTCTACACCACGATAGTCAAGATCGCCGTCATAACCATATTCAAGTGCAGATAAATCTGAAGCATAACGGTAACTTCCACCATAGCCACGTAAATATAAAGCAGGATTCTTACGAATCTTTAGCATTCCTGTAGAAGTCATCCGCAAAGTCTCCAACTGCTTGTTTTGATTGTTAATATCCATCAAACCAGTATGGAATACGCTATTAGGCAAGACGAGATAAGTTGGCACTTGTGGAACAACAGACCTTACAAATTGTTCAGGAACGGATTCTCCAGACACAGAAGAGGTCACCGAATCACCATTTCCTTTTTCACGAGTGTCAGTAACCGTACTAGAAACAACATATTGATTTTCTAAGCGAAAATCCCAAACATTTTTACTGTTCGCATTTTCACTATTCGCAATTAATTTCCTATCAAAAAGCTGCATTTCCGAAGAATTGATTGGACTATAAGCGCGAAGAACATACTTATAAGGCGACCCTTCTCGTGTAATATAATCATCTTCTAGCTTAAAAGAATCCTTCTCTGCTTGTCCAAAGACCTGAATAATTGAAACACTATGAGGTTTATTCTGATCTTGTTGTACTCCTTTTGAAGTATCTTTTACACGCACTATCGTTTTTCCAACAACATCCCCATGAATCAAAAGCCTGTCAGACATTTGATCATTCTCCGAATCATTAGGAACTAAACGCGCATTAAAGTAAATATAAGAATCTCCAGAAGCAGTGTAAACCGCACCGTTCCCATCCCCAACGCGAAGCGTCTGATAACCTCTATCTTCACCTTCGGACCGGAAAAACGCAATAGCACTATTTCTGATATCTATAGATGAGACACACGAATCTATACAATCCGTATCCGAAGACTCACTACTATACTTACTTTTTGCTAAACGCCACCCCGAATTAGATAAAAAAAGTTTTGCACTCGCGTTTTCATCAATGCGTGCAGAACCTATAATATCAGATTCATGAGCGAAAACCGACAAACTAGAGGAACCTGTAGCATGCAATAATAGATCACCAGAAACTAATGTATCTCTCCCTAAAACAACAGAACCATTGAAGTCTTTACCATAAATGGCCACACTATCTGGTACGTTTAAAACAGAATGTCTTAAAAGTACCAGATGTGCCCGATCCTTCTCCAGAAAAGATGCTTGGCTCTCCACATTACCTACTGTTGATTCTGCAACAGCACTACTTCTTCTAACTCTAGCACTTGGACCTTCGCCTTCTTCACTTTGATTGTTATTTGTTTTTAAGCTGCCTTCTTTTAATTCTGGTGCACCAAAATATATACCATAAGAGCCTTTACCTTCCACTGTAATATTTGAATAGCTAATAGCAGCACTAATATTGGCATCGCCATCAGCAACAATATTATCAACAAATTCAGGAAAACTATCACTACCAAGACCATCATCAAAATAATTAATAACACCAAAGAGACTATCCTCAATACCAAGGTTATTATTAACCCATAGAGCAATGGCATCAGAACTGTTAAAGGTCACACGGTTAGCAGAAACAAAACCATCTTTCAATAAAAAGACAACACTTAGATTCGATACACTAGAAGCAGCCGCATCACCTCCCTTTTTATCAGCAATGTTAATCCCAACATCGTCTAGTTTTACAAATCCCTCGTCTTCCGCTAAAACTCCCACGCCGCCTCTTGCGAAAGTAATTGCCCCAGATCTCATCGTTATTTGAGATCCACCAGAACTACGTAAACCAACTGTATAATCCAGAGGTACTTTCTCATGAACGACCTCCACATTAATATCTGTTCCCTCTAAAAAAATAGACGATTCGACATCAGCTGAAGCACCGAAAAAAGTCTTTTTGATGCTTCCTCCCTTCATATGAATATTTCCTTTGTACCCAGCCTCAAGACCAGCAACAAAACTCTCGATATTTGACCCCAGCAATTCAACCTTTGCACCTGCTAACGAAAATACAGCACTCCCAAATCCCATAGTAGCATTTTGAATACTAGAGCCTTGAGAATTGACACCAACAATAGATACACTTTCTATCTTTACAGTTGTCGCCTTAGCAATATCTACAGTTTTGAAAAAAGGTCTCCGTACAGCGCCAGAACGCAAACCATGCGCATTATCTGCAACAACAAGACGCCCCATTGCAAACACAGCATTACCACCGTATTTTTTTACACGAACCTTACCTCCTTTTATTGTACGTTCCTCACCCCCTACACATACAATGGATTCATGCTCTGAATCAGATTCATGCTTTGAATCATCAGAACTATCTTCACACAACGCATCTATACCCTTTCTAGGCGAAAGCATAGAAAGAGGTACTTGTGAACCAGGAAGTCTTTTTATAGAAACGTACACTATAGGCACCGAAAGCTTTTCTTCTAATGAAGGTTCAAGTAATCCTTCTAAATATTCCAATACTGAAGCTACCCCCCTCATCATATTTACCGGCGTTGCAATTACGGAATCAGGGATCGAAGCTATACCGTCAGAGACTGAGTTAGAGATAGATGTTTTAACCGAATCCAACGCAAGCGAAAGTATCTGGTCAGAGATTGCGTTAGAGGCAGATGTCGGAAGCAAATTCAAAACTGGATTAGCTAGTTGAGCGGGCAGCGAAGATGAGTAAGAAGGTGAGTAAAATGACGCAAATGGAGACAACATAGGTGAAGAGAATGAAAACCAATTATTCCCCACAGAAGCATCTACACTTTGTAAAAAGAAGAAGGCACTTGTCGTCAGTGCGTACAAATGTGTACGCTTTTTAAATACATTGATCATATGTTAAACTTTCTAAAAATGTTGCAAAAGCATTAGAGTTAAGTGAAAATAAGGTAAGTGAGCAATTTGTAACATATGTTAGTCAATTTTACAACATAGTGTTATTTATCTACACTTCGTTTTGTGCACAAAACACCTAAATTAAGGTTTTTAAATGCGCAAACTCTTGTAATATCAGATAAAAGGATAAAATCATGATGATAAAATATATGAAATGGGTGACTTCTGTTTTGCTCGTTGCAATCAGCTTTGCGACGATTTTGTGGACTCATACGAGTATTGCAAAGACGAATACTCAGACAAATGTAACGATCAATCACGTTTCAGGTACGACTGCTGTTCCTGCTTCTCCAAAAAAAGTTGTGGTGTTTGATCTTGCCACGCTTGATAATATGAATCGCCTTGGTATCAAAGAAGTTGTTGGCATTCCTGAAGGAAAAAAACCATCCTATCTGCAACAATTTAATGATGAAAAATATGAAAAAATTGGCACTCTTTTTGAACCGGATTATGAAAAAATAGCCACCATTCAACCCGATTTGATTATTATTTCTTCTCGAACTCAAGCAAAATATAGCGATTTATCCAAAATGGCACCAACGATTGATCTAACAGTAGGAAACGAAAACTCTCTTGAAGATATTAAACGAAATGTGTCTATCCTTGGGAAAATTTTTGGTAAAGAACAGGAAGCAGAAAAAGAAATTGCAAAACTCAATGAAACTTTAGCTGAAGTCCGTAAAAATACCCAAGGAAAAGGCAAAGGGCTCGTCCTCATGACTTCTGGTGGGAAAATCAGTGCCTTGGGTCCAAAGTCACGTTTTGATATTTTTCATTCCGCTTTTGGGATTGCCCCTGCAACGGATAAACTCACTGTACAAAAACACGGACAGCTTATTTCTCCTGAATTTATTCTTGAGACAAATCCTGATTGGTTGTTGGTGATTGATCGTGATGCAGCAATTGGACGAGAAGGACAATCTGCAGCACAATTACTCAACAATGAGCTTGTTCACCGTACAACAGCGAGCAAGAAAAACCAAATTATTTATCTGGACTCTTGGAGCTGGTATCGTGCAAGTGGTGGTTTAACGGGTCTATTTGAAACCGCTAAACAGATCAATGAAGCCTTTACAAAGAACAAATAACCGTACAAAAGCACTTGCTTGCTCTATAAATTAAATTTAAAAGCAGAGGTTGTTTATTAAGCAACCTTTGCTTTTTTAGGTTTTATTAGAAAATGATTTAACGTGAAAAATTATTGGATAACCATAATATTTCTAATTTTCTTGTCCATCTTTAGCATTTTTGTTGGTTATTCAGATGTCTCGCCGTCTAGCCTCTTCGCAGCCGATCCCCATGCGTGGCTTATTTTTTGGCAAACGCGTCTTCCTCGCACCATTGCAATCCTTTTAGTAGGCGCAGCACTTGCACTTTCAGGCATGATTATGCAACTGTTGACACGTAATCGCTTTGTCGAGCCATCAACCGCTGGAACCGTTGAATCTGCTTCCCTTGGTATTCTTTTTACTATGATTATTCTGCCCGATATTCCTGTTTTAGGCAAAATGATCGTTGCGACACTTTTTGCCATGACAGGCACTTTACTTTTTATGTTTTTATTGCACCGTATTCCTCTAAAATCTGCTCTCATTATCCCTCTTACAGGGATTATGCTAAGCTATATTATTGGTTCTTTAACCAATGCCATTGCAGATTATGAAATGTTACTTCCTTCTCTTCAAGCTTACTTATTTGGTAGTTTTGCGATGATTCTTGAGGGGAAATATGAACTTTTATGGCTATCCTTCCCCCTTTGTATTCTGGCCTATTGTACTGCTGATCGCTTTACGGTTGCAAGCTTAGGAGAAGATTTAACCAATAACCTTGGATTAAATTATCGTGTTGTCATGTTTTTTGGGCTTTTTATTGTTGCTTCAATCACCGCTATTGTTGTCTGTACCGTCGGCCGTATTCCTTTTGTTGGATTGATTATCCCAAATATTGTTTCAAGTTTTATGGGAGATAATATGCGCTATACTGCTCCTTGGGTAGCCATCAGCGGTGCAGGATTGGTTTTGATTTGTGATCTTTTAGGACGAATCATTCATCCTTCTTTCGAAGTTCCTATCAGCACCATAATGGGCGTGATCGGTAGTTTTATTTTTATGATACTGCTTTTACGCTGGAGAAAGCATCTTGGATAAAAGCAAAAAAACAATATGTATACTAACAACCCTTATCATCATGGCATTTACTGTCATTATACTTTACATGACGTGGAATATCAATGTTTACACATGGACATTTCGTCTTACAAAGCTTTCCTCTCTGCTTCTTATTGCGTATGCAATAAGCGTTTCTACGGTTTTATTTCAAACAATCACGAATAACCGTCTTCTTACCCCTTCAATTATGGGATTTGATCAGCTTTATATTTTAATAAAGACTGTCCTTATATATTTTGTGGGCTCTCTTTCTTTACCTTTTTTGAATGAACAAGGACAGCTTATTCTCGAAGCCCTCATTCTCATTATTTTTTCAATAAGCCTTTTTCGCTGGCTCTTTTCAGGAAGCTTAAAAGGACTTCACTTGACGCTTTTAATTGGTGTTGTTTTAGGTGGTTTTTTTTTCAGTTTACGGATGTTTATGCAATTGCAACTTAATCCAGACCAAATGATGAATTTAACCGATATTATGTTTGCAAATTTTAATAAATTTAATACGTCGCTCATAAGCTTTGCCACAATCATTGTCTTCATTATGAGTCTGATTGGATGGCGTTCACGTCATCTTCTTGATATTTTGGCTTTGGGACGTGAAAATGCTCTCAATCTTGGTGTTAATTACCACAAAAGTGCGACAGCTATCCTTATTTTTGTTTCCATTCTCGTTTCTATTTCCACCGCATTAGTAGGCCCTGTCACCTTTTTTGGACTGTTAGTTGCCAACCTTTCCTATGAACTTTCTCCTCAAGCAAAACATAGTGTTGTTGTGCCAATTGCAATATTATTAGCGATTATTTGTTTGGTGGGGGGACAATTTATTTTAGAACAAATTTTTCACATGGCAGGACGTTTAAGTTTTATCATTGAGTTTTGTGGAGGGATTGTTTTCTTAATGTTACTGATGAAGGGAAAACTAAAATGATTGAGATCAATCATCTTTCCAAGGCTTACGGAGCACGATTGATTATCGATAATTTATGCCTTCATCTTCCCAAAGGGGGGATTATTTCTCTTATTGGGCCCAATGGTTCGGGAAAATCAACGCTTTTAATGCTGATAAGACGTCTTTTACCATATGACAAAGGAACAATTAATATCGGCGGTTTTGATATTKATAAAATGCCCCATGATATTTTKGCTCAAAAGCTCTCAATTTTKCGTCAAGATAATCCTTTATCCTTCCGCTTAACCGTTTATGATTTAGTGAGTTTTGGTCGCTATCCTTATTCAAAAGGCTGGTATACACATGAAGATAAACAATTTATTGACAGTGCATTGCGCTATCTCGGGCTACAAGATTTAAAGGACCGTTTTTTAGATGAGCTTTCTGGGGGGCAGCGCCAACGGGCTTTTATCGCCATGGTCATCTGCCAAGATACCGATTATCTTCTCTTAGATGAACCATTAAACAATCTGGATATGAAACATGCCGTTTCTATGATGAAGCAGTTACGCCGCACAGCGGATGAACTCAAAAAAACCATTCTTATTGTTATGCATGATATTAATTTTGCTTCATCTTATTCAGATATGATTGTCGCACTAAAAAATGGGAAAGCCGCCTATTGTGGGACTCCAAAAGAAATCATGCAACCAGAAATTCTTAAAGATATTTATGATGTCGATGTTCAGATCAAAACAATCAATGACATACCTATTGCTCTTTATTATCGATAAATTCTTCTCATCATCAATAATCAGAAAGTTTCTCTTTTGTCCTTGCTTGCACTCTAAAATCTGATAAAAGTGGCAATATTGGCTTATTGGGGAATAGTTTAATGGTAGAACAGCGGACTCTGACTCCGTCAATCTTGGTTCGAATCCAAGTTCCCCAGCTGTAGCTTGTTGTATGTAGCTTGTTGTAGCTTGCCTGTAGCTTGCCAGCGGGTTTTGTATATTTTGCCACCAGGTTTTGTACCAATTTATTTTCTTTTAAGGGTTTTTAAGGTGTTTTCAAAGGGTCTTTAAAGGCCTTTCAAAGGGTGTTTTAAGATTCGTCATTTTTTGTGAGAATCTATGGGTTTTTGCTTCTCAAGCATCGGATCATTATTTTGAGCTCAAGCGGATATTTCTGGAAAGTTGTCGTTATCCGTTAGGTCACTAAAGCATGTAAAGTCAGATTGGAAAGCAA
>NZ_NJGE01000010.1 GCF_002777915.1 Bartonella tribocorum | reverse complement strand
GTAAAATAAACACAAATTATGCACTTTACTTTATATTCAAAGTTGCAATAATGACAAAAATTGTTATATATAAATAATTGTGAAAAGTAGCATTAAAATGAAAAATATCATTTCTATAATTTTAATCATGAATCTTTTATCTGCTTGCGTATTAGCGCCAAAGTTAAAGCAACCAAATGATAGAAACCGTATACCTATCAATAAAACAATCCCTGCCGAAATCAAGCGAGGAGCCGTATGAGAGAAAAACAAACCAAACCAATAAAAGCCGGACAGCTTAATAGTTATTATGAAGAAACTCGTGGCTTAGAACGTGATCTTATCAATGAATTTATAAGATCACGCAGAACGGCGTGGCGTGTGGCCAGTGCAGTTGGTCTTTTTGGTCTATTCGGTATGATATGTGGAGTTATCGGTTTTTCTCAACCAGCTCCAACACCTTTAGTATTACGCGTTGATAATACAACAGGTGCAGTTGATGTTGTCTCAATCATGCGTGAGCACGAAGAAAGCTATGGTGAAATTGTAGACAGATATTGGCTCAATCAATACGTGCTGAACCGTGAAACTTACGACTACGATACCATTCAATTGAACTATGATACAACAGCACTTTTAAGCGCAGCAGCTGTTCAACAAGAATATTATAAAATTTATGAAGGAGAAAAGGCACGGGACAAAGTGCTTTCCAATAAAGCACGTATCACAGTTAAAGTACGATCAATCCAACCCAATGGACTTGGTCAAGCAACCGTACGTTTTACGACGCAGCAATATGACAGCACCGGTGCTGCTACTGGACCTAAACAACACCAGATCGCAACAATTGGCTACACCTATGTCGGTTCCCCCATGAAATCATCTGATCGTTTGCTTAACCCCCTTGGTTTCCAAGTAACAAGTTACCGTTCTGACCCGGAAATACTGTTAAATGATTAAGGGATTGATTGTTATGAAAAAACTTGCATTCGTTGTTCTATTGTCTTCGTTTTCTTCTCTTTATACGGCACCTGTGCAGGCACTCAAAAGCCCATCAAATTCACAATATGATCACCGCATTCGTTATATAACATATAACGAAGCTGATGTAGTCCAAATTGAAACAGTTCTTGGTGTGGCAACGCATATTATTCTTGAAGAAGGTGAACAGTATATCACCCATGCCTTTGGTGATTCGGAAGCCTATGCCTTTGCTCATAAAGGGCGGCATATTTTTATTAAGCCAAAAGCAGAACTTGCCAATACTAATCTCATTGTTGTAACCGACAAACGAAGTTACAAATTCCGACTGCAATTTCGAAATGACCGTGCAGGATCGACCTATGAATTGGCTTTCCATTATCCCGATTCATCCGATGAAAGGTCAGAAGCAAATAGCCAACGCCTTGCCATTGAACGTGGTTTTCACCAAAGCGTAAAAGGCTATAATCTCAGTTATACCATGAGTGGTCACCAAGATATTGCTCCGATAAATGCCTGGGATAATGGACGTATTACCTACTTCAAATTTCCCGCTAACATGGATATGCCATCGATTTATATTGTAGACGCTGAAGGGAATGAAAGCTTAATACCACGCACTGTTATCGGCAGTTCTAATGATATTATCGCCGTTCATAGGATCAATCCTAAATGGCTCATACGACTTGGTAAACGTGCTTTGGCTGTTTTCAACGAAGCTTATGATCCCAATGGTATACCAAATACAACTGGAACAATATCTTCGATAGTTTATCGTGTCAATAAAGGAGGAAAATGATGTTTGATAATGAGAAAGGAGGGGGAAAAAGCATAAAACTGAATAATGCAGAACAGAATCATGTTGAAGGTGCATATGGAGGGTCGGAGCTAGGTTCAGAACGTCGTCCAACAATTCCAGGTACCCGCGCATTGTTAATGGTAGGACTTATTGTCATCATAGCAATACCAATTGCTCTGTCTTGGAAAGCTTTTAAAATGCGTAATACTGTAGAAGTTGAGGAAGAAAAACCACAACAAACAGTACAGCAAATTATACCGAGCTATGTCCCACGGGTTATAGAAGAACCAAAGTTTATAGAGGAATCAGAGAGATCAACGCAAACAGAAGATTCAGGCATGGATATTCCACCGGCCTTGAGTAAACTTCTTCAAACAACTATTCCTCCACATATGCTCCAAGATTCTGAAGGATTAGCCCGCAAACGTATGCTCAGTTCTAGTCTCAACAGTGGTGGTAGCGAAGGGTCTACAGCAACAAAAAGGGTATCAAATAATGATAGAAGTAATGGCGCATTATTTGATAACCTTCAACCAGTACGTTTAGGTCAATCACATGCAGTACAGCTTCATAACCGTGACCTCTTGATTACACAAGGTACACAACTAGATTGCACATTGGAAACAAAGATCATTACGTCACAACCAGGAATGACGACGTGTCATTTAACACGTGATGTTTATTCCACAAGTGGTCGTGTTGTTTTGCTTGATCGTGGTTCTAAAGTCGTTGGTTTTTACCAAAGTGGCTTACAACAAGGACAAACGCGTGTATTTGTGCAATGGTTACGCATCGAAACACCTTCTGGTGTTATTGTCAATCTTGACTCACCTGGCACAGGTCCTCTTGGTGAAGCAGGCATCGGTGGCTGGATTGACAGACACTTTTGGGAACGGTTTGGTGGTGCAATTATGGTCAGCATTATCGGTGATTTAGGGGAATGGGTGAGAGGTAAAATTAATAAAAATAGTAAAGAGAACACACAATCTCAAAGCGCTCAACCTCAAGGCATTCAGAGTGCTGAGTCGATAGTGACTGATGTTCTTCAAAATTCCATTAATATCACACCAACTCTTTACAAAAACCAAGGCGAACGAGTGAATATTTTTGTTGCTCGTGATCTGGATTTCAGCGATGTCTACAGTCTCGTCACACGTTAACTCAATACAGAAGGATCAAGCAGTTTCTCAGCTTCTACAACCGCTTGATCGTTTCTTAGAAGATCCGAAGATCACTGAATTATCGATCTGCCGCCCCTGTGAAGTGTGGACAAAAAGCTTCAACGGGTGGCAGGTTCACAGCGTACCAGAATTAACAGCTGCTTTTTTGCAAACGCTTATTACAGCGATTATTGTTTATAACGGTATGGCTCCCAGAAGTATTAATTATGTGCTCTTGCCTGGTGGGCAACGTGGTACAATTATACAAACGCCTGCTGTTGTTGATGGTACTCTTTCTTTTGTAATTCGTAAACATTCTCTTATAGTTAAGACGTTAGAAGAATTCAAAAAAGAAGGAGCATTTGATGATTTTTCCGATGTAAGTTTTAACAAGCCTTCAGCAGAAGAAGCCAATAGCTTTTTATCGAAGCAGGACTTTACACGGTTAGAACCATTTGAAGTTCAACTCTTGCAACGTAAACGTGAGGGAGAAATTCTTGAATTTTTGGAAGAATGCGTCCTTCACAAACGCAACATTATCATTGCAGGCAAAACAGGATCTGGTAAAACAACATTTGCCCGCTCGCTCATTGAAAAAGTTCCTGTAGAAGAACGTATTATCACGATTGAAGATGTTCATGAACTTTTTCTACCCAATCATCCTAATCACGTAAATATGATTTATGGTAACAACGTGGGGCGTGTTTCAGCTGAAGAATGTCTGGATGCATGTATGCGTCAATCGCCTGACCGGATTTTTCTCGCTGAATTACGAGGCAATGAGGCATGGGAATATCTCAATTCACTCAACACGGGTCACCCTGGATCGATTACAACGACGCATGCCAATAATGCTTTGCAGACATTTGAACGATGCGCCACTTTGATTAAAAGATCAGAAGTTGGTCGCCAACTCGAGCTAGAAATGATAAAGATCGTTCTTTACACAACCGTTGATGTCGTGTTGTTCTTTAAGGATAGGAAACTTTCTGAAGTCTTTTACGATCCGATTTTTGCTAAATCAAAAATCGCTTAAAAGAAGCTTGCTCTCTCGATAATAGCACACAAACAAGAAAGCCGTAACCAATTGTTACGGCTTTTTATTGTGCATCCCCTCTTCTCTTTGCTTCTTCAATAAAGTTTCTACACTCTTCATGAACAAGAGAAGAAAAAATTAAAAGACAACAATTTCACGAAAAAACCAAATCGTACATAGATTCTTCTTCAATTCTATGACCTTTAATCATTCTTTCCATTTATCTTTTAAAAATGTATGCTGTCCACGAAAGAAAAAGTGAAGATTCATTTACCTATCAATGAAAACTTAGTAAAATGGGTGCTTTGGATCATTACACAGAATTATTTCCATAACGACAAAAAATTATCGTTTAAAAATTCTAAGTTCTATTTTCAACTAATTAATAAATACGTTTTTTAACCAAACATATCTTCAGATATGGAGAACCTAATATAAGTACAGTATCATTCTGATTTAACATTCATAAATCACATTCCATTCGGGAATGAAAAGTGTTGTGACACATCGATCTTCCTTAAAAGAAGAAAGATTCTTATCCTTCATCCATTATAAACAACCAAATTTCTCTTAAATAAACCTTGCCAACCATATTATGTAGCGCACACCCCAAAGGATGAAACCTTCTCAACCCATACTGACCTGTAAACATTCAGTCTGCCTTGCTTAGTAGGATAGCACCTTTTAACCACTTTATAAGCACCACATCGCAAATGACGATATTTTACAGCACAACAAAATAAACACACAAACAATAACTTATTATACAATTAATACTTGTAGAGCTCTCTTTTATGTTAAAAAATATCTATTATACCGAAAAATAAAAAAGCACTTTGACAGCTTAAACAAATTGTTAAAACATATATGCAAGCAGAAATGAAATTCAGCACCCTAAAAATAAGACCTACACTTAGAGATCTCTATATTTTTTATGAATAAAAACATATAAAGTCAGCCTCTACAAATTTCATCAAAATAAAACACTCTTTCTTTGATGATTGAATTCATTGGACTCAAACCGGTCTACAAACATGGCTTACTTCACATTCGCAGTATATATTCCCCAAATTTCCACAACCGCTTTCTAAACTTTTTGAAAAACCTATAAATTTGATATTTTTTCAAAAACCTTTTGGGGCCTCTCATAAGTTTAAATCATTTGACGTTATAACAGTTTTAAACGACTCCACCTCTTAATTATGTGCTCTATCACGATAACAGAGAGTAATTGTACACGCTCCAATTTTGAGAACTATAAATTTTATTTTTTAATACAATTAATAATTGAATGTATAAAAATGATCTTTAAATATACGTGATGATAGTATCAAAAGTGCCCAATTACTGAATATATCAGCAGTATTTTCGATATTATAATAATAAACGTATCGTAAAATTACGAACTGTCGTCACTTATCTGTATTTGATTTGAATGATTTACATGCGTTATAATATTTGTATTATTTTTTATTCTCTATTGAGATACGCTTTTTTATAAAAAATGATCAATTGAAATATGTATTAAAATATTAATTCTGATACGAATTTAATGAAATTAAAAACGAACAGCATATTGGTTTTATTGTTTTTACATAGAATGCTATTTTTTCTTGAAATATTTATTTTACCCGCAAGATTAATGCCTTTTTAAGGCAATGGCAGTTATGTTGTCCATCTTATGGAAGACAATAAACTTTTGAAATTAAACCTCAGAAAGCAAAAAACACTATTTTCCGTGTTTCACTTTACTGCTTATGAAAACAGTCACTTTCAAAGATAGAACTCAACCTATGAGCTTTTTCTAAGCTATTGCAAGGACTTTTTCTACAAGAATTAATTCATTTTTAAGGATTACTTCGTTTTTAGAACGATTACAGTTATGGAGGCCCTTATAAGAAGCTAATGCACTTTTAGAGATTAGATCTCTAAAGTTTCTAGCATTGCCCTTCATTTTCATCAATAAATAATTCTTTAAAGACGGCGTTCAACCATGAGTTTTTTAATTTCAGCAATCGCTTTCGCTGGATTTAATCCCTTTGGACAAGTTTGCGCACAATTCATAATCGTATGACAGCGATAAAGGCGGAAAGGATCTTCTAAATTATCAAGACGTTCACCACACATCTCATCACGCGAATCCGCAATCCAGCGATAAGCCTGGAGCAAAACAGCGGGCCCCAAATAGCGATCACCGTTCCACCAATAACTTGGACATGATGTCTGACAACATGCACACAAAATACATTCATAAAGACCATCAATTTTTTGTCGATCGGAATGACTTTGTAACCACTCTTTCGCAGGTTCAGGCGAAACAGTTTGCAACCAAGGCTCAATGACTCGGTGTTGTGCATAAAAGCGCTTTAAATCAGGAACCAAATCTTTAACAACCGGCATAGAAGGCAAAGGATAGACCTTAATGGGGTGTTTTACATCATCCATACCTTTAGTACAAGCTAATGTATTGGTCCCATCAATATTCATTGCACAAGAACCACAGATACCTTCACGACATGATCGGCGGAGTGTCAAAGTTGGGTCAATATGGTTTTTAATAAACAAAAGCCCATCAAGAATCATAGGACCACAAGCAGAACGATCCACATAATAGGTATCCAGATGAGGATTTTCTTCATCATCAGGTGACCAACGATACACGTGAAATTCTGTTAGTTTTGTTGCCCCTTCAGGTTTAGGCCAAACCTTTCCCGGTTTTACTTGAGAATTTTTGGGAAGCTTAATTTGTACCATATTTCATTCTCCCCTCAATAAACCCGTTTTTTAGGTGCAATGCGCTTTAAATCAATCCCACCATCAGCTTCAGCTGTTAATGGGTCCACATGGACAGGCCGATAGGACAAAGTTACCTTACCTTCTTTTGACAAATGTGAAAGCGTATGTTTACGCCAATTTTTATCATCACGCTCTGGATAATCTTCACGAGCATGAGCGCCGCGGCTTTCTAAACGTGCTTCTGCAGAATGAACCGTCATGATTGCATTCGCCATAAGATTTTCAAGCTCTAATGTTTCAACCAAATCAGAATTCCATATCAGGGAACGATCTGTGACTTTAAGATCAGACAACTCTCCCCAGATTTTACTCATCCGTTGACACCCCTGTTGCAAGGAATCTTCTGTACGGAAGACAGCAGCATCTTCTTGCATCGTGCGTTGCATTTTTTCACGCAATAGGGCTGTTGGTATGGCTCCTTGTGCAAAACGTAAACGATCAAAACGCGCCATAATTTCGTCGAAAGCTTCTTCATTCAAAGGTGGAATTTCTGCATTCCGATCAATCACTTCACCCGCACGAATGGCGGCAGCACGCCCAAACACCACAAGATCAATCAATGAATTTGAACCCAAGCGGTTGGCACCATGAACAGAAGCACATCCTGCTTCTCCTACCGCCATTAATCCTGGCTGAATACGATCAGGCGAATCAGCTGTTGGATTGAGAACTTCCCCGTAGTAATTGGTAGGAATCCCGCCCATATTATAATGAACCGTTGGCAAGATAGGGATAGGTTCTTTTGTTACATCCACCCCTGCAAAGATTCGAGCAGATTCGGAAATTCCTGGTAAACGCTCGTGCAAGATTGCAGGATCAATATGATTGAGAACCAAATGAATATGATCTTTCTTAGGTCCAACGCCACGCCCTTCACGAATTTCAAGCGTGATACAACGCGAAACCAAATCGCGTGAAGCTAAATCCTTAAAGGAAGGTGCATAACGCTCCATAAAGCGTTCACCTTCAGAATTGATTAAATAACCTCCCTCACCACGAGCACCCTCTGTAATGAGACAACCAGAACCATAAATTCCTGTAGGATGGAATTGCACAAATTCCATATCCTGAAGTGGTAATCCGGCCCGTGCGATCATTCCACCACCATCACCGGTACAGGTATGCGCCGATGTCGCAGAAAAATAAGCACGTCCATAACCACCGGTTGCAAGAACAACCATTTTGGCAGAAAAACGATGTATAGTACCATCATCAAGATTCCATGCCACAACCCCCGTACAAACCCCATCGGTCATGATAAGATCAAGTGCAAAATATTCAATAAAAAATTGCGCGTTATGCTTTAAGCTTTGTCCATAAAGCGTATGCAAAATGGCATGACCTGTACGATCAGCGGCTGCACAAGTCCGTTGAACAGGTGGACCTTCACCAAATTGTGTCGTATGTCCACCAAAAGGACGTTGATAAATTTTGCCTTCTTGCGTTCGTGAAAAAGGAACACCATAATGTTCTAATTCATACACAGCAGCAGGAGCATTACGCACCAAATATTCCATTGCATCGGTATCGCCCAACCAATCAGAACCTTTCACGGTATCATATAAATGCCACTGCCAATTGTCAGGTCCCATATTTGAAAGCGACGCAGCAATTCCCCCTTGTGCTGCAACCGTATGTGAGCGCGTTGGAAAAACCTTCGTAATACAAGCTGTCTTTAATCCTTGTTCTGCCATACCCAGTGTTGCACGTAATCCTGCACCACCGGCCCCAACAACAACAACATCAAATTTATGATCTACAGTATGATAAGGAGCGTTACCTGCTTTAGCACCCAAAGATGATCTTGTACCCGCCATATTTGTCTACCCCCCTAATGCAATCTTTAAAAGAGAAAAAATAATGACACCGCCTATGAAAAAACAAAATAAAATATTTAATATCAAAAAGAATAACCGAAAACCTTCACGTGGAATATAATCTTCAATCACCACCTGCATACCAAGTTTCATATGATAAAGGACTGAAAAAGTCATAAATACCATCAAAATAGCAACAATAGGATGTGCAAGTCTTGCACGCACAATAGTATAGTCCTTGCCCACAAGCGAAAGAATAAGAACAATCAAAAATATCAAAAGCGGTAGATTGATAAACCCTGTCAAACGCTCTAACCAAAAATGCTCTGTTCCTTCATGAGCACTCCCACGCCCCCGTACTTTTCCAAGTTCCGTTCGAAAATCTTTTTTCATGTCTCTTTTCACCCCCAGCTAAACAACGGTATATCCAATAATCCAAATCGCAAAAGTAACAATAAGAGAAATAAACACTGTCGCCCAAGCAGTGGCTGTTGCCTTTTCTTTTGCCAAAAGGCAAGGATTCAGATCCCAAACAATGTGGCGAACACCACCAACCATGTGATGAACCCCTGCCAAAGTATAAAGAAACAAAATACACAATCCAAACCAAGAACTATAAATCTCGTGAACTGTTCTAAATGCCTCCTCGCCACAGGCAATAGCAATTAACCAAACAGCAAGAAAAACCGTTCCAACATAAAGGGCCATACCCGTAATGCGGTGCGCAATGGACATGGCCATGGTAATTGTCCAACGATAAATACTTATATGAGGGGAACGAGGGCGCTCTTTTATCCTAGTTGTCTCTGTCATAAAATATCCTGACCTGGTTTTTGCAACCGCAATGAACGAGAAGTTTCACACAAAATAACCAAATATATTATCTCGTTTTTACTTGTTTGGCATCTCAAGATACCGATATTACAGGTCGGTTGTCTCAAATAACGGATTAAAGGTCACGCATAAAAAAAACCGATTACTCCACGGATATGATCCGCAAAACTTGCCTTAATTTAATACACTTTTATCTTAACGTCAAAGGCCTAACATCTTTTATCAAATATAAACAGACATTTTTTCAAACAATACTTATTCCGCTTGAGTATCCACGACATGTGCAATGATACCCTACACTTCACCTATTATTAAGAATAAAAAAGAGACAAAATTTGGATAGATTAAACATTTTTATGCCCCCTCCACGCCTTTTAGATGACAAAACGAATCACAAAAGACACAAATAAGCGGCATAAAAGCCGCTTTTGTATAAAATTTAGCCGATATAATTCTTACTCAGCAACTTGCGTTTCAACATCTACGTTTACAGGGGTTGTTTCTACTTTATCAACGCCCTTTTCATCCTTTTTTCGATAATCTCTCTTCTCAGCAATACGGGCAGCTTTACCTCTCAAGCCACGAAGATAATAGAGTTTTGCCCGACGCACTTTACCACGACGCACCAACTCAACAGCTTCAATTAAAGGAGAATAAACAGGAAATACACGCTCGACTCCTTCACCATAAGAAATCTTGCGGACTGTAAAGGTCTCATTCAACCCACCACCTGAACGGGCAATACAAACCCCTTCATAAGCCTGAACACGCGTCCGCGTCCCTTCCGTCACACGCACCATGACACGAACTGTATCTCCTGGTTTAAAGGCTGGAAATTGGCGCTTTTCTTCAATTTTTGCACATTGTTCAGCTTCAAGCTGTGCGATAATATTCATTTCTTTATCCTTCATGTTCTTTATCGAACAGTCAGAGCGCTCAACTCTTACCCAAAAAAGCTTTGTATACAAATAAGATGCTCTTTAGGTTATGCCTTACACAGGAGCGAATACACCATTCCTTCATTTTAATTTTGGAACTACAGAAAACCTTTTATTTAAAACTCTCTAAAGAAAGAGAGCTATGCCATACACCACCTTATCCTATGAATCAAGTTTTCTGACGATTTTTATCATAACGCGCATAAAGATCAGGACGACGTTGACGTGTTAACAATTCGGCTTGGCTTTGACGCCAATCTGCTATCGCCTTGTGATGGCCTGAGGTCAACACAGGCGGAATCGCTCGCCCTTCAAAAAGAGAAGGGCGGGTGTATTGGGGGTGTTCCAGCAAACCATTTTCAAAACTTTCACACTTTGCAGAAGCTTTATTCCCCATCACACCAGGGAGAAGACGTATAATAGTATCTAAGATAACCAGTGCAGCGGCTTCACCGCCTGAAAGAATATAATCACCAATGGAGACTTCTTCTAACTCCCGTGCTTCTATGACTCGCTCATCAACGCCTTCAAAACGTCCGCAAACCAATGTTATACTCGAATCACCAGCCAAACGACGCGCATAAGCTTGGTCAAAAGGGCGCCCACGTGGACTCATCAATAACCTTGGCGAATCCTGTGGACAATAATCAAGCGCAGCAGCCAAAACATCTGCCCGCATCACCATACCAGCCCCTCCACCAGCGGGTGTATCATCAACGCTATGGTGTTTATCCAAAGCAAAATCTCTAATTTGCACTGTCTCTAGCGACCAAATGCCGCGTTCTAAAGCTTGCCCTGCTAAAGAATACCCTAAAAAACCAGGAAACATTTCAGGATAAAGAGTTAAAACACGCGCCTGAAACTTCATTTTTATTTTTCATCCTCATTTTATTCAATAAACTCTCTTAAAGTAAAAATGACACAAATTAATTCTAATTAACGCTATAGCGTTAATTAGAATATTCTTGATCTTCGTCCTATTCAACACGATCCCTCTCATATTTTCACTTTAAATAAAGGCTCTAAAAATTCGGAAATGTCTCGAGATAAAGTATGATAATATATGCTCAAAGGTGTATTCTTAAGATTGCCATACGTTTCACTTTTTATTGACGCAATTCCTCAATTCTTTTTTATCTTCATCTTTATTTTTAGATTCAAGCCATTTCCTTATTGATCATTTTTTTCCCCATCGCTAAGGCCAGCAGCCATGGGGTCAACAATAAGAAAACCAGAATCCATACAAATTTCTGGTACCGCCACCTTACTAAAGGGAACAAGCACTCTTTTACCTGTATTCAAACGTATTTCAAGCAAATCACCAGCCCCGAAATTATAGAAACTACATACTTCACCTAAGATTTTCCCCCCATATTCTTGAACACGCAAACCTATTAAATCAACTTGATAAAACTCATCCTCACCCAAATCATCAATCAATTGATCACGCATCACATAAAGACGAATCCCTTTTAAAGACTCAGCAGCATTACGATTTTCGATGCCTTTAAAACGAATAATCGCATTATTTTTTTGTGTGCGAAGAGTTACAATTTCATAAGAACGCCCCATATCATCATAAAGAGTCCCATAAGATTTGAAACGCTGTGGCTCGGCACTTAAAATTTTAACAAAAACATCTCCTCTTATACCATGAGGCATACCAATAATGGCAAGATAGACTTTATTTTTAAGCTTTTCTTTATTATACTTCATGCAAAAATATTATCTCTCAAAAATGAACCTTCAATCTTAATCATTTCTACTCAATCTTGTTGCCATATGAGACAATCTTCCCAAAAGACCTTTCTTGGTAACAAAAACAAATTAATAAAGGAGAAAGTCTTATGGCAAATATTATGCTATTTTATAAAGATATCACGCCAATCAACAAAATTTCCCATAAAAATCTAAAATTTGCGCCACCAAGTGATATGTCTTTTGCTAAAGATACGCACTGGGTCCCTTTAGCAAGTACTGAATATTTTCAAGCAGCCCTAGACTATCCTATTTTGTTTATGTGTGCCGAAGATGAACAAAAAAAACGGCACTATACATCGGCCGCTCTTGTCGGTCTTTCTAATGACGAAAATGACTATATCGCCTCTGATAAAAGTTGGAAAACCAATACTTATGTTCCAGCTTTTGTTCGTCGCTATCCTTTTGTTTTAGCACAAATTAGCAATGAAAAAGAACTTTCTGTTTGCTTTGATCAGCAGTCTGGGATGTTTAATGAAGTTGCAGGAACAGAACTTTTTAATTCCGATGGCTCTATTTCTCCTTTTATGGAAGAACGTATTCGTTTTCTTGAAAGTTTTAAAATCGCTATGGAGAAAACCTCTGAATTTATTGATGCCCTTGTGGAAATGGATCTTCTCAGTCAAAAATCAATCAACGTTAAAAACGATCAAGGTCTCTCAGCACAATTAGAAAATTTTTGGATTGTTGACGAAGAAAAATTGAATAAATTATCGGCAAGCCAACTTGCCAAACTTCATAAAAATGGCTTTTTAGGGTTAATTTTTGCGCATTTGATGTCAACGCATAATCTTTTAAAAATACTCTCCCTTAAAGGTGAAAAGCAACTTATCAATCGTGAAGAGCAACCCGAAAAAAAGAATGGTCAAGCTGACGATGAAAAACCTAAAAAGAAAGAAACCCTCAACTAGATAATGCCTCTAAAAAACGACAAGAGAAAAGATGAAAATAATCCTCTCATTCCAGCAGACCCTGCGGTTTTAACCGCAAGGAAAAACTGGTTAGAGTGTCTCGTAAAAACACGTCGTATGTCCGCACAAACAGCGCAAGCCTATGAACGTGATACGCGGCAGTTTTTATTTTTTCTCTGTCAACACTTCAATCAAGCCCCAACCCTTACAGATCTTGCTCATTTACGCGTAAGTGATTTGCGTGCTTATCTTGCTTATCGGCGTAAAAACAATGTCAGTGCTCGCTCTTTAAGCCGCGCGGTAGCAGGCATTCGTTCTTTTTTCAAATACCTATCCCGCGAAGGAATTATCAATGTTCCCGCAGCTCAACTGATCAAAAGCCCCAAACATCCAAAATCACTCCCAAAACCTTTAGCGATACAATCAGCCCTCCACGTCGTTAAACAAGAAAATCAGCTGGAAAACGAACCTTGGATTAACGCGCGTAATGCTGCTGTCCTCATGCTTCTCTATGGTTGTGGAATGCGAATATCAGAAGCCTTAAGCCTCACACCAGAACAATTTTCTGATCCTGAAAAAAAAAGTTTATTTATAACAGGGAAAGGGGGAAAAACACGCCTTGTTCCTCTCATCAAAATAGTTTACGAAGCTGTCCAAAATTATCTCAAATGTTGCCCATATCCTTTAGTGGATAACCAACCCATATTTCGTGGTGCGCGAGGGGGGGCCCTACAGCCCGCTATTATTCAGAAAACTGTCCGCAACTTGCGTGCAAGTCTCGGGTTACCAGAAACGGCCACCCCTCATACACTACGCCATTCTTTTGCCACCCATCTTTTATCACGAGGGGGAGATTTGCGAACAATTCAAGAACTTCTTGGGCACGCTAGTCTTTCCACCACACAAACCTATACCCATGTCGATACAGACCACTTGTTGGAAATTTATCAAAAGGCCCATCCTCGTTCTTAAAAACGTCTCATCAAAAAAATTAGAGTTTTTCAACCTCAAATGCCAAGGCGAGGACACAAATCGCGAACTTTTCTTTTAAAACGAGAATAAAATCGCTCAATGGGTTTCTATGCGCATCATATCTGAAAAACAACAATACTTTGATTTATAATGATAATATAGCGTTCTTCAATTTAAGTAAAAACCTTGATACCGTAATATTCTCTCATTTCAAATCTGTTCCACGTCGAATCAATCAAAGCCGAATCAGTCAAAACCTCTTGCTTGCACGCGTCATAAGCCGGTTATCCGTAGGGAAAAACTGTACAAAAAAGCATACCTCTTATGAATCATCTGAAAGGCTAAGAGCCACGCAACACCCACGAACTGGAAAAGCGTGTGATCGTTCAGCCCTCTCTTTTATGAAGCGTTTATGAAGCGTAAAGACGGGAATGCTCTAATGCTCAATAGATTTTATACACTTCATGGGAGCTTACCATTATACCATTCACGAATGTCTTCGCGAAATAGATGTGACAAGCGTTGCAAAATATTTCTTTAAACCAAAAAACGTTCTAAAAAATTTTTTAAGAAAAAAAATTAAAGTGCTTCAACCTCAAGTGCCAAGGCATGGACACAAGTCGCGAGCTCCTCTTGTAAAACTTGATAAATCGCTCGATGGATTTCTACACGCGTCATATTGGAAAAAGAAGAAGATAAAATTTTCACGCGAAAATGTGTTTCTCCTTTACCATCAAAAGCATGTTCCTTATGAGGATGCCCTTCATGAAGATGACTCTCGTTAATCACTTCAAGTTTTTGGGGATGAAAAGCATCTTGAAGCTTTCTCTTGATTATTGTTTCTACAGACATTTTTCATTCCTTAACAAAATGTAAAGTGCAAGAATACACCTTTTTCATAATCAAATAAGTGTGAAAACAAATTTTTCAAAAGTCAATTCTTGTAAAATTAATTAATTTTGCATAAAACCAAGGGTATGACAATAACATCTAAATTATTCGATTCAATTCGCATAAGCTCAAATAAAAAACAAAAAGCTGAGCCAGAAGTGCAACAGTGTCAGTGGGAAGGTTGTGAAAAGACAGGAACCCATAAAGCACCAGCAGGTCGAAATCACGAAGGACAATATCTACATTTTTGTATTGAGCACGTGCGTGCCTACAATAAAAATTTTAATTACTTCTCAGGTCTTAGCAATCAAGACATTGCAAAATTCCAAAAGGATGCTCTCACAGGGCACCGCCCAACATGGCCGACAGATCTTAGCAATGGGACATCAAAAAAAACAGCAGCCAATTATGCAAAGATTCGCTCTGGAACCGCGGCCTATCAAAATCGTATGCGCGATCCCTTCACGCTTTTTACTGAACGGCATTCAAGCAATAAGTTCTCACGAAAATTAAAGCCCTTAGAAGCAAAAGCTTTTGATACACTGGGACTACAAGCAAACGCTTCAGCAGAAGATATCAAAATGAAATATAAAGAGTTGGTAAAAAAACACCATCCTGATTCCAATGGTGGTAATCGTGCTTCAGAAGAACGCTTTCGTGATGTTTTACATGCTTATAATTTGCTCAAAAAATCTGGTTTGTGCTAAAAACATGCACTTATAGAAACCCGTTCTCATTAAGACCATCACTCTTTACATAAAACATTCTTATCTTCATAAAATCATTATAGAATACGTGAAAACGATCTTTTTTCATCTCTAAAGCTCTCATTATAGAGCATTGCATAAATGCTCTAACTCTTGTATCGTTTTCTCATGAGATAAATAGCATCCTTTCCTTACCCAGAAACATCATGTCAAATCTTACCGTTGAAAATACACCCGATATTACAGTTTGCGCTCGCGATCTATTTCATATTGAAACAGATATGAAAATCCCTGCTTTTAGCACAAAAAGCCCCCATGTTCCTGATATCGATCCCGATTATCTTTTTGATCCGCAAACAACTTTAGCAATTCTCGCTGGTTTTACTTTTAACCGTCGCGTCATGGTTTCCGGTTATCATGGAACAGGGAAATCAACGCATATTGAACAAGTTGCTGCCCGTCTCAACTGGCCTTGTCTTCGCATTAATCTCGATAGTCATGTAAGCCGTATCGATCTTGTAGGAAAAGATGCTATTGTTTTAAAAGATGGCTTACAAATTACTGAATTTAAAGAGGGCATTTTGCCATGGGCTTATCAAAATAATATTGCGCTTGTTTTCGACGAATATGATGCGGGGCGTCCCGATGTTATGTTTGTCATCCAACGCGTTCTTGAAACTTCTGGAAAACTAAGCTTACTTGATCAAAGCCGTGTTATCTCTCCTCATCCAGCCTTTCGTCTTTTTGCAACAGCAAATACCATTGGTCTTGGCGATACAACAGGGCTTTATCATGGTACCCAACAAATCAATCAAGCCCAAATGGACCGCTGGTCTATTATTACGATACTCAATTATTTACCCCATGATAAAGAGGTTGATATTGTTTGTTCAAAAGTCAAATTTTTTCAAACGGCTGAGGGGGAAAAAACAATTTCACAAATGGTTCACGTTGCTGATATGGTCCGACAAGCTTTCATCAATGGGGACCTTTCAACAGTCATGAGCCCACGGACTGTCATTACTTGGGCAGAAAATACCACGATTTTTCAAGATGTTGGCTTTGCCTTCCGGTTAACCTTTCTCAATAAATGTGATGAACTCGAACGCGCCACTGTCGCAGAGTTTTATCAACGCGCCTTTGGGCAAGAGCTTCCCGAATCACTCACGCAGGGTGTCTTGTCTTAAAGGAATATGTCAATTATGGCGATCGACCCTGATGACAACAGAAAAAATTTAACAAACAATCCTCCCCCCAATACGCTTAATCATGAAGCTTTTAAAAAAGCCCTTTCCGCCTGTATGCGTGCCATTGCTGGCACATCCCACTTAGAAGTTTCTTTTAGTCCTAACAGACCATCTTTGAGCGAAAATTGTGCACGTTTACCAGAATTATCACAACACGCCACGGATAAAGAGATCACGATTACCCGCGGATTAGGTGATTCCATGGCTCTGCGCAAAGCATGGCATGATGATCGCATTCACATACAATTTGTCCCTCTAGAATCAGAAGCACGGGCTATCTTTGATGCCCTTGAACAAACACGTGTAGAAGCAATTGGTACTTTAGCCATGGAGGGGCTTGCAAAAAACCTTGATGTTATGCTCGCCGATAAATACAAAAGAGCCCATTATGAAAAGATTAGCAACCAAAATGAAGCCCCTATCCAAGAAGCGATAGCACTTTTATTGCGTGAAAAAATAACAAAACGCGCAGCCCCAAGAGAAGCAGGTCTGGTTTTAGAATTATGGCGCCAAGAACTTGAACAAAAAGCCGCAACAGAACTTAATGAACTCACACATCATATTTACAATCAACAAGCTTTTGCACAAATCGTTCGCCAAATGCTTGCGACACTCAAAATGACAGTGCAACAAGACGCAACTTCTGACAGTGAAAAAAATAAAAAATTAAAAAACGAATGTGAACCTCAAGACCAAGCAGAAGAAGAAAGCAAAAACAAAAAACATGACCAAAGTGAAGAACAAACCAGCACTGAACAAGAAAGTGATGTGCAAGACGAAGGAAAGACACAAGCAACACAAACAAACGAGAATGATCAAGCGGACGGCGCACAAAAAGATGGCCCTTGGAAAGAAAAGCCGAGCAAACCCAAACGTCTTTTTTCCGATTCAGAACAAATGGAAAAACTCGGCAATTATAAAATTTTTACCCGTCAATTTGATGAAATTTTGGAAGCAACCGATTTTTGTTCTGAAAATGAGTTAGATCACTTACGCCGTTGTCTTGATAAGCAAATTAGTCATCTTCAAAACATTGTTGGACGTTTAGCCAACCGTCTCCAGCGCCGCCTTATGGCACAACAAAATCGCAACTGGAAATTTGACCTTGAAGAAGGATATCTTGATACAGCGCGTCTTCCACGCCTGATTATTGATCCCATGCAACCCCTTTCTTTTAAAATGGAAAGCAACACCCAATTTCGAGATACGGTTGTTTCACTCCTCATTGATAATTCTGGTTCAATGCGCGGACGCCCCATTAGTGTTGCCGCAAGTTGTGCTGATATTTTGGCACAAACGCTTGAACGTTGTGGTGTCAAAGTTGAAATTTTAGGTTTTACCACCAAAACTTGGAAAGGGGGGAAATCACGCGAAAAATGGCTCGAGAAGCATAAGCCTCATCATCCTGGACGCCTTAATGATTTGTGTCATATCATCTATAAAAGTGCTGACACCCCATGGCGTCGAGCACGACGCAATTTAGGCTTGATGATGCAAGAAGGATTATTAAAAGAAAATATCGATGGAGAAGCTTTAATTTGGGCGCATCAACGCCTTTTATCACGGCGTGAACAACGTCGTATTCTCATGGTTATTTCTGATGGTGCCCCTGTTGACGACTCAACACTATCGGTCAACGCCAGCAATTATTTGGAAAAACATTTACGCGCCGTGATTCAAGAAATCCAAACGCATTCCCCCATCGAACTCATTGCCATTGGAATTGGTCATGATGTCACACGTTATTATCAACGTGCTGTAACAATTATGAATGCCGAAGAGCTTGCGGACGCCATAACAAAACAATTAGAAGCACTTTTTAGTGATAAAACACCTAAATTCTATAAGAAATAAATCTACTCTTAAATCAGGAATACAACACTTTGATTTATAATGATATCTCTAGCGTCATTCAACTTGAATGAAAACCCTAAATACCATGCGATTCTTTCATTTCAAATCTATCCCATATTGAATCAATCCAAATCATTTGCTTGCAGATCACAAGCGGTACTGAAAAGCATAATTCCATTTTACAGAAACACTTCACCTTGACTTCCAAGCTTATTTTACAAAAGCGCCACAATACCTATGAATGGCACAATATTGATTGTAATCTATTCAGTATCCCATCTTTACGCTCCATAAAAAGAAAATTGATACCATCATGCTTGCCATCCCCCAATATCCCAATCAATTTTGGCATTTAAGATGATTCATAAAAAAGCATTTTTGTCTTTTTTTAATGTTTTTATCTACACAGATTTCTCCCACTTGTCCTATGCAAGAGAAATACTTTTGACTGAGACAATAAATATAAGAGTAATTGAAATGAAAATCCTTCAAATATTTAAAGCTTTCTTTCGATATATAAGAAATAAATTACTCTTATAAATTCAATGAGTTAACAACACAAAACTGAAATTTCTTTTACATCAATGTGGTTTATAAGAAAGTATTTTTTGACCTCTTTCAGATAGGATTTATTCATCCATTTTTTATGAAAGCCTAAACAAATAGTTTTTATTATTGCCTCACAAAAAAATCTTGAAATGAGAAAAACATCCAAACCTCTTCCTTAAGCCATAAAGCACCATTTCAATCAACGATTGCTATCGCACACGTAACATAACGGAAATTTAAGTTTTAAAGAAAACAAAGATTATTATTTGTTACAAGCAAGAGAGGAATTATCCTTTGGATGACTTTGATAAAGAGGAAGCTTTACAATGTTAAGAATTGTCCCATAAGGTATCAACATCAACAGGCTCATAATAATTTTTATGAAAAAATCACCAAAAGCAAGCGAGAGCCAAACTGGCATGCCGATCCCTCCCAAAACAGTATTCTCCACCAGTGAACTATCAGCATACCCTGTTATCGTATCAAGAACAGCAAAAGAGCTGGAAAAAGCAAGAGAAAAAAACAACACCGTATCCAACGCCGAGCCAACCAACGCTGCTGCTAAAGGTGCTTTCCACCATGTTTTCCGTCGCAAAGGCGTAAAAACAAGAATATCAAGAAGTTGCCCAAATAAAAATGCCAAACTAGAAGCAAGCGCAAGCCGAGGTGTTGCCAATATCCAAGAAACAAAAACACCGGCAAAAAAACCAGCATAAACCACACGCCGCGCAGCAGATGGCCCATAAAAACGATTGGTCAAATCATTGATGAGAAAGGCAAATGGATAGGTAAAAGCCCCATAAGTCAACAGCTCATTCAAGCCAAACCAATAGACAGGATATTGAACCAAAATATTAGAAGCAGTAACCGCAAGACACATTGCTAAAATAGAAAAAACGACATACCTTCTCTTTTGCTGTTCTAATAAAAGACCGCTTGAAAACATTTTTTTTAACCTGGGGTATGGAACCAATAAAACAATAGAGCGATCAAAGAGAGAAAAGTCCTAAAAGCGCACTTCTTAAGACCAAGATCCGTGATTAAAGTGTCAATTCACCAAAGATAATGACACGAACAATCATGTTACAACAATCACGCTGCTTGTTCAGCCTTTTTCTCACTTTCTTGCTCAGCTTTTTTCTTAACGATTTGGCGTTTTAACAAACGCGCACGTTGCGACAACTCTTTGTCATCTGCTTTGACCAAAAAGCCATCAAGACCACCACGGTGCTCAACAGAACGCAACGCATTTGCTGAAATGCGCAAGCGATAACTTTGCTGCAACACTTCTGAAATCAACGTCACATTGCAAAGATTTGGTAAAAAACGACGCCGAGTTTTATTATTCGCATGGCTAACATTATTACCATACAGAACCGTTTTCCCTGTCAATTCACATGCACGAGACATAAACTTCACCTTTAAACTCTAAGAAACTTTCAAATCCCTATACCCAAAGGACACAATGAACACAATAGCACGCACAACGCGGCCTTGAACGGGCATCATTGGGAAGTTTCTTTCTAATAGGGGGTCGACAACAAAAGGTCAAGTCTTTTATCAAACCTTTTTCATCTCTTACGGGCTCAACCTTCATCTTTTTCCAAAATCAAGGCGTGTAAATTCCACCAAAAAGTGTACAAAACGCTTTTTTAAAAGGCATACCGTGTTAGAATAAAAGCCTATTGTCTTGAAAGGAAGCATAAATCATGAACAAAAAAGCCCCCCCCATGACAAAGCTTCAAGGCAATTCGTGCCGTTTTTCTTCTTTTTTGTTTGGGACTTTATGCATTTGTTTTTTTCTTCTCTTCAGTGCATTAGGTATATGGCAAGTACAACGGTTAAACTGGAAAACAAATCTTATCACCAGCGCCAATCAGCGCGTTCACTTAACACCCATAAAAGCCCCCCAGAAAGATCAATGGACAGATGTTACGTTTGAAAAAAACGAATATCAACCTGTTGTTATCACAGGAAAATTTTTAAAAAATAAAAATATTTTGGTCACTGCTACTGCTCAAAATACTACAGGCTATTGGGTTTTGACTCCTTTACAAACCGCTGACGACACACTGACCTTTATCAACCGTGGCTTTATCCCCATGGACGAACGGAACAATTTTCAACACTCAGAGCAATCCCATATAAATGCCTCATCTCAGCAAGATTTCACCACAACGACAGAACAAACAACAATCATCGGTTTATTACGGATGAGTGAAAAAAATGGATTTTTCCCACGCAAAAATAATCCTGACAAGAACGTGTGGTATACGCGTGATCTTCCCGCTATGGCACAAAAACTTGGATTATCTACAGTTGCTCCTTATTTCATTGATGCTAGAAAAACATCTCCACAAGCAAATCTTCCCATTACTGGTCTTACGATGATTCATTTTCGAAATAATCATCTTGTTTACGCAATCACGTGGTTTATTTTGGCTGCTGGTGTGTTAGGCGCTTTTCTTTTTCTTTTACGGCAAAAAAACTAAAAAATAAAAATGGCAGGAAAAATGAACATGCGTTTCTACCATTACAATTTTCATATTCTTGCTGGTTATTTCCTATTTCAGAGATAATTTAAACGAGCATATGCAATATTCTCACCTTCATCTCACATACAAAAGCTCGTATAGAAGAGAACGTATGGATGCATTTTTTGTTTCAAACCTACTCTATAAAGATGAGAGATTAAGTTATAAGAAACAAAAAAACATTTAATGTGTCAATGAGACTTTTATACCTATCAGAATACCTCAAATGACGGTATTTTACAGTATAAGAAAAAAGAAAAGACGAGTCATCGTATATTTTAAACATCGTATATTTTAAAAAGACAGTTTATCCTTTCAATATATTTTGCTAAAGGCTTGTGCTATTAAGCGTATAAGCTTGTTTTGCTGGAATTTTAACTCTTTCATTTTTAAGGCTTCTGTTATGGGTGTTGTTGCCAAAAATTTTCCCATACCTGATCTTCATCGGGTTCGTCGTGTTCTTCTTTCTGTGTCTGATAAAACGGGTGTGGTTGCATTTGCACAAGCCCTTCATACAACTTACAATGTTGAATTGATTTCAACAGGAGGGACAGCCAAAACCCTCATAGCTGCTGGTTTGCCCGTAAAAGATGTTGCTGAAGTTACCGGATTTCCTGAAATAATGGATGGACGCGTAAAAACACTTCATCCTTTGATTCACGGTGCTTTGTTAGGGGTAAGAGAAAATCCTAGCCATAGGGAAGCTATGGAAAAGAACAGCATTCATGGAATTGATCTCTTGGTGGTGAATCTCTATCCTTTCGAAGAGACAATCCTATCGGGAGCCGATGGGCAAACAATTCTTGAAAATATTGATATTGGTGGACCGGCAATGATTCGCGCTGCAGCAAAAAATTATGCTTATACCAGTGTTGTAACAGCGATAAATGACTATGATTGGATTCTAGCCGAATTAAAACAGCATAATGGATGTTTAAGCCTATCCATGCGCCATCAGTTAGCAATGCGTGCATATGCGCATACCGCTGCCTATGACACAGCAATAGCAGCATGGTTTGCACGGGATTTAAAAATTGAAACACCATCATGGCAGAGTTTTTCTGGTCATCTTGAAAATGTTATGCGCTATGGGGAAAATCCACATCAACAGGCAGCATTTTATCGCAATAATGAAAAACGTTTTGGCGTTGCAACAGCAAAACTTTTACAAGGCAAAGCACTTTCTTATAACAATCTGAATGATACAGATGCAGCCTTTGAACTTGTAGCAGAATTTGATCCACAAAAAACTGCGGCTGTTGCTCTTATTAAGCATGCCAATCCTTGTGGTGTTGCGGAAGGAGAAAATTTAAAAGAAGCTTATTTGAAAGCTCTGATGTGTGATAACGTATCGGCATTTGGTGGAATTGTTGCTTTAAATCAAACCCTTGATGAAGAATGTGCGGAAGAGATTGTTAAAATTTTCACGGAAGTGATTATTGCTCCTGATGCAACAATGGCAGCACGTGAAATTATTGCCAAGAAAAAAAATCTTCGTTTGCTCATTACAGGTGGGGTTCCTGATCCACGTTGTGGAGGACTTCTTGCAAAAACACTTGCAGGAGGCATTTTAGTACAATCACGGGATAATGTGGTGGTTGATGATCTTAAATTGCAAGTAGTGACAAAGCGGGCGCCAACTCAAGATGAAATGCGTGATCTTCAATTTGCTTTTCGTGTAGCAAAACACGTTAAATCAAATGCTATTGTATACGCAAAAAATAGCGCAACAGTTGGTATTGGCGCTGGACAAATGAGCCGCATCGATTCGGCAAAAATTGCGGCAAGTAAAGCCGCAGAAAGTGCACAAAGAGCAGGCTTAACAGAAACGCTCACAAAAGGATCAGTAGTTGCATCCGATGCATTTTTTCCTTTTGCAGATGGTTTATTAGCAGCAGCTAAAGCAGGTGCAACAGCAGTCATTCAACCAGGAGGTTCCATGCGCGATGAAGAAGTTATCACTGCTGCCGATGAACAAGGTTTAGCGATGGTTTTTACAGGAATACGGCATTTTCGTCATTAATATCATTTGGGTAATGCCTTCTTCATATGAGACAATCGTTTCAAAAGATTTCTCATAAATCGTATATCGATTGATAACTGTTGAAATGGGAGCAGTTATTCAAGCCAGAGAATCTATGCGTAATGAAGAAAATATCACCGCAGAAAATGCACATTATTTAACCATTGTTTCAGAAATAAGATATTATCGTTATGAATAACTTAAGTTATCCTTTTACATGAGACACGTGTTAAAGGGTCTCTTTTTTATACTGATGCATACCTGTTATGATATTATAGCACAACTCTTTTGAATAATATGCTCTATTCTTAAGGTTAGAGAGTGTAACAAAGTTTGAGTACAGGATATGAATATTCTCCGTTCTTATAGTAATTGGCGTCGTTATCGCCGGACCGTTAATGCATTGAGCCGTCTTTCGACATATGAACTCAATGATCTTGGCATTTGTCGCGGTGATATTGATTCAGTTGCGCGGCGCTATTCACGTAAATCTTCCTAAAAGTTGTTTGAAGAATATTTGAAGGAATGCCTTAAAGGGGCAAGCATCGTCGGGTTGATTATTGTGACTTCAATTTTAGTATGACAACACAAAGAAGAAGAGATTTTTTCTGAAAGGAAACTCTTGGTGTGATGTTGTTTCTTAAATTATCAATGTTTCTATGACGGGCAATTTTTGATTTATCAAGGGTGTTCATTATTTATGTGTTGAATGAGAGACTCTTCTGTAAGATTGTCTTATCTTAGGTCTTTCTATATTGAATCAACTAAAACCATGTCTCTTACTCGTAAAAAGCGAGGAGTGTCTGCGTAGAATGAAACTGTCAAAAAACTACAAGTGCCTATAACAAACCGTATCAAGCACCAAAGGATGCCGCAACATTAGAAACTGGCAAAGAGTATGTGATGATTACAGCTTGTTACGCTATAAACAGCAATAATAGATCAAAATAAAGATTAAGGTGTTCTAATGCTTTCCTCTATCAACTTTTGTATACGATATGGGCGCAAGGATATGATAGAGTTTATTTCTAAAATGAGAAACAATCCAGTTTAGCAAAAATATGAAGTCTCGAGGATAAAAACTATTCACATCTTTACCGTCATTTTTTAATTCCGTTTTACGACTTTCAAAAACGTCTATATCTCTTAAAAAATGAGGCGCACTCCCTCACCTTTTTTTTCGCTCTTTAATAAAATCATATCCCCAACGCAAAACAGAAGAAGCAAAATTTAAACATCATTATATGCTGCACATTCACACGATTTTGTTTGAAAAATATCTCTCAATTCGTGTCATATCCCTCTCTTTATGGTAATACTTATAAAGAAAATCCTCTAAATATTCTCTCCTTTACGGCCCATAAAAATACTTAACGCATAAAAATTTACATGATCCTTAAATAGGCTATTATCGCAATAAACGATGATTGTTTTACACAAAGATAAAAACTCTATAGACTATAGATTGGAACAATGTTTTGATTTTTTATCAAACGCTTGACGGATAAAACGCCAGCGAACTTTTTCCTGAAATGCAGGGTGAAAATATAAAACGATCTGCTGTGTCCTTTGCGGGCCTGTTAATTCGGCAAAATCAATCGAATCTTCAAGACAAATATCAGCATCAGGCGAGACAAAGTGCCATACTTGCTCGTCCTCCATGTGCTCGTTCTTTACCGCTAAACACACACGCTCACCATCATAGTTAACTTTAACTTGAGGATGAAGATGAAACCGAACAGCAACAAGATCCTGTTCACTTTGTACCCTCTTATGTCTCTTTCCCTCTTTATCGGGCATAAAAAAGCAATCAAAGCCTTCGATCATATCTCCACTTGTCGCCAGAATAAGACCACGCTCATGAATAAGATTAAAGGGTCGCACATAACCGTTATGGCTGGCAATAAAACCCGTTTTTTCTGAATCCTCTATACGACGCACTTGAACATCTGTTGGTCCATCAAACAAAAAGGAAGCGCCATTTTTCTTTTTTTTGTAAAAAATGCCCACCGAACAATCATTAAGCGTCGCTGTTGAATGGGCTGCAGTAACACGCCCTAAATGTCGATAGTCTTCCCGCCCGTCAGGGTTAACACCAGTATTAATAATAAAACGGTGTCCTTGTGAGGACATTTCAAAAGACAAACACCCCGAACAAGCCTGTTGTGCGACAGAGCGTGGTGGAAATTTTCCTGTATCGGCAAGAATTGTTGTTTGATCAGCTTTTAAGCGCTGAAACCCTGAATAACGGGCATAACTAAAAGGATGCCCATCTGTTTCATCAAGTGCCAAAAGTGCCGATAATCGTTCTGACACAAGGGGACCAACCCCATTAAAATGTGCCAATGTTTGATCCTCATGGATAAAGAATCGTAAAGCTGGCAACATACGCTCAACAGAATCAATTAAAATACGGGGTGCTGTTTCATTGCTCCGCATAAAAAGATAACGTAAAGATAATAAATCTGATAACAAATTAAGTAAGATGATAGGACTACGGGAAATATGCCCACCATCAACCAAAATCTGACGTGAGAGCTCTTCTATAAGCGTGGTTTGTACCTTTTTTTTCACGTCCGCAGAAACAGGCAACGCAAGAGAGGCGAACGTTAAAGCTATTGCTGCTTGTAAACGTTTATCATCATGATCCATACTGCAAATTGTTACGCGCAAGTAACGAAATTGCAAACCAAGCGCCCGTAAAAAGCGTTTTTCAAACCGCTCACTTGCCCCTTTTAGCAACATTTTCGAATGACAAATCCACGAAATCAAACGCCGCGCAACAACAGGACCACTCCAAGCAAGCCCTTTTACCTTTTTGCCAGCATGGTCAAGCCAATCCTCTAAAAGCGTGCGCGCATGCGCTGCAGCTAAATCACTTTCTGCTGCTTCCATATGGCGCAACCAATGAAAATCATGTAAAGCCGCTTCCCATTCCAGCGTTGGCGGAACCAATGAAAATGGCGAAACAGCACCAGAATGAACGATATGACCAGCAAAAGCAAAACGACCATGATAAAATTCATGCGCCATCATCGGATCAGCCACATGCAAATCAACGGGATGCGCTAAAATTTTATGAGGACGAAACCCCGAAAACCGCCAACGAAATAAGGGCCCAACCCATAAACGCCGCATAACATGCTGTAGTGTATCGACACAGGCTGCCACTTTTACCTGAGGAGCTTTTACCGCAACCGCCAAAATTCCATCTCCATCTATGCTGAATCAGATACAATTTCGACCATTTTTGTAAATGAAACGTTAATTAAGAAATTTTTCGTAAGCGCGCAGCAAAAAAACCATCCATTCCTAAAAACACAGTTTTCTCAGCATCAAAATTTTTATGACAAAAATCCGCCGGCGTCGTGCGCAACATTCCCTCACAAAGCAAATGTGCCAATGCGCCCATTTCCTCTGGATAAATAGGATCTAAAACAATGTTACTGTGTGTCGATAAAATTTTCTCAACAAGATCTTCACCTTCTTCTCTTGCCAATGAACAATTAGAAAAAACAATCTGTCCCCCCTTCTTGACCAAAGCAATTGCTGCGACAAGCAAATCATATTGCAACGCCGCTAACTTGACGACATCATCCCTCGATTTGGTCCATAAAATATCTGGATGACGACGGATCGTTCCTGTAGAAGAACAAGGAGCATCAAGAAGAACTGCATCAAAAAGCTGTGTGGGATGAAAATTTCTCACATCTCCTTGCCAAATGTGAACGGAAAAATGAAGCCGTTCCATATTTTCTTTTAAACGCTTTACGCGGTTAGCAGAAAGCTCAATGGCTGTCACCTCTGCGCCTTGCAAAGCCAATTGTGCTGTTTTCCCGCCAGGGCTAGCACAAAGATCAGCAACGCGTTTATCCCAAAGTTCTCCTATTAAACAAGCAGGCAACGCAGCGGCAAAATCTTGAACCCACCAAGCTCCTTCACAATAGCCTGGTAAATCAGAAACAGAACACTCCAAACGATTCAATCGAACAGAACCATTAGGCAACACGACACCACCAAGTCTCTCAGCCCATCCAACACTATCAGATTTTACTGTCAAATCGAGCGAGGGCTCCACACTTTGAATTTCTATAATCTGATGCGCCTTTTCTATTCCATAAGCGGATACTAAAAGCTGGGAAAACCACGCTGGAACACTTTCAATGGTCGGAACCTGTTGGCGTAAAGATACTGCCTCCCGTGCGACATTGCGCAAAAGAGCATTCACCACCCCTGAAAAACGACGCATACGCGGATCAAATTTTGCCACACGCACAGCTAAATCAATCGCTGCATGATCAGGAATATCAAGATAAAGAATTTGCGCCACACTGATATGCAAAAGATGTTGAAGTGAAAGTGCTTGTAAAGGCAAAGGACGTGCTAAAAAGCGTGAGAGAGCTGCCGTAATCTGCCCGCGATGACGCAATGACGTTGTCAAAATAGCCCGACACAATAAACGATCTCGTTGTGAAAGCTTTAAATATTGTGGATGCCCGTGTTCATTATCCGTCAAACCAGAAAGAGGTGTATACCTATCAACAACCGCCCCTAAAAGACGCACACACACCTGCCGAACAGCCAATCCTGGAACATCTTTTTCAGACACATGCCCCGCTTTTTTGTGTTTCAAAATAACACCTTTATATCACTGCTTCCTCAAGAAATCCGCCAAAAATCCCCTTTAAAATTTTATGAACGAGAGCTTTTTGAATTTTCATAACGAAGCCAAGAAGGACGTTTTGTAACCCGCTGAAAAGTGCTATCTTCTTGCTCACCTGATGCACGAGCCTGACGACTATGAAAATCTTCATAATCCATCTCGTTGCTTTTTTTATTCAGACGACCTTCTTCATTCCATCCCCCACTTTCAACAAGAGCCCCTTTCATCTCTTCTGCTTGCCGATAAAGAGCAGCGATACGATTTACCGTTGCTGGATGGGTCGAAAAAAGACTATCCGCTCCCTCACCGCTCAAAGGATTGATAATAAATAGATGCGCTGTTGCTGGATTATGTTCTGCTTCTTCATTATAAACGCCATGCCCCCCATCAGCAATTTTACGCAATGCCGAAGCCAACCATAAAGGATTACCACATATTTCAGCTCCCCTCCGATCCGCAGCATATTCACGCGTGCGGCTAATGGCCATTTGCACAAGCATTGCAGCAAAAGGAGCCACGAGCAATGCAATAAATCCTCCAATTGCCCCAACACCATGAGAATCTTCCGAAGAGCTGCGCTGTCCCCCCATAAAAAAAGCAAAATTGCCAAGCATTGAAATTGCCCCAGCAATCGTTGCTGTTAAAGTCATGGTTAAGGTATCACGATGCTCAATATGTGCAAGCTCATGCGCCATAACACCAGCAATTTCCTCTGCACTTAACCGCTCTAACAAGCCGCGACTTGCAGCAACAGCGGCATTTTGAGGGTTACGCCCTGTTGCAAAAGCATTTGGCTGCGCGCTTTCAATCACATAAACTTTTGGTTGAGGAAGAGAAGCTTTTTTAGCTAAATCGCTTACAATCTTATAATAAACAGATGAGGAATGCTGATCCACTTCACGCGCACCATACATGCGCAAAACGATTTTATCTGAATTCCAATAAGAAAAAAAGTTTAAACCACTTGCCATTAAAAGAGCAACGACCATGCCACTGCCCCCTCCAACAAGATAACCAACCCCCATAAAAAGAGCCGTCATAAAAGCCAAAAGCATGGCTGTACGCATTATATTCATTACTTAAAAAACTCCATGATAAAAGTTTACCAATACTATATGATGGGGTTTTCTTTCTGCTTCTTCAATGGAATAGGTGTAAAATGAATAAAAAAGATAAAAAAATAAACCAAAAAAGTTCAACTGCTATTAAACAGCAATCTCTTCCTCCCGCAGCACAACGTGCTCTTAAAGAAGCTGAAGAAAGACGTAAAGACGAAACAACAAAAGAACAACCGTTAGAAAATGGTGGACGCGGCGGCAAAGACCCTTCCCGCTATGGAGACTGGGAAATTAAAGGCCGCGCCATCGATTTTTAAAGCCATAGATCTCTAAAATGGAACTTTAAAAAACCAACGCCGTTTTAAATAAACACCCTTTTAAAGAAGATCCGTTTTTGATCGGCAAAAACGGATAATATTTGTTCTTCTAGAAGTTTTTAAAAAGGCGTTGATTAACAATCATTCTTTATGCTGAAGCAGATTCTGCTTCAACCGCAGCTGCAGCATCCTCTGCCGCTTGCTTTGCTGCTGCTATACGTTCTTGTGCTTTTTTACCTGGTTCACCTTTATGTGGATTATTGCGGACTGGACGCTTTTTTAAGCCAGCTGCATCTAAAAACCGTAAAACGCGATCTGTTGGTTGAGCTCCTTGTCCAAGCCAATATTGGATACGTTCTTCATTAAGTTTTACCCTTAGTCCATCTTTAGGCAACATTGGATCCCATGCACCAACACGTTCAAGGAACCGCCCATCGCGCGGACTACGAACATCTGCAACGACGATATGATAGTAAGGACGCTTCTTTGAACCTCCACGGGACAAACGAATTTTCAATGCCATATTTTATCTCCTATTGTCAGCTCTGGCTTTCGTTTAAATTGACTTTTTTGTTTTTTGCTCTTCAGCAATAATTTCATGATGAAGCACAACTTCTTTAATAATAAACTTCAAAAATCTTTCAGCAAAATCAGGATCAAGATGACTATCCATAGCCAATTGCCGCAAACGCGCTATTTGATGTTGCTCACGCAGAGGATCTACTTTAGGCAAATCATAACGCGCCTTTAACTGCCCAATAGCTTTGGTACAACGAAAACGCTCTGCTAAAATATGAATCAAAGCTGCATCAAAATTATCAATAGATGCGCGTAAATGTTCCAATTCGTTCAATACTGTTTCCTGCATCATATTCCTTTCCCTCTTTACATCTTATTTTTTCTTGAGATGCTGAGGAAGTTTTTCCCTATCGGCAATGGCACCGGAAAGACCAGGAAATGTAGGACTACGTCCGGGAAGTCCAGGCAAGAGCTTCCCTCCATGTCCATTTTCAATCTGCTTTTGAAGTGTTGAGATTTGCTTTAGATCCAATCCTGATAAATCAGGCATAGCTGGAGAATTTGCCCCTGCCATCCCTCCAAATCCCATTTTGGAACCAAGGCCTCCTAACATTTTTCCCATCAAACCACTTTTTCCCTTACCACCCATGGCTTTCATCATATCTGCCATTTGGCGATACATCTTCAAAAGTTTATTAATATCAGCTGCTGTTGTCCCAGACCCCTTAGCAATTCGCTGTTTGCGGCTATGTTTTAAAAGCTCTGGATTTGCACGCTCTTGCGGTGTCATGGATGAAATAATAGCCAATTGACGATTAAACAAACGATCGTCAAGACCGGCTGCCGCAATCTGCTCTTTGACCTTGCCCAATCCTGGCAACATACCCATAATACCGCCCATCCCACCAAGTTTTTTCATTTTCTGCAACTGTTCTGCAAGATCATTCAAATCAAATTTTCCGGCCTGCATTTTTTTTGCAAAAGCAGCAGCTTTCTCATGATCCATTGTTTCAGCAGCTTTTTCAACCAAAGAAACAATATCCCCCATTCCGAGAATACGATCAGCAATACGGCTGGGATGAAACTCTTCCAAAGCCTCTATTTTTTCACCGGTTCCAATTGCTTTAATTGGCTTTCCTGTCACAGCGCGCATAGAAAGAGCAGCACCCCCACGCCCATCACTATCCATGCGTGTTAAAATAATCCCTGTAATCCCTACGCGCTCATCAAAAGAACGCGCGAGATGAACAGCATCTTGCCCCGTCAAGCTATCAGCTACCAACATAATTTCATGAGGAAGAGAACACGCTTTAATCTCAGCCAATTCAAGCATCAAAGCTTCATCAATATGATTACGTCCTGCGGTATCAAGAAGGAGCACATCATAACCGCCCAATTTAGCAGCTTGCACAGCACGTGATGTAATATCAACGGGCAATTGTCCCGCAATAATAGGCAAACTTGCAAGTTTTGCTTGTTCTCCCAACTGGCGCAATTGCTCCTGTGCAGCAGGACGACGTGTATCTAATGACGCCATGAGAACTTTTTTATTGTGCTTATCAGTGAAACGTTTTGCAAGCTTTGCTGTTGTGGTTGTTTTTCCCGAACCTTGCAAACCAATCATCATGATAACAACAGGCGCAGGCGCATTCAAATCACTCAGAACGCTTTCATTTCCAAGAATACGAACCAATTCGTCATGAACAATTTTAACCACCATTTGACCTGGTTTAATTGATTTAACAATCTCAGCTCCAACAGCTTTTTCACGCACCCTATCGGTAAAAGAACGAACAACATCAAGAGCAACATCAGCTTCCAACAAAGCGCGTCGAATTTCACGCAGCGCCTCTGCAACATCCTGATCCGACAAAGCGCCACGTCCCGTCAAATGAGACAGGATAGAACCAAGTCGCTCTTGCAAGGATTCAAACATTATTTACCTCATCGTTGCATAATAAAGTTACATAACAAACAAACCAAAATAGCATCCGAGAACGCATCGCGCCGTCGAATGTTGACCTCTGAGATCTCTTCATACCCTTGCATTGGGGTCTCAGTCGGTGGCTCCAAGTTAATTTTGTCACTGAAAGCTTGCTCCTTCAAACAATAAAACCCCAGCTTTGTCAAGTTTTATCATAAAATGTCTTTTTATACGAAGAAATAAAAACAGCAAATACTACACTTCAAAACTTTCAACTTCAACACACATAAAACAACCTGTTTCCTGTTCCATACTCCATAATTTCCCGCTAGAGATATCAAACCAAACCCCATGCAACGTCAAAATACCTTGATCTTTACGGAACTTTATCCACGGAAACGTCTCTAAATTTCTCAACGAATGGCGAATAGAAAGCTGCTCTAAAGCGGTTTGTTTTTCTGGCCAAGACAGCGACTTATTATTCAAAACGATTTCTGCGGCTGGCGCTAAAAGACTAATCCATTGGCCAATAAAATCATTTGATGATAAAGATTTACATGTCTCCTTAAGAGCCGTACGAACGCCTCCACAATGGGCATGACCAAAAACAACAATATGTTTCACCTCAAGCAATTGCACAGCATATTCAAGAGCCGCTGATGTTGCATGATATTTGTTATCAGGGGAAAAAGGAGGAACCACATTTGCCACGTTGCGTAAGGTAAAAATTTCCCCAGGCTTAGCATCAAAAATCATTTCTGGGATAGCACGCGAATCACAACAAGCAATAACCAAAACTTCAGGTTTCTGCCCCTCAATCGCCAATTGCTGATAATGTGCTGTTTTATATGAAAAATGATTATTTATAAAGTTTTGGTAACCACTTAAAAGTCTTTCTGGTAAACGGGTCATTCTCTCTTTTACTTCTCATTCTCTCTTTACTTTCATTTCATATAATTAGAAAAACAAACTATTAACACACAAAAATACTAAAAAGACCCCTTCATTGATGTAAAATATTTCTTTAAAGTGCAAATTATTACTAAAAAATAACAAAAACAAAGTCATTCTTTGCAAATAAAGAGCTGTTTTCTTTAGGAAGAAAGTGTTACAGTGTAAAAGAGTATAATGGTCTGCTCTTAAATAATGAAAACAAGAAAAGACCCCTAAGAGCAAAAAGGGAGAGTAAATGTGTTACAACAAAAAACAATAGAAACAAAAAACACACCGGATAAAATAGAAAAAATCCTTTTTGCTCAAACTGATAAAGAAGATATTGTTCATTACGAAAATAAAGAACTTCAAAAAGCCGCCGCCATCGCCGTAAGAGCTTTCAATCTCCACCAAGCAGGAAAAAATACCATCTGCTTTGAACAAAATTTGACCCGCAATAACAAACCGATAACTGTTATCACTCTTGTCAATGATAACAAACCCTTCCTTCTTGATTCCATTTTAAATGTCTTCAATCAACATAAAAACCATATTTATTTGATTGCACACCCTATTCTTGATTGTTCTTCTGGAAAACGCATCAGTCTGATGCAAATCCACATCGAGTCGTTAAACGAACAACAGATCCAAAAACTTGAAAATAAACTCACCTTAGTTCTTGAGCAGGTTAATGCTGCTGTACAAGACTGGAAACCTATGCTTGAAGAAGTTGAAAAGCATATTCATGCCTATCAAACAAGCCTTCCCTCACACTACAAACAAGAAGGCGAAAAGGCTATTGAATTTCTTCACTGGCTCAAAGACGATAATTTCATCTTCCTTGGCATGCGCACTTACAACTTCATCAAAGATCAAAAACCTATAAAATCTTTCACAGCAAGTAACATTGAACTTGGTATACTCGCGGATGCTTCTATTCATATTGTTGACGATGAAAGTATGAAAGAACCTCCTCAGGAAGTCTTATCCTTTATGGAAAGTGATAACCTGTTTATTGTGACAAAAGCAAACAGTCGTTCCAAAATTCACCGTTCCGTTTGGCTCGATTATATTGGTCTTAAAATCTTTGATAAAGAAGACCAACTCTGTGGAGAATTACGCATTGTAGGGCTTTTTACCTCTTCAGCTTATACACGCTCTATTTTGCAAATTCCTTTCTTAAAAGAAAAAGCCCAAACCATTATTCAACGCCTTGGATACAATCGTGCTGACTATTCTGGAAAAGCACTCGTCAGTGTCTTAGAAACCTATCCAAGAGATGAAATGTTTCGTACGGATGTTGATACATTAACAGAAAATGCCAAACTGATCCTGCAACTTGACGAACGCCCTCGTTTGCGCGTACTTGTCCACACTGATTCTTTTGGGCGCTTTGTTTCTATCCTTGTCTACGTACCACGTGACCAATACAGCAGCAGCCTCCGTGAAAAAGTTGGCGAACATTTTGTTGAGCTTTATAAAGGCGACTTTTTTGAATCCTATCCGCTATTTTTAGAAAGTACCCTTATCCGTGTTTATTATATTATCCATCGCAAAGGTAGCGAAACTGTTCCGCTTCATGAGCGCGCCACACTTGAACAACATGTGCGTTCAATCGCACAAAGTTGGGAAGATAGTGTTCAAGCCATCGCTCTGATCCACAAAATAACAGAACCACAAACCCGTCTAGCCCGTGAATTTCCCAACAGTTATCGTGATTTATTTTCAGCAGAAGATGCCATTAAAGATGCCGGACATATTCTAAGTCTTCATGATAAAAAGCCTCTTTTCGTGACCTTTTATCACGCACAAAACAAAGAAAAACAGAACATTTCTCTTCGGCTCTTTCACCGCCATAAAGCCCTTGCTCTTTCCAAACGTGTACCACTGCTTGAAAATATGGGATTTCGCGTTATCGCGGAACAAACGCTTGAATTACCAGATGGCAATGGACAATCTGTATATCTTCATGATATGCAACTAGAAAGTACTTTTCAACTCTGCCTCGATTTTGAAAAAGACGGTCAAAAGCTTGCCGAAACCTTTGAAGCCATTTGGGCACAAAATGCTGATAATGACGCCTTTAACGCCCTCACCCAAACAGCTGAGTTTGATTGGCATGAAATTGTTATTTTGCGCCATTACGGACGTTATCTCCAACAAGCTGGAATTCCTTATTCGCAAGACCGCGTAGCCCAAACTTTAAATGCTTATCCCGATATTACCAAAGAACTTTATGCTTTATTTCATTTAAAATTTCATCAAAGCCATACAGAAAAAGAACGGGAAAAAAAGCAACAGATTATTCAAAAGCGCATTGAAGAAAAATTACGGAAAGTATCTGGTTTAGATGATGATCTTATCTTACGTCGTTATTGTAACCTTATTGATGCGAGTTTACGAACGAATGCCTTTACACCTCTTAGCGACGGCAGTCCACGGCGTATTTTAGCCACCAAATTAAATCCGCGCCAAATTGAAGGCTTACCTGAACCGCGCCCTTATCGAGAAATTTTTGTTTATGGACCAGAAGTTGAAGGGGTCCATTTGCGTTTTGGACCTATCGCCCGTGGCGGAATTCGTTGGTCTGACCGCGCATTAGATTATCGCACAGAAGTGCTTAGCTTAGTCAAAGCCCAACAAGTTAAAAATGCCGTTATCGTTCCTGCGGGTGCAAAAGGTGGATTCTATCCCCATCGCCTTCCTCAAACAAGTGACCGTGCTCTCATCGTAGAAGCCGCACGACAAGCTTATATGGACTTTATCACAGCTTTGCTCTCCATCACAGACAATCTGGTTAACGGCAAAATAAGTGCGCCCCATAATGTCATTTGTCATGATGATCCTGACCCCTATTTTGTTGTCGCAGCAGACAAGGGGACAGCAACCTTTTCTGATACAGCCAACGCTATCAGCCAAGCAAACCATTTTTGGCTCGATGATGCTTTTGCCTCTGGTGGCTCAGCAGGCTATGACCATAAAGAAATTGGGATCACAGCCAAAGGTGCATGGGAAGCCGTCAAAAGACATTTTCGAGAATCATTTAATCACGATATTCAAACAACGCCTTTCACCTGTGTCGGTGTTGGCGATATGTCTGGTGATGTCTTTGGTAATGGAATGCTCCTTTCCAAACAAACAAAATTGATTGCTGCTTTTGATCACCGTGATATCTTTATCGATCCAAATCCAAACACAGAGGAAAGCTATGCAGAGCGTATGCGTCTCTTCAAACTGCCTCGCTCAAGCTGGCAAGATTACGACCAAAGTAAATTATCAAAGGGTGGTGGTATCTTCTCACGAAAAGAAAAAACCATTACGCTCTCACCCGAAGCAGCAAAAGCCATTGGTTTCGAAAAACAAACAGGAACCCCTTTTGAAATTATTTCTGCTCTTCTCAAAGCCCCTGTTGATCTTTTATGGTTTGGTGGCATTGGTACGTACATCCGCGCTACTACAGAAAGTGATGCCCAAGTAGGTGATCGTGCAAATGATGCAATCCGCATTACCGGAGAACAAGTGCGTGCAAAAATTATTGGCGAAGGCGCTAATCTTGGCATGACCCAACGTGGACGAATTGAATATGTCTCAAATGGTGGTCGCTGCAATACGGATGCCATTGACAATTCTGCCGGTGTAAATTGTTCTGATATTGAGGTTAACCTTAAAATTGTCCTTGCATCAGCACTTCGTGCTAAAACACTTACCCGCGAAGAGCGCAATAAACTCTTGAAAAAAATGACACCTCAAGTCGAACAACTCGTCTTACGCAACAATTATCTACAACCCCTTGCTCTTTCTTTAGCAGAAAGCCAAAGCACTGCTGATTTACCCTATCAAATACGCTTTATGCACGATTTGGAACAAAAAAAACTTCTAGATCGCAGGGTTGAAGTACTCCCTGATGAACAAGTTTTACGACAAAGAACAACCCAAGGCAAAGGTCTTATCCGTCCAGAACTCGCCGTTATTTTGGCCTATGCTAAATTAACGCTCAAAGAAGAAATTGCCAATAGCCCCATTGTTGATGATCACTATTTCAACGCAGCTTTGCTGAATTATTTTCCAACCCAAATTCAAGAAAATTTTGAGAAGGAAGTCATCAACCATCAATTGCGTCGTAATATTATTGCAACGCTGATTGCCAACGATATTGTCAATCGTGGCGGTCCTACTTTTGTTAATCAACTCCACGATGCAACAGACCAAAAGGTTGAAAATATTATTCGCGTTTTCATTGCCATCCGTGATAGTTTTGAAATTTCTCAATTGTCTGATCAAATTGATAAGCTTGATAATAAAATACCCGGTCTTGTTCAAAACAAATTCTACGCAGCAATAACCCCAATGCTCTTTGAAACAACCAATTGGGGTTTGCACAACATGGATCTCTCACGTCCATTAGAAGAAATTGTAAAAACAATAAAACAAGCCCGTAGTGTTATTGAAAAAGAGCTTATGCGTTCTAACGATAACGATATTAAGCAAAAGATTGAAGAAAAAGCACGACACTACAGCGAAGAAGGAGCACCAAAAGCATTAGCAAAACAATTAGCTCTCTTGGAAGCCGCTCCAACCATCTGTGATATTTCTTTAATTGCAAAACAAAGCAACAGCGATCTTATTAAAACCGCAGGGATCTATTTCTCACTTGCGCAAATCATTCGTATCAACCGAATTAACGAAGCGAGAAGAACAATTCCTATCCTCGATTACTATGATAGTATGGCTTTAAACCAAGCCAAAGAAAATGTTTCCGAAAGCTTACGGCAAATCGTTATAAAAATCCTCAAGAATTATGGAAAAAAAGAGGATCCTTTTGCTACTTGGAAAAAAACAAAAGAAGATGATATTCATAATATTACAAACCGCATTAGCGCTCTTATTGAAAATGATCTCAATATTTCTCGTTTTACTTTTGCAGCAGGATTGATTTCTCAACTTCAAAATACTGGCTTTCAAACTTAAAATGAGTACAAAATGACCCAGTAAAATGCCCATTTTATTCCACCACAGCAAGCCATCAAGGATAGAGCGGGAGTTTTCATTTTAAGATAGAGCATCCAAAATACAAATCCCGCTCCTTATCACAACAAAATTGTTTAACAATTTCAAAGCGACAACAGAATTGATTTCTCAAAGTAAAAACATCAATTTTCAGCTTTAAAAGCAGAACAAAATAGCCAATCTTTTATCCTTGTTCTATTTATCTATGACCAATATCAATATTGGTCTGACAATAGATTTTACACCAAATGGAATTAGGGAAAAATATGTATTGATTGTTTTCATAACCATTTTTTACCAGTCGATGTGCGTTTTATAAAAATGGATTTTAACACATGAAAATGGGAAAAATCGAAATTTTGTAACAAAAGGGATGATGGGCTTTGAAAGCTCTTTAAAGACCTTTGAGAGCCCCTTAAAAATAATTTAAAATAAAATGAATTGGTACAAAACTTGAATCAAAATATACAAAATCTGCTAGCAAGCTACAATCAACAAGGATAGAGCGGGAATGCTGTCTCTCATTTTTAAACAGAGTATCAAAATAAAAAATAACACTTGAAAACTTTAGGCCTGACGGTAAACAAGCGCTGCAAAGTGTTAAGAATTCCTGCGGATAGAACAAAAAAACAAATTCAAATTTTTCTGTCAAATATCCTTCATCATCAAAATATAAATGCTTTGATTTACAATCATACCTTTATCATTTTGCATATTGAAGGAGAGTCGCATATTCTACGTTTCCCTCATTCAACGTGTAAAACAGTGAACACTTTTTTATAAATCAATATGTTGCCATACAGACGCTCTTGCCAATTTCTTCTCAAACCTAAAGTGGCGCAAGACGACCAAGCTTTAAAAATCCCAGTTTTACCCAGCCATGGCTAACAGTCAAAGGAAGAACGGGAGCGCCATCTGCATTTTTAGGAAGTGTACTCAAAATAAAAAATAACGCTTTAAAATTATCCGCCTCTTCAGGAAACAAGTGTTTCAAAGTCTCAAGAAACTTCACATGCTGTATACAAACAAGTTCAAATGTTGCTGTCAAATATCCTTCATCATCAAAAGAAAAAGGTCCACTGATATGCACCCCACCACCTGTATGAAAAGCCAATTCACCATGTTTTAAAATGCCACTTTTTCCATAGAGATGCTGTCTCCAATTTTCTCCTCCTTTTTCAGATAGAAGAGAAACATCATTTAAAATCCATTTCAAATTGCCATCAATTTTTGGAACATCAACAAAAGAAGATATAAAAATTGGAGAAACATCAAAACCGTCAAAAGTCATATTTCCTGAGAAATGATTTTTTTCATGTTCAAGATCAAAACGTAAAAATTCTGCCGTTATTTTTTGAGAGACACCTTTTGACTCTAATGGCTGTGCAACCACATCAGGAATATCTTGCAACGATGCCTGATCTTCAACATTTTGTTGTATCGTCTTTTTATCTGCCGTTTGTGATCCCCCTGTTTCTTGAAGCTTTTGATCCTCAAGGGAAGAGGAAAGAGGAGAAAATTCAAGCCCTTCAGCGATAAATTTCAATGTCTGACCTGTTTTCCAATAAGGTTCTGTTTCAATCACCAAATTGCGCCAACGAGATACTACGGAAGTTTTTTCAGAAAAAACAATTGATGCAGGAGAATCAACATTAAACTCAACCAAATGAGGGGCATAAATTGGTGCACCAACCGTCAAACGCCCCGTCGATAAAGAAACCCCATATAAAGGCCAAGAAAATTGAAACTTGTCACAAACAACACCGATACGCAAAGGATAACCATTTTTGCGTACATTCTCGCACACCGCCGCCATACTACCAGAAGACGCTTTTGCGGATATATCAGAAACATAGTTTTCTATTTTACGTGAAAAAAAAACCAGAAAGCGCTATAAATAAGGATCAGAGCAAGACAAAACAGCCCACAAAATAAATAGCGCAAAGAAAAACTTTTTTGTGATGATGGTATTTGAGAGGATGTAGACAATTTTAAAACTTTCTTTATCTTTTGATTTTCACCCCACCCTAAAAAGGACAAAGATTCTTAAACATTCACCAATCTATAAACAATCCCGCTTCTTAATCTAATAGGGCTTTGTCTGCTAACCACTTCATGCTGTTCATAATTTATCATCCTAAAATGCAGCACCCCATGATCTCAAGAAGCAAGATTTCCTTAAGAGAGTTTTCTAACAAAAAACACCTTATATGTAAAGTTTCACATGAGTTTTCTCTCTTTAACCTTAAATAACACTGTTTTTACAGTACAACAAGAATGACAATAAATAGCGCATATTCACACAAGTGCGGTCGGTGTACAAAAGATCTGCCGTAATGCACCTTCAAACCATAGGCTTAAAGCTTGATCATAGATTAAACGCCCTTTTAAATGTGCACAAGCAGGCTGAGCACCTTTTTCGGTTAATTTATGTGCCGAACGCGCTAACAAACGTCGCATCATAGCGCGTGTAAACTCAGCATGAAATTGCAAACCCCATGCATTGTTTCCATAACGGAAGGCTTGCGTAGGATACGTATTCCCCGTTGCTAAAAGCATTGCCTCTTTTGGTAAATCATAAATACCTTCATCATGAAAATGGTAGACCATTTCTGGCCAATTCATTAATTCCTTCCCTTGTGGTGTTACTTCCAGTGGATACCAGCCCACTTCAACACTCCCATCACTTCTTGTACCAACGCGCGCGCCTAAATTTCGCGCTAACATTTGTGCTCCAAGACAAATACCCAAAAAAGGCTTATTTTCCTTTAGCGATAACGAAATCCAATCAATTTCCTCACCAATATAAGCTTCGCTGTCATTCACACTCATCTGTCCCCCTAAGATAACAACACCAGCGTAATGCTTTAATGTGTCAGGGAGTTTTTGCCCAAAAATAGGATGATAAACATCAAGAACAAAACCATTTTGTTGTAAAAATTTTCCCAAACGACCCGTATAAGTAGACCGCCGATGAATAACGACTGCAATCCTTGGTTTGCTATTTTTTTGCTTTTTACCAAGACATCTCTGATTTAAAAACATTTTATAACCAATCACCTCTGTAACGAGGAAAAACTTCATTTTTTTTAAGTCTATTAAGCATAAGAGAATAATTTATTGTGCAAGATTAATAACAAGTTTTTTCTTCTACATTCATTGTTTCTTCTGAAAAAACACCCCACTCACCCTATTGGCACAATTTAAAATAAACGAAACTTCCTCCTCGATAAAGACGCCCCTTCTTCTTCTGTTTCTGTTTTAACCCCTGGATCATCAACATTTAAATGAACTCGACTGAACGTTTTCGCATCTTGTTCTTTTATATTTTGTTTCTCCACCTGTATATTATACAAAAAAGGATCGTCTATAGACGTTAATTTTTCAAGCTTTTTATCCTCAATCTCCTCACTTTTTTCTACAACGTCCTCTTTATCTTGCTTTTTTGGCACAATATTGACTGCCTCTAATGTAAGAGAAGGTACACGGGGAGGTGCTTTCCATTCAAAACAACCCAAACGTCCACTGATTGGAGAAACAGCTGACCAAGAAGAAAAAATAGCCCCCTCACACATCCATACTGGATCACGTTCAGCACGAAGTGCTAAGGAAAGCCATTGACGCACAGCGCCTTGATTGTTTCCCTGTGCCTCTTCAATATCTGCCAATAATAAATAAACACTTTCCCGTGGATGATACTGTAATGCTTTTTGTGCTTGCTCTCTTGCTAATGTCGTTTCACCAGCATCCAAAGCAGCTTTAGCAATAAGAAAAGCCGACTCAAATACATCTTTGTTATAAGAAGCAAGTGTCTTAGCCCTTTTCAATCGTCCAATGGCTCCTTCTTCTCTTTCAATATAAAGCGCCCCCAAATCAAGATGGGGCTCCTTCTGCCAAGCCGCTATAATCATTTTATCCGCTTTACGCGTTTCATTTAATTTATAAAGAATATTAGCAGCTATAATTTTTATTGGAACAAAATCAGGAGCCAATTTATGAGCTTTCAAAATGGCTTCACGTGCTTGCACAGGATGTGTATCAAACAGATGAAGTGCTTGCCCACTTAACAGTAAAACCTGTATATGCTGCCGCTCTGGAGTCGAACGAACAGAACGCGGAAGAGCTTTTTGCGCTCTTTCAAAAACAGTAAGTGCCTTATCCCATTTACCCTCAGCCCCCAACCGATCAAGCACCGCCTGATGCGCCCATAAAAGTGCCGGAGATAAAGTTAGTGCCTCTTGTGCATATTGTTGTGCTGCTTCATAAGCCTTACTCTTCATCGCTTCACGAAACAAACCGTAAAGTCCAACCAGTTTTGTTGGCTCTTCCTTTCTCATCTCCTCATAAAGGCTGATGGCACGAACAGAGTTATTTTGTAATGACAAGGTTTGTGCTTTTAAAAATTTTACCAACGGTTCTTGCTTTCCTGCAAGATATTTAGCAACCTGTGCGTCCATTTTTTGTGCAACCATACCATCACCAGCAAAAGTTGCAAGAATCCCCTTTGAGAGAGCTTCATAACCGCGCTTTCGTTGGCGTTTATAAAAATAATTGGAAAGAGCACTCGGTATGGAAAAAAAGAAAGACAATAACCACCATAAAAGCACCAGCGTTACAAAAAGCAACGTAAGCACGCTTAACATTGTAAGCAATGAAGCAGAAAATCTGGAGTGCAAAAATGTAAGGACAAAAACACCATTGTGATTAGCAACCCATACAAAAGCTAATCCAAGGATACAAACAACAAAAGTATAAATAAAAACACGTATCATCTGGAGCCTATTTACATCTTTGTTGCCTTAAAAGACCCTTGTTGCACAGACAACAACAATTGCTGCAGCAACTGTTGAATAGCAATGTGCCTTTCAAGCTTCTGAACAAAATCCTTTGAAACATCTTTTGCACTTTGGGGCAATGATTGCCATTCGCTCAAAGCCTTTTCGTAATCACCGGCTTGAATAGCAACTTCCATGCGCGCTGCAATCGCCCCCAGCGTCATCCCTTCAACATTTCCAATCGGTCGTGAAACAATAAGCCCTTTTATCCACGCTAAAATTCGGTCAAAAAAACCAGCATCTGGCGCAACAATATTTTGCGTACCAACAATTGCATCAGCAACATGAGCAAAATCAATTGAAAGTTGTGCTGAACTTGGAAGACCTACATCAGCTGTCTTTTGCAACACATCAAGTCCATCAATCGAGGGTGATAATTGCTGTAACAGTTGTAATTCGTTGTTATAAGATCCACCCCGCTCTACAGCATTTTTTAACGAACTGATCGCTGTAAAAAGTGCCGTATTTATTTCTTTTTTCTCACTATTTTTAACCGTAATTTCTTCCTGTAGTGCTTCCAGCTGTTTTTTTAACGAAGCAAGATCATGTGCATTGCTCTGCCCAACAGACAAAGCCGTTTCTATTTCTTTTGACTCTCCAACAAAAGCTTGTACAGCCTCCTCAAGAACTTTTACTTTTTCCTCTAAAACCACAAAAGCTTTTCTGCTTTCTTTTTGCAAGAGCTCATCGTTTTTCATTGCTTTAAACTGTTGTGATGAAAAAGAAGAAAACTCTGTTTTTAACGCATCGATTTCTTGAAGCATTCGTTCCAATTGTTCTTTTGTTTTATTACCTTGGCTTTTTGCAGCTTCAGCAATCTGCAAAACTTTTTCCCCTCCAACAGAATTTGCCACAAAAGGAAAAGAAAACAAACCTGCCCATTGAAGCCCCACAAAAATTCCCAAAGCAATGAGTCCCCCTAAAATCCCTGAAAGGGGAAACAAAAACCAAGATGTGCGAGAGATACTTTTATCCTGACTTTGGATATTCTGTTTTTCTCGTGCATGAGATTCTACAGAATTTTGTATTTTTTCCTCTAAATCATGGGAAACAGCTTCATGTTCAATGACTGGCTTCTTACGGCGCGTACCAGCATAATGTGATTTAACTTTTGATTTTGAAGAATCGACCATCTCTGTCACTTTTTGTGCACACTTTTTTTAATGATAAAATAATAAAATGAAGAAAGTTTTAAAAATGAAGCTTTTCTCAAATATTTTTGTTTCCATTACACAATTTTTACAAAGAGTATAACTTTATGGAAATTTTCTAAATCGCATTTTTATCAATAACATTTACAATGATAAACTTTAATAGACAAGTTTTTAAAAACACATCTGAATTTTATACTAAAAATACAGCTTCATTTTTTAATCAACAATGCCATAAAATTCAAAGAAAGTACCAAAATTCATTCTCTCGTAGAAAAATCAATTCTTAAAGAGAAATACTTTGCATCTTTTTCTGTTCATGGTACGCACGCGAGAAAGAAGCTTCAAAATAAGGTTTTGTTTAAAATGCGTCTGTTGGGAATAGAAACAAGTTGTGATGAAACGGCAGCAGCTGTCATTGAATACAACAATGAATCAAACAGCCGAATTCTTTCTAATATTGTTTGGAGCCAAATTGATCATCACGCACCTTACGGCGGTGTTGTTCCTGAAATTGCCGCTCGTGCCCACGTTGAAATTCTTGATCATTTAATTCTGCAAGCTCTCACAGAAGCAAACACCAAATTAAAAGATATTGATGGCATTGCAGCCACCAGTGGACCTGGTTTGATCGGGGGACTATTGGTAGGCGTTATGAGCGCAAAAGCACTCTCTCTTGCCACTGGAAAACCATTTATTGCCGTCAATCACTTAGAGGGACACGCTTTAACAGCTGTGTTAACGCACAATGTCAAGTTTCCTTATTTATTACTTTTAGTTTCAGGGGGGCATACACAAACAATCCTTGTTCATGGAATAGGCAACTATCAACGTTTAGGAACCACCATTGATGATGCATTAGGAGAAGCCTTTGATAAAACTGCCAAACTTTTAGGTCTTCCTTATCCTGGTGGACCAGCGCTTGAAAAAGCAGCTTTATTAGGTGATAAAAATCGCATCCCTCTTCCGCGACCTTTAAAAGGTGAAAAACGGTTAGATTTTTCTTTTTCAGGTCTTAAAACAGCTGTTCGACAAGCCGCAACGGCCATAGCGCCTCTTACAGAAAATGATGTTGCTGACATTGCAGCAAGTTTTCAAGCCGCCGTGACCGATACAGTGCGTGATCGTGTTCATTTGGCTCTACAACACTTTACCCACCAATATCCTCTCTCTCATGATCAAGGAAAACATTCTCCTGCTTTAGTTGTTGCGGGCGGCGTTGCTGCAAACCAAGCACTTCGTTCTACGTTGCAAGAACTTGCCCACCAACATGGTTTTGAATTTATAGCCCCTCCTCTTTCCTTGTGTACCGATAATGCTGCAATGATTGCTTTTGCCGGTGCACAAAAGCTCGCACAAGGAGAAACAAGCTCTCTTGATATTGCCCCTCGCTCACGCTGGCCATTAGATGAAAAAGCCATGCCCTTGATCGGAATGGGACGCCGTGGAACAAAAGCATAAATAAATTGATTTCCCCACCTTTCAAAGAACGAAGATTTTTACTCAATCTAAGTCTGTAAACAATCTAGATGGTTATTGAATCAATTTCCTACCTGCAAACGATTCTATCTGCTTCTCATTTCACACGATTTACTCGACCCAAGACGCGACATGCAAACTTAAATATTCACCTTTGATTATCTATTTGTTTCACAACCATTATAGTAACTTTTTAAAACTAATTTTCTTTCTAAGTTTTTTCTAATGTAATGCGCCTCTCATGACTGCGTTTCACAATCATAGCCGAAAAGATGATAAAACCTTCATGGCTGAGAAATTTTACGTCTATTCTTCGATACATTGATATATTTTTTTGCTAAAAGATTAAAGCAAAATACAACATTATCAATTGAAGCGTACTCCTTATTACAAATTATTTTGAAACAAAAAATAGATAATGCCCGTTCTTTACACCACTTTAAAAAATCATCATTGATGATGTTACAAAGATGCTTATAAAAAAGGAACATGATGAATGCATAACGGTCTATGAAAAAGGTGAACACATGGCTTATTGGCTTTTTAAATCTGAACCTCATAAATGGTCATGGGAGATGCAAAAGAAAAAAGGAGCGGGTGGAGAACAATGGGATGGTGTTCGCAATTATCAAGCCCGTAATAATATGCGTGCCATGAAATATGGCGATAAAGGTTTCTTTTATCACTCAAATAAAGGTTTAGAAATTGTAGGCATTGTCGAAATATGTGCTGAGGTACACCCTGATTCTACAAGCTCTGATCCACGCTGGGAATGTGTGGATATCCGTGCACTTTGTGACATGCCAACACCTGTTTCATTAAAACAAATTAAAGCTAATCCCAAACTAGCCAATATGGTGCTGGTCAACGCCAGCCGCTTATCCGTACAACCCGTGACAGAAGATGAATGGAAAGAAGTGTGTTTGATGGGCAACCTTAAGAAAGAAATGCTTTGATCTTAAAACAATAATTTTTATTCATTAACACACATGGAAAAGTGCTTTATAGCGTGGAAGAACAAGTACAATGCATCCCTTATCGTATTCTCATGCTAATATATTTCTCCTTGTTATTTTGTATTCTGCACTCTTTCTCAATACAGCCCCCTAAAATTGCACAAATACTCTGTTCATGATGCATCTTTTCAACATAACTGAAGAAAAGGCTCAAATACCAAGGGGCACAACGCTTCCAATCAATGTATAAATATTCTGCGCATAACGATACATCTTCTTTTTAGTAAATAACCATAGAAATCATATAAAAGTTCAGTTTTTAGAGACGCTCTTTTTTAATTTTTCTCTTTTAATTTTTCTTGCATGAAAGCTCATTTTTTATGAAACTACTCTTTACTAATCAGTGCCTTAACATGGCTATAAGGAAAAACATGAACAACTATACTCTTTTAATCATTGAAGATGATGATCTACGCCCCATTTTGGTAGAACAATTGCAAATGCATCAAGAATTTGAAATTTTCCAAGCAAAAACAGCTGAAAGGGGAATGAAAATAATCCAAGAAGAAAATATTGATCTTGTCATTTTGGGACTTGAACTTCCTGATCTTGATGGTCGCAAAGCGGTTAAACAATTACGCACCCAAGGATTTCGTGCCCCCATTATCATGATAACGAATGATGATACAAACTGCGATACCATTTTAGATCTTGAAACAGGCGCCAATGATTATGTGACAAAACCCTTTCGCTTTGCAGTATTATTAGCGCGAATTCGAGCACAGTTGCGCCAATATGAACAAAATGAAGATGCAACTTTGCATATTGGTCCCTATACTTTTAAACTAAGAAAAAAACTTCTTCTTGATCAATGCAACAATGAAATCTATCTCACAGAAAAAGAAGCAGCAATTCTCAAATGCCTCTATTATGCTAATGATAAAATTGTCAGCCGTGAAACATTGTTAGAACAAGTTTGGGGCTATAATGAAAACGTTGTCACCCATACTTTAGAAACCCATATCTATCGTTTACGACAAAAAATTGAAAATGATCCCTCTAATGCACAAATTCTCATGACAGATCAAAACGGTTATCGTTTAAACCTCTGATTTGATATGAATCGTTTCAAAAATAAGTTTAATATCTTAAATCATTTCTTTGCATTAAAAAAATGAGATGAAAAAAAAACGCTCACATACAATTTGAGATGAAAGAAGCCTTATAAATTTGCGATTCTTATGCCAATAGCAAAATGATTAATGATCTTTATAAATTAAAATATTTCTCGTCTGTGGGGATAAAGCAGGAATAAAAACACGTCGCGACTGACGACGCTGTACAAGCACCCCCTGATAAACACGTTTTTGTGCCTGACAAATCAAGAGTCCACCAAAATAAGGAAAAAGATGGCGTGCAAATGGCTCATAAAAAAGTGAGAACAATCGCGACGCATAGCCTGTAGAGGGCATATAATGGACAATTTCTTGGATTGGCCCAGAAATAAAATTTGTTTTTTCAAACAAACGCGTAATCTGTTGGCGAGTATAGGGTTCGCCATAACCAAAGGGCGTAGTCGTATTGCGCGCCCAAAAGCCAGAACGATTAGGAACAATGACAATCAAATGACCATTAGGGGCTAAAACACGCCATATTTCATTCAACGTTTCAAATGAATTCTCTGTATATTCTAGTGCATGGACCAATAAAATACAATCAACTGATGCATCAGAAAGCGGTAAGTCTTCTTCAAAAACAAGCGCTGTAGCAACTTGCTCAACACAAGGCCAAGGCGAAGCACCTTGTCTAGCTGGCATAAAAGCAAAACATTGTTGGGTACGTTCACGCAATGCAGAAAGATAAGGAAGTGTATACCCTAACCCCATAACCCGTTTATCCGCAAGATCAGGCCACCATAAATTCAATTGGTCACACAGCGTCTTTTGCACGCGCAGTCCAAGTGCAGAAGCATAAAAATCTTTCAGCGTGACGATATCCAACTCAACATACCATGTAGAAACAAATCTCAAATATTACAGGCTTTCATATACTAAACCTATATGGACTTCTACTCTTTCTCCGCAATAGCGAACATTTTAATATTTCACATTCTAAACTTAAATAATCAAAAAAAGCAGCGCAACAGGATGATGATTGCATTACAAGCATTTTAATCATTTTCTTTTGGGATAAATTCCATAGAGGTTTTCATATGCTGCCTCTAAAATCAATTAAGCAAAAAACCAACGATTGGTTAATTAAAATGAAGCAACCTTTCAAGATAGTTTTTTTCTACTTCTGGAATATGTTCCTTACCAAGGCGTTTGCGAATTTCATCCAAAATTTGCCGCGTACGCATTTGATCACTTTCTTGTGGAAGCGCCTCACCTTCTTGTCCTTCATCTGTTTTTGAAGAAAGCGGACGCCCTAACGGATCTTTCGGACCAGAATCAGCGTTTTGATCATTCCCTGTTTCTTTGAGTGTTTCACGCATTTTTTTCAAAACATTTTGGGCACCTTGTCGCAAAGATTCTAAAGCATCAGACTGATTTTGTATAGATGCCTGATGATTTCCATGATCAAGAGCATCTTCTGCAGAATTCATTTTTTCTTCTGCCCTTTTCAGTGCATCACCTGTTTCAAACCCCTGCTTTGATAATTCCTTTTCTAATGTTGATAATTCAGATTGCAATTCAGCTTGGCGTTTTTTTAAAGATTCCTTTTGTTTTTCCGGTACGTTTTCCCCCCGTTTTTGTCCCATCTCTAACTGATGTGTTTCATTGAGAATTTCCTGCTGACGACGCATTAAATCTCCAAGCTGGTCCATCTTTTCTTTCATTTGTGCAGATTGACTTTTTTCTCCTTCATTTTGATTGCTTTTTTGCACATGCAAATGATCAAGCGTCTGTTCAACTTCCGCCAAGAGCTGTTCAGCAGCTAAGGAAGAGCCCATTTTAGCCATTTCCTCAATGCGATTCAGCTTTTCTTGTAATGTATCTTCAGAAAGATTAGGACTTTTTGAGCTTTTAGAATTTTTGGAAACTTGGCTATCTGGTGCTTTTTCAGCCAAAGCTTGAATATACGCATCCATCGCTTGACGTAAATCTGCCATAAGCCGTTCGATTTCCGCCGCTGGAGCACCATATCGCAATGCATCGCGTAAAGCAGCTTGTGCCTGTTTTAAATTTTTCTGCACAGATTCAAGCTTATTGCCTTCAATGCCTAAAGCAATTTGCCATAAATAGTCCACCACATCGCGCAAATCCTCTTCTGTTTGTGCCAAAGAAAGCCTTGTCCATGCACTTTGTAGAACGAGAAAATGCGCTGTATTTTGGAGCCCTTTTTCTGGACGCACCAGCAAAGCAGAAAGCATATCCAATACACGCTCTCTCGCAGAAACATCAAGAGCAAGTAAACGTCGTAATTCACTGACAGAACGGGCAACAGGATTTGAAAAAATACGCTGCGGTAATATCATAACAAAAGTTTTGCTACGCCCTTTCTGCCCTGCACCATCTTCTGCCACCAAAGTAATTTTGACTTGCGAACCCGCCCATGGATGGGCTGATACATCGTGTACCGTCCGCATTTTACCTTTTCCACCCCGTGGAAGAAGAAGCTTTATTTCCGGTGCCTTATAAAGAGAAGAAGCATTTTTATTCTGAAAGAGAGGCTCTATTTCAACAAAAGCGTTCCTCACACCATAATCATCATCCAATTCATATCGTAGCTCCAATGACCCCGTTAAAATCCGCCCTGGTTTTTCCAGCCAATCAATTGTTGGAAATGCATCCTTAATCATCTGCAAATGCCATTGCTGTTTTTTACGACGTGATGATACAAATAAATCCATTGAATGCTCTAAATGGGTTTCAAAATGAACGATTGGATCATTAAAAGCTGTTTTTTCATTTTTCTCTGAAAATGAAACTTTCTGCCCATCTTCTAAAGTTTTTGCTTTAACTGTAACACCAGCCCCATTGACAACACGCACAACCACATCACTCCCTTTAGGAACTTCCAGTTGTGTCTTCTCATCTTTTGTCAAATAAATCGGTGCCATGCCAGTATAAGCAGGGGGCGTTACCCAAGCATCAATCCGCATAAATTTTTCATCAACAACAGGACGAAAATCAAAAGCATCAGCCAAACGTCCCCCTCGTGAGCCAAAAGAAAAGCTAAAGGCACACACAAAAAGGAGAACACACAAAGCTCTCAAAGCTGAAGGATCATAAGCCGCACTATTAAGAGAAATAAATCCAGTTTTTAAATGGACTAATTGCTTTGCCATTCGACGTTGATGCTCACGCCAAACAATAGCACTAAAATCTTCCTCATTTTCAGAACATACATGATCTGTCTGAATATTCAAAGGCTGGTGTTTAAGATCATTAACATGTTCAAGACGATGATCGACTTCCCGCATTGTGGGAAACCGAAAACGAATAAGAAAAAATAAACTCGCCCCAGCACAAACAACTAAAACTCCAAGTAAGAGCCAATGGAACCAATAGCCTAAAACGCCAAAAAGCCCCAACCAGCTAAACGAACAAAAGAGACTGAGAACAAGGAAAAATGGCAACAACCGTGCCCATATCCGTTCAAATAAAAGGATCCCCCACATCAAAATGCGCACACACAAAAGCTTTATTGCAAAGCTCTTGATGTTTTTATTTTTCACAAACAAGCATTCTTCCCCTTTTACCGTGATGTATTAAGATCATAAAACCCATACAAGACAATTTCCAGAAAATAAATTATCTCATCAAAGTTTAGTAAAAATAAGACCAAAAACATTTAAGGATGTTCAATCCAATCAGGAATATGATCACATGCCATCAATTGCGCATAATCAAGACGCGGACGAATAACCCCATAACGGGTATCTTGAACGAGAACCTCAGGGATCAAAAGTCGACTATTATAAGTGCTCGCCATCACAGCACCATAAGCCCCAGCTTGCGTAATTGCCAAAAGATCACCGGACGCCAAAATTGGCAAACAACGATCTAATGCTAAATAATCACCAGTCTCACAAACGGAACCCACAATATCTGCACGAATAAGGAAAGCATCTTTTGCTGCTTGTTTAACAAGGACGACATTCTGCCAAGCATCATAAAGTGTTGGACGCATCAGATCATTCATTGCCGCATCCACAATAACGAAATTTCGCCCTTGTCCCTTTTTTAAATAGAGAACAGAAGTTACCAACACACCAGCTTGACCCACAATACTCCGCCCTGGCTCCACAACAATATTAATCCCTAAAGGAGCAATATACTTCTTTACCAGCGCAGCATAATCAAAAGGAGAGGGTACAGTATGTTGTTCACAACCATAGGCAATACCAAGCCCACCACCAATATCTATATGCGTTATTGCATAACCATCGCTCCACAATTGACGCACCAAATCTGCGATAATAATAAACGCCTCCTCAAACGGCGTTAAATCACAAATTTGACTGCCAATATGCATGTCGATACCGCAAACCTGCAATCCGGGTAAAGAAACAGCTTTTTTATAAGCCTCTCTTGCCAACAACAATGGAATACCAAACTTATTTTCAGATTTTCCTGTTGTAATTTTCTTATGAGTCTTTGCATCCACATCTGGATTAATGCGCAATGAAACACGTGCTGTCTTTGACAATGCAACAGCACGTTGCGACAACTGTTCAAGTTCGGGTTCTGATTCAACATTAAAACAATAAATATTCTGAGAAAGAGCAAAATCTATCTCTCTCACAGTTTTACCAACACCAGAATAAACAATACGATGTGCCGGAATACCCACCGCAAGGGCACGCCGTAATTCGCCTTCTGAAACAACATCAGCTCCTGCCCCATTTGCCGCTAAAAGCCGTAAAATTGCTTGATTAGAATTAGCTTTAACCGCATAAGCAATCAGACTAGGCATCCCTTGAAATGCCTTTTGATAATCCTTAAAACGTGTGACCAATGCATTGGCCGAATAACAATAAAAAGGTGTCCCCACCTCCTGCGCAAGAGCAGTAAGCGAACACCCTTCAGCATGAAGCATCCCTTGATGGTAGGGGAAAAAATTCATACTTTCCTCCTACTTTATCAAACGATCAAGAATAAAAGGTTGATCATCTTCACTTTTAGCAGCAGATGTTCCCTGCATAGATTTTTCCACACTTGTAAGAGGAGGCGCCTCCAATGACCCTTTACGCCCACAGCCAACGATACCCAAGCCCCCCAAAAGGACAATCACCAACCCCTTTATTATAATTTTCATCTGTCCTCTTTCCTCATCTTGATTTCTTTTTTACCTTTAAAATACAATCACTCAAGCGCTCACAAGGCGCTTTTTCCAATACGCAATTTGCCGAAGAACTTCTGAAGATGCGGTTCCCCCAAAGCTTTTACGACTTTCAACAGATTTTTCAACGGTCAAAACATCAAAAAGTGTCGCATTGATATCAGGACAAATTGCTTGAAGTTCATCTAATGATAAATCCTGAAGGCGACACTGTTTTTTTTCTGCCAATGCTACAGCACGCCCCGTTATGTGATGCGCTTCACGAAAAGGAATCCCTAATTCGCGGACAAGCCAATCAGCAAAATCCGTCGCTGTTGTATATCCTAAATCCGCGGCTTGTTTCATGATTTCTTTATTCACTTTCAAATCAGCAATCATCCCTGTCATTGCTGCAAGTGATAATTCCAAACTCAAAGCCCCATCAAACACATACTCTTTATCTTCTTGCATATCCTTTGAATAAGCAAGCGGTAATCCTTTCATCACCGTTAACAATCCCATAAGCGCACCATTCAATCGGCCTGCTTTTGCCCTTATTAACTCTGCCGCATCAGGATTTCTCTTTTGGGGCATAATAGATGAACCTGTTGAAAAAGCATCGGATAAATAAATAAAACGAAACTGCTCACTTGACCAAAGAATGATTTCTTCTGCTAAACGCGAAAGATGCATGGCACAAAGAGCACCAGCACTTAAAAACTCCAATGCAAAATCACGATCAGAAACACTATCAATTGAATTGCGCGTAGGTTCACGAAAATCTAGCGCTTGTGCTGTCATAAAGCGATCAATTGGAAAACTTGTTCCTGCCAAAGCCGCAGCCCCTAAAGGCGATTCATTCATTCGCTCAATAGCATCACGCATCCGCGATAAATCTCGACCAAACATTTCAACATAAGCCATCATATAATGGCCCAATGTTACGGGTTGAGCTAATTGTAAATGTGTAAAGCCTGGCATATAGGTCTTGACATGTTGTTCTGCAAGAATAAGCAGTTGTTTTATCAATTGTTTTAAAGCTTGTGCTATTTTCTGCAATGCCTCACGTACCCACAACCGAAAATCAACAGCCACTTGATCATTGCGTGAACGCGCCGTATGCAAACGTCCAGCAACAGGACCAATCAACTCACTCAATCGCGCTTCAATATTCATATGAATATCTTCAAGATTTCGTGAAAAAACAAAGTCTCCCTTTTCAATTTCTTGTAAAATAATTTTTAAACCATGAGAAATTTTTTCATAATCAGACTGTAAAATAATCTTCGTTTGCGCTAACATCGCAGCATGAGAGAGCGAACCTTCAATATCTTGCCGATAGAGTTTTTGATCAACATCAATTGAGGCGTTAATTTCTTCCATAATTACAGCAGGCCCTGCAATAAACCGTCCACCCCACATTTGGTTCTTTATCTTCTCATCTGTCATAGTTTAAAAGTACCCATAAAAAGGATAAAAGCCATGATTCCTAAAAGTTTTAATAACTCAAAGAAAAAAAACAAAAAGTGGAAGATTTTCATAACATCCTTTTTTGTTGCCATTATCTTAGTCGGTATCAGTTTATACGCAATAAAAAATCATCATGACAAGAATGCCTCTTTTTCTACCAACTTTATTTCAAAAGAAAATACCGAGAAAATACAAGACAAAAAAATGATGACACTCCAAAAAGCCGCAACAGGCTTTTTTGCTCACATGCGATTTATTGATACACCTTTAGATATGAACACGCTCTCTTTTAAGGATATTCAAGGAAAAGACCACACACTCGCTGAATTTAACGGAAAGCCAACACTCATCAATCTATGGGCGATCTGGTGTGTGCCCTGCCGCACAGAAATGCCTGAACTGGCACAATTAAAACGCGAATTGGGTGGAGAAAACTTCGATGTCATAGCGATTAATATCGATAAAGCCGCTTCTCCCGAAAAAATTCAACAATTTTTGCAAAATATTCATGCTGATAATTTAATCTACTATCGCGATGAAACCATGAATATCTTCAATGACATGAGAAAACAAGGGCTTGCTTTAGGATTACCCGTTACACTTCTCATTGATAAAAATGGTTATCTCATTGCTTCCTATAATGGCGCAGCACCATGGGCCAATAACGATGCCAAAACACTTATAAAAGCTGTCATAAAAGAAGCACAATGACCTAATAACCACGTCTTTTTAAACGTTGAATTGTCAAATCCAATGCTGATAAAAAAGCAGAACGATCTTTACCACAAAAAGGGCGTGGTCCTCCTGTGACATGCCCCTGCTCTCGCAAATTTTCCATCAAATTGCGCATGACTAAGGCCTCACCGATTGAATTGGCATCAAAAATACGCCCCGTTGGCGAGAGACAAAATCCTCCAGACCGTACAACCCGTACTGCTAAAAGAATATCACTGGTAATAACGATACTCGCCTCATGCACATGTTCTACAATCCAATCATCGGCACTGTCAAGCCCACCAGAAACAACGATTCTTTCAATGAGTTCTTCATGGGGCAGAGAAAGAAAGCGGTTTGCGACAATAAATGTTTTAAGCTGATAACGATTCATAACACGATAAATTTCAGCTTTTACAGGACAGGCATCCGCATCAACCAATAAAGTAATGGCAGGTCTTATTTCTTTCCCCATCTTTTGGTTTTCACACGATTTACAAGTTTTTTCATTCATCGAGGAGATTGCCAATAATTGCGATAAAACATTATTGCAGCGTTTATTTCACCTCCCAAAATAAAAATTGCGCTTAAGATGTAAAGAAAAATTATGGCAACCATAATAGATGCCAACCCCGCATAGGTTGAAATATAATCAAACATCGTTAAATATTGCGCAAAAGCAAGAGAAGCCATAAACCACACAAACATTGTTACCACGATTCCTGGTAAAATATCTATAAATTTCCGCTGCCCTGCTGGAAGCCATTTATGAACAATCAAAAGACTGATAAACAAAATAACGACTGCAATCGTATAACGCCATAAACGAATGACCCCAATATATTCAGTCATAAAAAAAGAATGATTTTGCATAATTTTGATCAGCAAGGGCGCTAAAATCAATAAAAAGCTCATCACCACAAGACCAAAAGCTCCAAGGATCACAAAAAACAAACTTTGAAAACGACAAAACAATAAACTCCGTCGATCGTTCACACGGTAAGCTTTATTCAAAGCCGTACGCAAAGCCTCTATTCCATTAGAAGCAAAATAAGCCGCTCCAATGACAGAAAGCGTCAACACACCTCCTTGATGAAGAGTTAAAACATTGACAATTTCCTGAGATAACGGCTCAGCAATAACATCAGGCAATAACTGTACCAGCGCTTTAATTTTTTGTGGTGTATACGTAAAAGCCCCGAGAAAACGAGCAAAAGATGTTCCAAAAATAAAAAAAGGAAAAAATGCCAAAAGCCCCGATAGCGCAACATGGCTTGCAAAAGCACTTCCATTATCACGCCAATAATGACTTATTGCGTCACCAAAAATACGATAGCTATACCAAAATATATTTCTTAACAAACCTCAATACTTTCTGGTAATACCCTTTTTTTCAGTTAGCTCATGCTTTATAAAAATCATCAACACTTTAGAAACAAACACTTTTTAGTATAAAGGGCAATAATCCATGAGGTCAAGCCCACCCTATCCCAAAGCTTAAAAGCCAACAAATTTTACCAATCAAATATATTCTGTTTGGAGCGTTTTATTTTATATGAGAGCCATCCTCCATTAATAAAGAACGCAAAAAATAAAATCTGAGGCCAAGATATTTCCATGAATGCTTTTTCACATTTTAACGCTTCAATTAAAAGGGAATAGATGGAAATGAGTTTTTACCTTTACACCTTTATATATTGTTCTCAAATAGAGTTTTTTCCTGCTTCAAAAGATAACTCAAACAGAGAGAATACTTCCGCCCTAAATCGGCATACAAAAGATAAAAAAATGATTTCTTTGTTTTTACAGTCGTAATCCCTTTAATAAGAACTGCATGTCCATTGATATGAAATAAATTAAACTTGAAGCATATCTCTTTTCGCTCTTATTTATGCATATTTTCTAATCAAAACAACAAGCGCCCCTCATAAGAATACAAAAACTATTTTAGAGCACAGGATGGGTGATAAAGGTAAGTAAGCAGGGCACCACTTATCATCATACAAACGACTGAAAACAGCGCCATATCTCTATAACAATAAACCATTTAAAAGAACAGATATCCTAAGAAGAATCATAAGAATAAGAAAAACAACAGCGCAAAATTCAAAAATCTCTTATTTTACATTCCCTCTTTAGAAACGCTATGACGCCCAAAATCAGGGGCATCAATTTCCTGTCCCGCCGCAATAATATTACGGCGCACAGCACGCGTACGCGTAAAAAAATTAAACAGTGTTTCACCATCACCCAAACGAATTGCCCGTTCTAAAAAAGCAAGCCCTTCACTAAAACGATCCAGCATCTCTAAAATCGCCTCTTTATTATGCAAGCAAATATCCCGCCACATCACGGGATCAGAAGATGCCAAACGCGTAAAATCACGGAAACCGGAAGCAGAATAAGCAATCACTTCCGAATTTGTTACTTTTTCTAAGTCACTCGCTGTTCCAACAGTATTATAGGCAATCAAATGTGGCAAGTGCGAAACAATCGCTAAAACAAGATCATGATGCTTAGGCTCCATCTTTTCGACACGCGCCCCACAAGCTTCCCAAAATGCTGTCAATCGTGCGATAGCCGTCGCATCACTCTCTGCAAAAGGCGTTAAAATACACCAGCGATTCATAAATAAATCAGCAAAACCAGCATCCGGACCCGAATATTCCGTTCCAGCAATAGGATGTCCCGGAATAAAATGAACGGTTTTTGGCAATAAAGGTGCCATTTCTGCAATAACCAACTCTTTTGTAGAACCAACATCACTCACTATCGCCCCTAGCTTTAAATGATCATGAATGTCTTTTGCCACCTCTGCACTCGCTCCAACAGGAACAGAAATAATAACAAGATCAGCTCCTTCAACAGCCTTTGCATTATCCGTTGTATAAAAATCTCCAAGTTCCAATTCACGCGCTCTTTCTAGTGTTTCTTGACGACGCGTTGCAATAGAAACCTGAGCTGAAAGATTTTGCTTTTTAATCACCCTTGCTAAAGAAGATCCAATCAAACCGATCCCTATGAGCGCTATTTTTTCAAATTGAATATGGGACATCTTTCACCTTTAAAGATTTTTTGCAAATGGCAACAAAGACAGTTGTAAAAATCATAATTTTCCTGTTTGTTCGTTCAAGGGTTATGCGCAAAATATTAAAAAACGACTACTAGAGAATAACGCAGTTTACTCATCATCACCTGCGTAAACAAACAATAGATCATTTTATCTAGAAAATGCAAAAAATACGGGATGAAAAACCAAACACCAAACTTCCAAATTCTCATCTCATTGCTTAACCGCATACAGCGTATTGATTCATAAAGATAATGACACTTTCATAGATTGAAAAAGATCCCTTAAATACCGCAGCATTATTTCATCTTAAGCCTTCTTATGTTGAGCTTAATCAAAATTATATCTTTCGCGCCTTACAAGAGGGAGAGTGTATAAATAAAAAGCCTCACGTTTTTTAATGCCAAGGATTATTATAACATTAGAGACTAAAAAAGGATGTAATGAGTGCCAGTTTATACTTTTGTTAAACATAAAACAGGAGTGCCCAATGAATTGTATTGATAAGAATCTTTACCATTATATTATTCATGAACACCGTCGCGAAATAGATATGATACGCATTGAAAAATATTTTCAAAAAAGCGTCATAAATTTGTAAAACACAAATGTATTCTATCACGTTCTTTTTTATATTGAAGAGCGCTACAACTTCAGAACTCTATGAACAAGCCTTGCTCTAAATAGAGAACGCACTTGAAAAATCACCGTAAAAGGCGATTTTCCTTCAACCTCTACCTGATAACGCAAACCGCAATTGCTGAAAACGCCTCTATACTGTACTTAAAATAAAAAATCATTATATTTTTAAATATGTTAAGCTGCCATTTGGCGTCGTGCAATAATTGTAAGGCCCAACAAAGCTTGACGAATGATGGCTTCACCCAAAAGCGGATTTTTACGGCTTTCTAAAACAGCACCCTGAATTCTTTCCATTGCGTAAGAAATCTGTTCTAACTTCCAATATTTTAAAGCTTGTTCAACATTTTTTTTCCGTTGAAAAAAAATGGGAGGACGCGCTTGAGCAACCACCGTAAAAGGCGATTTTCCTTCAACCTCTACCTGATAACGCAAGAGCTGTAATTGCTGAAAATGCCTTTGTGCTGTACTTAAAATAAAAAAAAGCGCCCCCTGCAATGCTGCATGTCGGTTAAAATGCGCTTCAAAGCCTGATATATCGCCCAATAAAAGAGCATCAATAATTTCATCTTGAGAAAGAGCGCTTACATCACTTACAATAGCTTTTACATCTTCAAGAGTAATATGAACATTTGAAGCGTAAAGGCAAAGCTTCTCTAATTCACCGCGTGATACAAGACGATCTACCCCTAAACTTTCATGCAACCATCTACGCGCATCCAAAGAAAGAGTCTTCTTAAACTGCCCTAAAACCTCATCAATCAAACCGTCAAGAGAACGCATATCATCGGCAAAACAGGGCAAAGCCATTGCATTTTCCGCTGCTTCAACAGCATTGCGCAACCCTGTTCCTTTTTTTAAATCCCCCGCCTCAATGAGAATAAAACTTTTCTCTGGTGGCTTCTCAATTAAAAGCTTCAAGGCTGCAAGAAAACCTTTTTGATTAGCAGCATTAGAGATCCATATCAAACGATCTCCCCCAAAAAGCGAGAAAGTACGTGCTTCATTTTCCAAACATGCGGGATCTTTATCAATTTCAGCAGCATCTAAACGAATTGTCGAAAATGGATCTTCTATTGTGATCTTTGTAAGTTTGGCAAAACGTTGAGCACGTTCACAAATAAGACCACGATCTGGCCCATAAATGAGAACAATAGGAAAAGCACGTGAGAAACGCGTAAGAAACTGATCAACCTCATGTGCTTTTTTCTGAGCCACACTATTAATCCATTAACAGTTCATCATCATCAAGAACTTCCCCTCGAACTTTCTGAAACATGCCAATTAAGTCATTGACATCCAAGCCTTTACGCGCTTCATGACAAACATCCAAAATCACCTTTCCACCATGCAACATCAATGTGCGATCACCATAATCAAGAGCCTGACGCATAGAATGGGTTACCATAATAGTCGTTAATTTTTTCTCTTCAACGATTTTTTCAGTCAACCGCATTACAAAATCAGCCATTCCAGGATCAAGTGCTGAGGTATGTTCATCAAGTAATAAAACATCTGCATGGGCTAACGTTGCCATCACAAGACAAACAGCTTGGCGTTGTCCACCAGATAAACTGTCCATGGGATTATGAATATATGCTTCAAGACCAATGCCTAATTGAGCAATTTTCTCTCGAAAAAATTGTCTTTTTTCATGGTTTAAAGCTGAACGCAAACTACGACGGTTTCCCCGAAGAGCAGCAAGCGCCAAATTTTCTTCAATTGTTAAAGAACCACAACTGCCTATTAACGAATCTTGAAAAACACAAGCAACCCTTCCAGCGCGTTCGCTGACGGATTGTCTGGAAACATTTTGTCCATTGATAACCACTTTTCCTGTTGATGGAAGCGTTGCCCCCGCTAAAACGCTGAGCAAGGTTGATTTACCCGCACCATTTGAACCGATAACCGTAACAAAGCTACCCTGATCAATTTTGAGGTTAATATCAATTAAAGCCTGTTTTTCCAAAGGCGTTTGCGGTTTAAATGTAACCCCAACATGAAAAAACTCAATCACGTTTACGCCTCCTCCAATAGCGTGGCACAATAAGAGTTAACACGACCAACAGTGAAGTAATCAACTGAAGATCTGTCGACGTATCAATACCAATTCCATTGGCCTCAAATGCAAATTGTACCGCCACACGATAAAGCACAGATCCCACAATACAACTGATTATAATCCAAAAAATATTGCGTGTACGAAAGAGCGTTTCACCAATAATCACAGCAGCCAACCCGAAAACAATTGTACCAATTCCACCGGTAATGTCCGTTGCGATTGCGGTTTGAATATATAGAGAACCACCAAGTGCAACGCAGGCATTGGAAAGCCCCATACCAAAATAAATCAATGCTGATGTATGAACACCTTGCGCTGTCGCCATACGTGGATTGGCTCCCATTGCGCGCATAGCAAGACCAATTTCACTTTCCAAAAAGCGCCAAATCAAAAACGCCACAACCAGCAATACAGTACCAACGAAAAGAGGACGCACAAAAATATCAGACAACCCCAATAAATTATAAAAGGGTGTTAAAGCCGTATCAGCAAGCGCCAAATTAATATTAGACCCTCCCATAATTCCCATAATACGAAGATTAACTGTATAAAGCGCGGACATTGTCAAAATGGAAGCCAAAAGATTCAAAATGCCAAAACGCAAATTCAATAGAGCTGTTACCAAACCTGCTACCATACCAGCACAAAAAGCGCATGCCATCGCTGTCCATGGATTAAAACCTAAAAGAATCAAGACACCGCAGACACAAGACCCAAGAAGAAACGAGCCATCAACCGTTAAATCAGGAAAATCCAAAACGCGAAATGAGAGATAAACCCCTATAGCCACAAACGCATAAATAAGGCCTAATTCCACAGCGCCAGAAAAGGCAAATATATTCATGTAAAGACAATCCCCATGAAAACTTAACGGTTTTTATTGTATCAATATTCTATCAACAAAAGTTATTGAAACACTTTTGTCGCACGATCAATAACGGATTGAGGAATAACAATCCCCGCTTTTTCTGCTGCTTTCAGATCAATTCGAATGTCATTATTCGCCGCTTGCACAACATCAATATCACCGGGCTTTTCACCCTTTAGAATACGCACAACCAATTTTCCGGCATCAACCCCAACATCGTAGAAATTCACACCTTGCGTCATAAAAGGGCCACGTCCTATAGTATTAGCATCAACCGTAAATACAGGCATATTTGCTTCTTGTGTAACCTTTATAGCGCCCTCTAAAACAGACAGAATCGTATTATCAGCAGGAACAAAAATAACATCGACCTTACCAATTAAAGCACGTGTTGCTGCCTGAACATCTGAAGGCTTTGGTGCCGATGAAGGAATGATTTCAACTCCTACTTTTTTTGCTACATCTTTTAATGTTTTAAGTGTCGAAACAGAATTTGCCTCAGAAGCATTATAAAGATAACCAATTTTTTTCAAATCTGGTTTTACTTCTTGCAAAAGCCTAACACTTTCAGCAACATCTATACGATCAGAACTCCCCGTCACATTACCCCCAGGTTTAGTCAGCGAAGAAACGATTTTAGCTCCGATAGGATCAGAAATTGCTGCAAAGACGATAGGAATTGTTTTTGTTGCGGCAAGCATTGTTTGTGCTGAAGGCGTGGTAATTGCCACGATAACATCGGGCTTATCACCAACAAATTTACGCGCAATTTGCGTTGCTGTTGAAATATTACCCTGCGCAGATAAAAAGGTTAGCTGAAAGTTTTCACCTTGCTTATAACCATTTTCTGCAAGAACATCTTCCACACCCTTGCGAACAGCGTCTGCCGCAGGATGGACCATAATTTGTGTTAAAGCAACTTTAACATGTTTAACTTGATCATCCGCTTTTGCAACACTGTTCATCATAAAAACAGCAGCAATGATAACCCCTAATATATTTATTCTCTTCGACATTATACTCCACCCCTCTCCACGTAAAAATTAAAAAAGGAATAATTTATTACTGAAGAATTTTCTAAAATCAATCTTTATTTCATTTTATCGAAACATAGACAAAATAAATCAAACTGAAATGATATTTTTTTGTTGCAATTCGTAGAAGCCTACGCCATACAAACAACATATATGTCGAATCAGTGAGCGGGTGTAGCTCAGGGGTAGAGCACAACCTTGCCAAGGTTGGGGTCGTGGGTTCGAATCCCATCGCCCGCTCCATTGAATTTTGATTTATTCGTTCTTGCGTGGATGTCTGTAGCTGTTGTAGCTTGCCAGCGGTGTAGCTTGCCTGTAGCTTGCCAGCGGGTTTTGTATATTTTGCCACCAGGTTTTGTACCAATTTATTTTCTTTTAAGGGTTTTTAAGGTGTTTTCAAAGGGTCTTCAAAGACCTTTCAAAGATCATTTAGAGCCTCTTTAATGAATTTCTTTTTCTTCTCCTAAAAATTATGATTTTTAATGATCAGTTCTTTTGCCAGAATCGTATTACAGGAATCGCATTATTTGAGAAGCAGCATGTATAAAAAGGTATCTCTTCTTTTAACATAAAGTGAGTGATAGCTTTTCAGTTTTCTAAGGCATTATTAAAACAAAAGAAGCTTTGAGGAATTGGGTAAACATTACCCTATTGCTGAACTCATGCAATTGGATCAACTTGATCCTATTGTACCTTTAAGGAATAGGGACAAGTTGTCCCCATTGCTCTCTCCCACCCAAAGTGCAAACATTGCACGTTGGTCTCAGAAAGCATTACAACCGATCAAAGGAGCAGGTTGCACTTTTGATCTTCCATTTCCTTCACATAAAATTTCATTGTGATCTGAATATTTCAAAAATAGGATCAACTTGACCCAATTTTTCTTCATCATGCAATTGTGCAATGTTTGCACTATTGCTCTAAATGTTCATCATCACCGATCAAAGGGTCAAGTTGACCCTTTGATTTTCTGTCACTCATAGGTTTCCTTTTCTCCTGTTTCTTTTCCCTCGATTGGTGCCTCAAAGGTGATTTCTGTTGTGTATCCGCTTTGTTTTTCATAGCTGTGGGTAACGGTAGCGGCTTTCCATTCTCCATTGATTTGCCCACGGAACCCTTGAAGGATGAGAGGTTGATCCGCCATGATTTCGGGGTGTCCTGCAAGAGTTAAGGAGCCACTGCCTACAGCACGACAAAGCCTATCCGACTCGGAGGCAGCCGCCGCTTGTGCTTCTTCTTGACATGGATAACAACTGCGCAGACGGCGTACAGGACCGCTAAAACCTGTTTGATGCTTGACTTGGCATTGTTGCCCTGTTGAGGTTGCCCTGTTGAG
>NZ_NJGE01000009.1 GCF_002777915.1 Bartonella tribocorum | reverse complement strand
TTTTAAGCTTGCTTGAAAGCTAAAATTTTAAAACTTGAAAATGTCCTTACGGCTTCTGTAACCATAATAACCAAAAATACTGGAAATTATAGAACCAATCAAACTACCCAAAAAAAACCACCAACCCATCTTTGAGGCTGTGTTTGTGATTGTCGTGGCTGCGTTTTTTGCACCTTTGATCGTATCTTCAAGATTGTCAGAGAGGGTTTCAGCTCGTTCTTCAAGATTTTGAGAAAAGATTTTGGCTTGTTCTTCAAGCGCTTTTATCGCTTTTTGCGTTTTTTCCTCTGCCCTTTGATAGAGTTGAACAGCATGGTTGGCTGCTGTTTGTGCCTCCGAACGGCTCATGCCATCTTTTATGAGAGCATTGATGATATCGCTTTGATCAAATTTTACTGTCAGAGCTTCTATGCGATGAGAAAGGCGCTCACCAAGATTTTTTAGAGTGCTGCGATAGTGTGAAGGGTCATTTTTGAAAGCCGTTATTGCAGAACCAATATCGTTGAGTGCTGCTTGATAGGTTTGTTTCAAGCGTTCAGGGTTGAGAGCCGGAATATCACTTTTGTTGAGAAGGGTGCGCAACTCATTGCCAAGTTGGTCAAAATTAATCCCATTGTTGCGTTTTTCTGCAAAAAACTTTTCAAAGCTTTCGCTATTAATTTTTGAAACTAGGGAGGGGAAGTTATCGATGGTTTGTTGGATCATAGAAGTGCTTTTTCCAACTGCTTTAGCGCTTAAGTTTGCTGTATGAGAAACCACGTGGATGGCTTGGAGTGACATCAGCAGTGTTATGAGCGCCCAAGTTAAGAAACCATGAAGAGCGCCAGAGATTTCAGCAAAACGTCCGGCCACAAAGCCTCCCGAAGCAAGGCTTATCAGCATAACGATGAGGGAGCCAATGCCCATAGAGAGAAAGGAACCTCTGAAAGGAGAGGATGAGGTAAAGTCCATTTGGCTTAAGCCTAAAGCTGCAATGAGGAAAGAGAGGCAGATTGAGATGGCAAGAGCTGTAACCACTCCAGCAAAGATTGCAGACCATGAAATAGGTGTATGAAAGAATGAATATTTTGTTTCTAGAGATTCTTCTTCTAGAAAATTCGTATCGAAAGATGTATCTTCAGGAATGCGGGTTTCCATATTTTATCTCCTTGAATATGCTGGAGATACAATGCCTTTTTGCCCATTATGTTCCAAAGTTTATGGTCCATAATGGATAATTTAGGCACTAAAAATGAATAGGAAAGATCCAAAGATTGAGATCATCATGGGGGCGTATTTTCTTTTAAAGCTTTCGTTTAAAGCGCCTTTATCGAGAGTTTTGCTTGATCGTAGAAAAGGGGCGTGAAAGAGATAAGGGTGCCGCTTCACGAGGTCATTGAACGAAATAAGAAATGATATGAAATGCTTTTTTGTTTGTATTCTATCAGAAAGTTTAAATTTTTGTTTCATGACAACGTCTTGGTTGATAACCACGCGATAAGCATCGTGAATGGGAATAACTTGCATCAGCAAGAGCAGACTTTGTTTATAAGAGCTCTTTCTTTGTGTTTTTAGGATTGTATTCTTTTGACAAATGTTTTTCTTTTTGTTTGTATCAAAAAGTTTAAAGAGAGACGGTGTTAGGATATGATTAGGATATAAAATGTTTTGTTCAGCTTTTTTTAAAAATAGTGAAAAATATGGCCCCCTTTGTGTTGGTTTTGATCCGAGTCATAAAGTTTTGCAATCATGGAATTTGAGCTGCGATTATAAAGGTCTAAAAGATTTTTGCGATATCCTCTTAACAGCGGTTGTGGGGAAGGTGGGGATCATAAAGCCGCAAGCCGCATTTTTTGAGTTATATGGGGTGGAAGGGCTTCAAGTTTTGAAAGAACTCATTGAAAATGCTCAGGAACAAGGCTTGTTGGTTCTGGTTGATACAAAAAGAGGGGATATTGGCTCTACCGCTGAAGCTTATGGTAAAGCTTGGCTTGGTGCCAATAGTCCGTTCAAAGCGGATGCTATAACAGTTAATCCTTTTTTGGGGTTTGATGCGCTCATTCCGTTGATAAAGATTGCAGAAGAAACAAGAACAGCGGTTTTTATGGTTGTTCAATCGTCTAATCCAGAGGGTAAAGATATTCGCAATGCACGCATTGGGGATCAAACGGTTTCTGTTCATTTAGCGCAGCGTATTTTTGCATATAATAGCCAATCTTCAAGTCAATATCGTCATATGGGGCCTATTGGGGCAGTGATTGGTGCAACCTTAGGCAATGAAGCAAAAGAAACAATTGAACACTTAGAAAATAGCTTGTTTCTCGTTCCTGGCATTGGGGCGCAAGGGGGAACCATAACACGATTAACTCAGCAATTTCCTCAAAGGTTATGGCAAAATATTATTCCTTCAATTTCAAGGTCGATTACAGAGGCTGGTCGAAAGAGTGTTGATTTAAAAAATGTCATTCATAATTTTGTCGAGCAATCTAAAAGCACGCTTTTATCTTAAGTTTTGGGCTCGTGCTATAAGAGGGGAGGCTCTTCCTTATAAAAAGGATAGTTCTTATTCAGTTTCAAGAAAAATGCTTTGTATTGGTTAAGGATGCTATCAAGCTGGGGAGGGAGAAAACAAAGAGTGAGATCTTTTGCTGAAGGGGGGGCTTGATAGGATGATTGTGATGCGTGTGTTAAAGAATGTGAGAAGCAGATAACTTCTTATTAAAAATAAATTCTGCCAATTTAAGAAAAGCTATTTTTCTTGCAAAGATCCTGAAACTACTGTACATCTTAAAAGATGTTTTTGGTCGCATACGCAACGACCAATAGGGAACTGAAAACCCTAAATCCGAGCGTGAAAATGAACCACTTTGTGGGTGTCCCGGAATTCCGGGAGATTTTGCTATGTCCAGGTGCGTTTCTGCACTAAAAGCAAAATGCTGACTCGGATTCAGTGTTTTCAGACTCCCGGAATACTCATTGCGAGGGCGCTCGCAACCGGTGGGGGAGGAAAATGCAAAATCAAAATCTTAATATTGATCTTTTTGTTGGCAAAAAGATTCGCTTTAAAAGAAAAATGTTGGGAATGTCTCAAAAAACATTGGGTCAACATTTAGGTATCACCTTTCAACAAATCCAGAAATATGAAAAAGGCTTAAACCGTGTGAGTGCAGGACGTTTAAAGGAAATTTCCGATATTTTGAAGGTTCCAGTTTCCTTTTTTTATACTGATATCATCAAAAAAGAAAACACTCCGTACCATTATGATGAAATTGCAGCGAGCAAAGAGGAGTATTTACTTTTAAAAAGCTTTAGAGTTTTGACATCTGTCAAACAGAAAGCTATTTTAAAGCTGATTTCTGATCAGAATTAGAACGTTGTAATGATGTATGGCGCACCGTTCTCTCTTCTTTCTCTTTATTTTAAAAGATGAAGATTTTTAATCCACACGGACTTTAAAAAATCGTCTGTAAACACTCCGTTGTCTTGTCTTGCTTATACTTGGCTGCCTTCATATGACTATGTGAGCGATATTTCTTCATAAGGATTCATGAAAGTGTTTAGAAATATATTATGGCGATAACGCTTTTGTTTCATTTTGACTTTTTAACGGCTTTAAAGGATAAAGATTTCAAAGTTCCTCTGATCCGTAGACCGTAGATTGTAAATAGTTTGGGATTGTAAACAGTCCGGTTTTCCTTAAATGGGGTGCAATGTAACTTTCTATCATGGCATTTAAAATAATCATGTTTTACGGTAAACAGTATCATTGTTCAGTTCACTCTGTTTTGTTGGTTTTGTGAAAACCCTTCATGCTATGAGATTTTTCTCATTTTAAAATTTTTGATGGTCAATCAAGATCATTTCTCTAAATTGTTTGTGAAATGGATGCGAGGATATAGAGCGATTTTTAACAGGTCAGTAAATTGGTTATAGATCGGTGTTCTTTGTTGCGGGAGGTGTTTTATGGGTGGGGGTATGACCTTATGAAGAGTAAAGTTTTTAGAAGATTGTTTGAAGGCGAATTGCTTTTATAAAATAAAAGCCTCTAACATGTTGTTAAAAGCTTTGAGGGCGATAAAGTCATTGCAGCGTTTGTTGCTATGGGATAATGGTTATCCGTAAACACATATTGTTGCTAGAGAATAACATGTCATTGAAACAAGAAAAAACCAAAGCCCGTTTACCCCGTGGTTTTGTGGATCGTACAAGTGTACAATTGTATGCCACTGAAACTATGATTGCGCAAATTCGTGAAGTTTATGAACTTTATGGTTTTGAAGCGCTTGAAACACCCATTTTTGAATATACGGATGTGTTGGGGAAGTTTTTACCTGATTCAGATCGCCCCAATGCAGGGGTTTTTTCGCTCCAAGATGATGATGAACAATGGATGTCTTTGCGTTATGATTTGACGGCTCCTCTTGCGCGGTATTTCGCTGAAAATTTTGAAACATTACCCAAACCCTATCGTAGTTATCGGTTGGGGTTTGTTTTTCGCAATGAAAAACCTGGACCGGGGCGGTTTCGGCAATTTATGCAATTTGATGCGGATATTGTTGGAACACCAACGGTTGCAGCAGATGCTGAAATTTGCATGATGGCAGCAGATAGTTTGGAAAAATTAGGCATTCAGCCGCATGATTATGCTATTCGTTTGAATAACCGAAAAATTCTGGAAAGTGTTTTGCAGTTGATTGGTTTAGGGGAAAGCGAGCGGAGTGAAAAGCGCTTAACGGTTCTTCGAGCGATGGATAAACTGGATAAGTTTGGTCCTGAAGGCGTTCGTTTGCTTTTAGGAAAGGGACGTTTGGATGAAAGTGGTGATTTTACAAAGGGGGCTGAGCTGAAGGATAAAGAGATTGAATGTATTCTTTCCTTACTCACCATAGAAGCGAAAACAGCGGAAGAAACGCTTGATGCCCTCAGACAAATTGTTGGTCAAAGTGCTCAAGGGCTTGAAGGGGTTCGCGAGCTTGAAGAAATGCAAACAATCTTTGCTGCCAATGGATATCACAATCGCGTTAAAATTGATCCTTCGGTGGTTCGTGGATTGGAGTATTATACCGGACCTGTCTTTGAAGCGGCATTGCTTTTTGATGTTCTCAATGATGATGGGCAAAAAGTTGTCTTTGGCTCTGTTGGGGGGGGGGGGCGTTATGATGGGTTGGTCGCACGTTTTCGGGGAGAAAATATTCCGGCAACAGGTTTTTCAATAGGGGTTTCTCGTTTGATTGTTGCTTTGCAAAACCTTGAAAAATTGCCAGTGAAAAAGAGGCTTGGGCCCGTTGTGGTGCTCATGATGGATAAAGAGCCAGAAGCTGTTGCATGCTATCAAAAGATGGTAATGCAATTGCGAAATGCGGGAATTTGTGCGGAACTTTATGTGGGGGCATCAGGAATTAAAGCGCAGATGAAATATGCAGATCGACGCCAAGCTCCATGTGTCGTTATCCAAGGGACACAAGAACGTGAGAGTGGAAAAATACAGATTAAAGATTTAATTGAAGGGGCGCGTTTGTCTCATGAAATTAAGGATAATCAAACATGGCGAGAAAGTCGTCCTGCTCAAGTGATGGTTGATGAAGAGCAATTGGTGCAAACAGTACAAGATATTTTAGCTACCCAAAAACGATAATGATTTTGTGAAAGCAATTGCTGCAAAAAATAAGAAGAGCTTGAATATTTTCTCTTTAATTTTCAGTAGGTATTTTTTTTTCTGTTTTAATGGGCTTAAAATCTTATTTTTTAAGTTTGTGCGGCATAAAATGAACTCTTTTAAAGGTGAAAAAAGAGTTCTTGTGAGGGTGTGGTGTGAACATGTTCGTGAGGCAAAATACTGGGGACTGAAGTTTTTGTGACCTTCACTTTCTGTTTAGAAAAAGTGATGGTGAAGCATAGAAAATCTAATAGTTTTTAGAAATATGAACCGTTCAGATGTATTTAATTCTTCAATTCTCATGCGCTGGGTATCATATTGTCTGCTGTTTTCTTATCGACAGTCTAAAATTTTACATTTGTATTCTATGAAAGAAATTCCTTTATTAAAAAACTAAAGATATTGGAAAATCATTTAAACTTCCTCCTTCAAACTTCGGATTTAAAAACCTTCTGCAAATTACATTTTCAGGCGCCTCGTCGTGTTAGCGTATGATTTTTTGGTTGTCATTTAGTGGGTTGAATCTTTTTTTGTGATGTTGTGGCAGATAGGGAAAGTGTTCGATGAGGGGGGATGATGTGGATTTATGGTTTGATCAGATAACGTTGGATCATGATATTTTGAAGGATTTTTTTAATTTGTGATCTTTCAAGTGAAGAACCAGAATATCTTAATTTTGAAAGTTTTAAAGAAGGTATCAAGAAATTAGAGAGGGATAGGATTATTGCCAAGGGGATAAAAAAAAGAGTGTTATTTCATGAACCCCGATATTTTTTGTTGTGAGATTATGTGTTTTCAATGAGGACGCGATTTTTTTTGGTTCATATGGGGAGGGGCGGATATCGATGAGGGATGCTCTGATAGGCTGTTCTAGAAACGCAAAAAACATAAATTCCTTCACAAGAAGGAATTTATGCTAGAAAGTTTACATTTGACAAATGTATAATTAGTCTTGAAATTAACTTTTCAAGGCTTTTAAAATATTTTGTGGTGAGGAAACTTCATAAGGATCGGTTGTACAATTGTCTGAAAAACCTGGTTCTTCGAACCATTGTTCAATCACACCATCATTAATAACAGCAGCATAGCGCCATGAGCGCATACCAAAACCAATATTATCTTTTGCAACCAGCATACCCATTTTACGCGTAAATTCACCAGAACCATCAGGAATTAATTTTACATTTTTGATATTTTGTGCTTTTCCCCAAGCATTCATGACAAAAGCATCATTGACGGAAAGGCAATAAATTTCATCAATACCAGCTTGTTTAAATTCATCATAGAGTTTTTCAAAATCAGGCAGCTGAAAGGTTGAGCAGGTGGGGGTAAAAGCGCCAGGAAGAGAAAAAAGAATAACACGTTTTCCTTTAAAGTAAGCATCGCTTTTAACTTCTTGCCACCGATAAGGGTTATCTCCCCCCATTGATTCATCGTGTACACGTGTATGAAATGTGACATTGGGAACTGTTTTTTTCATCATAAGGATGCTCCTGTATTTTTTTACGAAAATTGTGTTTTAAAATAGCCCTTCGTATCTAAAAGCATATGGGAAAGAGCGTTTTAAATAAAAGGGATTCTTAAAAAATTCTTAACTTCTAATAAGTGTGCAAATATTTCACCCTTGCGTCAAGTAGAATTAACGGTCGACTTTGAATCCTCTTCATCTTAAAATTAAAGGAAAGAATATAAAGGTATTATCATGACCATAAAGACAGTTTTGACCACGGCTTTTGAGGGGCAAAAACCGGGAACATCTGGTTTGCGCAAAAAGGTTTCTGTTTTTCAACAACCCCATTATGTGGAAAATTTTATACAGTCTCTTTTTGAGAATATTGGACCTCTTGAAGGAAAAATGTTGATTCTTGGGGGAGATGGACGCACCTTTAATCGGACTCTCCTTCAGATTGTGTTAAAGATGGCAGCAGCACATGGTGTTTCTCGTGTTAAAATGGGCAAGGGTGGTATTCTTTCCACACCTGCTGTTTCGCATCTTATTCGTAAATACCATGCACATGGGGGCCTTATTCTTTCTGCAAGCCATAACCCTGGTGGTCCAGAGGGAGATTGTGGAATAAAATACAATATTTCCAATGGTGGACCAGCACCTAATTCTTTATGTGATGCTATTTTTGCAACGTCGCAACGTCTTTCCTTTTATAAAATTTTTGAAACTCAAGATGTTGATTTAGATCGGCAAGGGATGACCTTTATAGGAGATATGCAGATCGATGTTATTGATCCTGTCGCTGATTATGTTGCTTTGATGCAGGAGATTTTTGATTTTGACTGTATTGCCAAGGCCGTTTCTCGAGGTCTTACTTTGCGGTTTGATGCCATGCATGCGGTAACAGGGCCTTATGCCCATGAAATTTTTGAAAAATGTTTAGGATTTTCTCAAGGGACGGTGGTTAATGGTCTTCCTTTACCAGATTTTGGAGGTGGTCATCCAGATCCCAATTTGGTTTATGCCAAAGCTCTTTATGATTTATTGATGTCAGAGCAAGGACCAGATCTTGGAGCTGCTTCTGATGGTGATGGCGATCGTAATCTCATTATTGGACGTGGGCAATTTGTCTCGCCTTCTGATTCTTTGGCGATTATGGTGGAGCATGCCCATCTTATTAAAGGTTATTGCCAAGGCATTGTAGGGGTTGCTCGCTCTATGCCAACAACGCCTGCTGTGGATTTGGTTGCTGAAAAATACGGATTAAACTTTTTTGAAACGCCAACGGGGTGGAAATTTTTTGGAACGCTTTTGGATGCGGGAAAAGTAACCTTTTGTGGTGAAGAAAGCTTTGGAACTGGCTCTCATCATATCCGCGAAAAAGATGGTTTATGGGCTGTCTTATTTTGGTTAAATCTCTTAGCGGTAACAGGGAAAACAGTTGCACAAATCGTTCAACAGCATTGGCAGAGCTATGGCCGCTTTTATGCACTCCGTCATGATTATGAAGAAGTTGAAGAAGACAAAGCTTTAACATTATTAGAGCAATTGCGGGAACATTTACCACAAGCTGGGACCGAAATTGCTGGATTTTTGGTTAAACAAGCAGATGATTTTATGTATCATGATCCTGTTGATCAAAGCATTAGCACACGGCAAGGTATCCGCATTTCTTTCGAAAATGGCGCACGGTTGGTTGTTCGTTTATCGGGAACAGGAACACTAGGCGCGACCTTACGGCTTTATTTTGAACAATATGAAGGTGATCCGCGCAGACACAATTTAAATCCGCAAGAAGTTCTTCAACCTTTGCAACAGGTGGCTCTAAAACTATTAAACATACAACAAGAATTGGGACGAGACCACCCTGATATTATCACATGAGGTCATTGGAATGTTTCTGGTAAAGATATCATGATTGATTCCATGGGGCATGATTTTAGGAAAGGTATGGTTTTAGGGCTGTGGTTTTATTGACCATAAGGGAAATCCTCTCTTTTCAGGTGCGTTTCGTTCTTTCTATGTTTAGATATCGGTGGGCTTCTTAAAAACTGCTCCATTCTTAAAACCAAATGCGGTAGGTCATCATAATCTGGCATCATCGGAGCAGCGATGTCCCATGATGTCTGATGGTTTGATAGAAATGTTTTTTTTAAGAGAGGCATCAAGAGATATCTTTTAAGTCACACAGAATAGTATCGTTGTTGCACCTTTCACATGCTTGTCTTAAAGAAACCTCTCTCAAGATACGAGAAACTACCTTATGTATGCCGTTGATAAAGGGGATAAGAGGTCATTCATTGAGCACCATCATTTTTAGCTTTATGAAGGAATAAAGTGATATCATCATGCACTTAAGGTCTGCTCTCAATGTTGGCTCTTGTATTTGAGAGCGTTTAGCCTTTTGCGCTTTTTCTTAATCGTTTTATATGGTTCTTCCTCTCTGTAACTTGTAAGCGAAAGGATTTGGTTGATGCAATATAAGGGGATCTTATGATATGCAGGGGCTCGTTGTACAATGCTCAATCATCCTGATAAATGCATCTATTGTATGGACTGACCACGTGGACAAACATAGAAGGGTAGATCGAGGAGAAACATCAAAAAAATGTTTTTCTAAAATAATGGACAATAAGCATTTCTTGCTTTATGACCAGTCATCATGAATGGTTTTTCTTAAAAAAGGGAAATTTATGACCCAATATCCCCCATGTCCTCGTTGTGATTGTCTTTATACTTATGAAGAGGGTGAAAATTTTGTGTGTCCTGAATGTGCGCATGAATGGTCCCAAAAGAACGACGATACTGTTCTTTCCGATATTGTTTATGATGCCAATGGTCAGATTTTGACAAACGGCGATACTGTTATGGTGATAAAAGATCTGAAAGTAAAAGGTGCTTCCTCTGTTTTAAAAGGTGGGACGAAGGTCAAGAATATTCGCTTAGTGGATGGGGATCATAATATTGATTGCAAAATTCCTGGAATTGGCCAAATGAGTTTAAAGTCGGAATTTGTTAAAAAAGTTTAGGCATTTATCCTTTCGCAATTGTTTTTGCTTTTCGTTGGTTTGCTATTTTCATATTTTTTTCTAAATGAATTCTTTTTTATTTTACAGATTATGCCAATCAGATAGATGCGATATATTTGCTCTTATTGGGATATAAAAGTTATGTATAGCAGAGAAATACTGATATCTTTCCTTTTAAATAGGCGTTTATTGGGAAATTGGCTATTGCTTTGTAGGCAATAATAAAAGCATACGCTTTATAAGGGGATAATGTCGTAAAGTGACAAACCACCTTCCCCTAAATTGCAAACGCATTCCTTCTTTTTATCAGATCATTTGCAAAACAACGACAATAGATTTAGCTTTACATGTATTTATTCTTATAGATAATTGTACGCACCTTTTGCGCCATATTTATGGAAATCAGATCAAAGGTGCGAGAGGGGGAGTTCTTAACGCAAAAATAGAAAAAGGTCGGTGTGATACTGATAAGTTAGCACTGTCGCATATTTAGTCCTCAATGTTGCAAACAGTCCTTATAAAAGGATGCATAAGAGCCATTTTAAAAATAGTTTTTTTATTATTTAGGGTGTGGCGTACAAGAGAATAGTTTTGTGTGATTCAATGTAAAATAGAATTGAAATAAGACTATCTTACGATCCTCGGGCTCATGGCTCGATATGGAGGTAAATTATTCTTTAAATCAATGCGTTGTTGTTTCGCCTATTGAGGTCAATATTTATTGTGGCATGGCTTCAACCCCTAAAACTTCAGGGATAAAATGGCGTAAAAGATTTTCAATACCATGTTTGAGCGTTGCTGTTGAAGAGGGACATCCAGCGCAGGCGCCTCGCATATTGAGATAAACAATACCATTTTCAAATCCACGAAAAGTAATATCGCCACCATCATTGGCAACGGCTGGGCGAATACGTGTTTCAAGCAATTCTTTAATGGTTAAGACAATATCAGCGTCTTTTTCGTCATAAAATTCTTCGTTAAGGGCATGGGCTTTTGCTTGTGTTGTCGCACTGGTGGTGATGACAGGCTCGTTGGAGAGAAAATGTTCCATAATTGTGCCTAAAATGACCGGTTTGAGATGTTGCCATTCCCCCTCTTTTTTGCTTACGGTGATGAAGTCATAACCTAAAAAGACCCCATTGACATTGGGAATATTAAACAATTTAGCTGCCAAAGGTGAGTTTTTAGCCGCTTCTTCACGGTCACGAAATTCTAAGACGCCCTCAGAAAGTACCACCCGCCCTGGTAAAAATTTAAGTGTTGCAGGATTTGGGGTGGTTTCAGTTTGAATAAACATAGTCTTTCCTTTTATAATGAAGGATTAAGAAGATCATTACATTTTAGAATATTATATTTTTTAGGCAATAGACCGAATATCTTCATCGGCAAGATTGCTTGGAATGACAATGACAGGGATTGAAAAAGCCGTCCCTTTATTTCCGATTAATTGGATAAGGGGGCCTGGTCCTTCTGTATGTCCACTGGCTGCTAAAACAATCAGTGCAATTCTTTTATCTTCGTCGATTAGTTTAGAAATTTCATCAATCTTTTTTCCTTCACGCACCACTATTTCTGTTTCAAGCGCATGGGAGGTGCGGACATCACTGGCAATGTCTCCTAATATTTTATGAGCACTTTGCGTTGATTCCGTGCGCATAACATTGTTTACACCTAAAAAATGTTGAAATTCTGCACTATCAACGACACAAAGCAAGACCAAAGTTCTATTGGTGTTTTGGGCATGCTGTGCAGCAAACGCGACAGCGCGCCGACATTCTGGTGTTTCATCGATAATGACTAAGTTTTTTTTCTTGGGCTCTTTTTTCGGATTTTTGGGTTTAGAAATCATGCACTTTCTCTATTTTGTACAAACGATTTTTTTTGCTCTCTACAGTTTTTAGGTTTATTGTTTTTATGTATTGTGCAAAAATCCAACAATTTCACGAATTTTTTTCATATTTTCTTCTGCGAGCATACTAGCACGTTTAGCGCCATCATGCAAAACAGAGTCGATATAACTGCTTTCTTTGTGAAGTCGACGTAATTCTTCTGTTATAGGAGCAAGCTTATGGACGGCAAGGTCGGCTAGAGCCGTTTTAAAATGCGAAAATTGATGACCAGAAAACTCTAAAAGAACCTTTTCTTTGTTGATTTTGGCAAAGGCGGCATAAATACCAAGCAGGTTATCCACTTCTGGTCGTTCTTTTAAAGCGGTAAGGTTATCAGGAAAAGGCGCGGAATCCGTTTTGGCTTTGCGTATTTTTTTTGCGATAAGGCCAGCATCATCGGTCAAATTAATGCGTGAGAAATCTGAAGGATCTGATTTTGACATTTTTTTTGTTCCATCACGCAAGGACATAACGCGTGTGGCTGTTGTTCCAATCAGGGCTTCTGGAAGGGGGAAAAAACCTTGTCTTTTTTCTTCATCCGTTTGCATAGAGATGCCAAAATTGAGTTCGGCAATACGCTGTGCATAGTCATTGTTAAATTTTTGTGCAATATCACGTGTGAGTTCAACATGCTGCTTTTGATCTTCGCCTACCGGAACATGCGTTGCACGATAGACTAAAATATCGGCAGCCATCAATGTGGGGTAGGCAAAAAGTCCAAGGGATGCTTTTTCGCGATCTTTTCCTGCTTTATCTTTAAATTGTGTCATACGTTGTAGCCAGCCGATACGGGCAACACAATTAAAAATCCAGGCAAGTTCAGCATGTTGAAAAACACGTGATTGGTTGAAAATAATGTGCTTTTGGGGATCAATACCAGCGGCGAGAAAGGCTGCTGTTACTGTTCTGGTGGATTCGCGTAAAATCAGGGGATCTGGGTTGACTGTGAGCGCATGCATATCCACAACACAATAGAGGCAGTGATGAGAATTTTGTAGTTCGACCCAATGCTGAAGAGCTCCAAGATAATTGCCAAGATGTAAATGACCACTCGGTTGTACGCCAGAAAAGACAAGGGGTGTAAAGGTATCCATAGGAGCGCTCTTTCTTTAATTCAAAGTTATTCGTTTTATTGTTATTGACGAAGTATAATATTATGGACGTTTTTTCAAATTTTTAAGCGTGTGAAAAAAGGAACGGGTGTTGAATAAAAAATAGGCACTAAAATAGATTAAGAATATGCCGAGGATAATTCCGGCTAAGGTGCTGATACGTAAGAAAAATGAGGCTTGTGTGGATAAAGAAAAAGACAAAAATCCAAGCACATTTAATCCGTAACAGAGGGCTAGTGCACTCAAAAGGGAAGCAATCATGAGGCATAATATTCGCTTGATTAGTTGGATATCGTATTTCCAATAACCCCGTTTGATAAGGACCCCCCAAAGCAAGAGTGTATTGACCCATCCAGAAGTAATTTCAGCAATAACAATGCCTCGTGCGGATAGAAGAGGAAATAATGTTAAGGCGAGGCTGATATTGATGAAAACACAAATGCCTGTAAAAATCATCGGTGTTTTGGTATCTTCATGGGCAAAAAAATTAGGAATAAAGACCTTAATGAGAACAAAAGCAGGAAGTCCTAATCCATAAAGTTCCAATAATTGTGCAACATGCTGTGTTGATTGGCTGGTAAACTGTCCACGCTCAAAGAGTAAACTAACAATGGGGGTGGAGAGCAGCAAAAAAGCGATGGATGCTGGGAGTGTTAACAGTAGTGTTAATTCAATAGAGCGATTTTGCAAATGGTGGGTTTCTTCGTGCTTTTTGCTCCGCAGAGCGCGGGTTAATTCTGGCAAAAGAACAGTTGCAACGGCAATAGCAATTACGCCTAGAGGCAATTGATAAAGGCGATCAGCATACATCAAAGAAGAGACAGCTCCCGATTGGCTAGAAGCAATATTGGTATTGATGAGCAAATTAATTTGTGTGATGCCGCCCGTGATGGCTGCTGGAAATGCTAAAGTTAATAGTTTGCGAACATTAGGGGTTAAATGGGGACGGCGGAAGAAAATTTTCATGCCACTTTGACGCAATGCAACGGCAATTAAGGTGAGTTGAAGAAGCCCTGCGGCCAACACACCCCAAGAGAGATTTAAACCGATATGCCAAGCATCAAGTTGATAGATCCAAGCATAGGCCAGCACACCAATCAGGATAATGTTTAAAAAGAGCGGGGCAACGGCGGCAATAAAATAGCGTCGCAGAGCATTAAGCATACCCCCCATCATAGCGGCGAGTGACATGCAGGTTAAATAGGGAAACATGATCGCAGTAAAGTGAATTGTAGCATTGAATTTTGTTATATCTTCTGTAAAACCTGGAGCAATAATGGTTCGTACCAAAAAAGGCATACTGAGTTCCATAGCAATGGTTAGCAGTAAAAGCAGCGAAAAGAGAACACCAAAGACCTCTTCTGCAAATTTGCAGGCAGATTCTTGACCATCTTCAGTAATTTTTTTTGCAAAAAGAGGAATGAAAGCAGCATTAAAGGCGCCTTCAGCAAAAAAACGGCGGAATGTGTTGGGAAAACGAAAAGCAGCATTAAAGGCATCAGAAACAGGACCAGTTCCTAGCGCTGCTGCCATAAGCATTTCACGGACAAAGCCAAAAATACGACTCATGAGCGTTCCGGAAGCAACTGTTGCAATTTTTTTAATCAATGTCATAAAGATATATCAGGTTTGTGGTAAAGAGAAGGTGACAGGAAAATAGGCCGCTTTAAATCGTAAAAATCTGATCTGTATACCCATACAAGAATACATTTTTGAAAGCGTTTTACGACGGTGTTTGCCTTTCTGTCAACAATTGTGCGTGAAGACTTTATAAAATGCTCCTTGTTTTATTGTTGCATTACAATTTTTATTGTTGCCATAAAATAATTAAAATTTCTTTTTCAAACTCCAATATGGGAGTGGTGTCATAACAGTTTGGGGATATATAATGATCATTTCTCTTTAAGATGTGATGTTCATGAAGAGTGCAACCCAATAGTGTTTTATTTTACGTGAGAGGCGTAGATTATTATTCAAATAACGCAAATAAAATAAAAGCGTGAAGCAATGCGCAATTTTCATGATTTAAAAAACAGTGCTTTAGATGCTTATAAAAGTTGTAAGCCTGAGCTAAAAGGTAATGGCGAAGTTCGTGTTTGGTTTCCATCTTTAAGGCTTTATGTTCTTCCAAAATGAGGCGACTTTCCTGTTTCAAAGTTTCCATAAACAAAGAGGATAGAAAGACGTGATCTTTCAACAGTGTTTTGCCTGTTTTCAGCGACTACAGGCAAGAGCGCCATAGGCAATGAGAGTGATTAATCCTTTTACTGCTTCATTCAAGGCTTCTTTTCATAGTTGATGAAGACAAAATCTGAGAAAATAAAGTTGCACCCTTATGGTTTTCGCGTTTCGTTGATGCACGATTGGTGTGCCAATGAAGGTAGGGGGAAGGCAATCTTTTTACCAGAGAGAGCAAAAAAAATTAAAGCTTATCTGAATTTTTACAGAGTCATAGCCTTTGTGTGCTGCGCTTTGTGTGGTTGAATATTTTTTATCATTTCCTGTGTTTTACTTGCTTCTTTATCAAGCCTATTCGAACATGTTTTTTCAGTGTTGTTTTTAAGCAATTGATGCTGGATAGATTGACGCTGGTTTGGAGCTGCGTGCTCATTAAATTTGCGGTCATAAAAATGCATGGAGTTTATGTTTTGTTCTATCTCTTTTGTCTGCTTGACGATTTCCAAAATCTCTTTTGCTTTGACGGCTGATATCCCAAGACTCTTAGCAAGCTTTTCGGGATTATTTTCCTTTATCGCTTCATGCTCGCTTGAGGATAAGCGTTCATTTATTTTTTTGATATAAGTCTTTATTTCTTCTCTTAATTCAGGAGAGTTTGATAAGGTTTCTTGCTGTTGTTCTTTTGGTAATGACAGGAGATTTTGCATCCACGTTTCAGGCATTTCTACCGCCTGTTCACAGCGGCTTTGTTTTGCTTGATGTTCACGGAGCATGTCTCTTTCTGTTTGTGTAAAAATATTGATATAACACTCAATGGCTCTACAGAGGGGTATGATATTTGCTTCAGCATTAGTGCGTGCATTATTTTTTATGCCAAATATATTGTTTCCAGCAAACTTAGCAATTGATTGAGGAGATGTGGCAATTTGATAGGTGAGCCGTTCTCTCTCTGTGTGATTTTCGTGGATCCTCTCAATTTTTTCCTGCAAAATATGCCGATTGCCATAAATGATTTGGCACAAAGTTTCGATTTCTGTTCTTCTTGCTTGAAGTGATGCGTTGTTTTTTATCCTTGTGGTAATTTCGTTGCTTGTAAGGGGGGCTATTTTTTCTGCGGGGATCAGTACTTTTTGCTGATGTTGAGCGTTTTGTGCTGTAAAGGAGGGGGACTCACTCATTTTAAATGTTTGTCTTTGCTTTGGTTTGCGCTCTTCTTTAGTTTCAGGCGATGAGGATACTTTCTCCGATGAAGGAAGAGGGGCGGTGTGCGTTGTTTTTGTACCAATGCCCCAGTATGCCATTGCTTTTTGGGGGCGATATTTTGCTCTTTCTTGATGATCAGAGTGTGTTTCCTTTGTCATTTGGACAGATATTTGATCATTTGTCGCTGTATGGCTGGTCTGTAAAATGGTTTCTTGCAAGTCTTTTTGCGTTTGCCTCATAGAGGAAGCAGATTGAGCCATTGATCGTGCCATTTGTTTTTTTTCTTGTAGATTTTGGGACATAACTTCAACGTTGTTATAGGAAGTATGAGAGGCAGCCCATGGTGCAAAATGTTTTTTTTCTTTTCAAAATTGGCATAAAGGCAATGCTACCATCTGCAAAGGTAAAAGGCTCTTCGCGGGTTTGTCCTGCCCATTCAAATGCGCGGGAAAAGAGGCGTTGATGAAGATATTTTAGATAGGAGGAATTAAACTGTTCTGGTAGAGGCTCTTGGCGCAATTTGATCATTTCTTTTTTTACATCATCAGAACACCGTTCCTTTAATATTCCTTTATCTTTGATGTGGTATTTATTTTTAAGCACTTTGCTATTGGAGTAGAAAAAATTTTGCGATGCTTCGTTGATTTGTTCAGAAGTATTTGCATTCATTGCAGGGGAGTCTTGTAATTCTGTCTGTGTGGAGGAGGTATTATATTCTGTATTTTCTTTCATGCATATTTCCTTTCGAATTTTCAAAATTTGTTTTTTAAAAAAGCTTCTTTTTTACATTTTTTGCCTTATATTATATTCGTAGCGTTTTGTTCTTCTTCGAAGAAGAATGTCTATTTGAATGATTGAAAAAAATTAACCTTATTTGCGTGGAACCAAGTTGATAATGGAACAACGTTAATGGTCGTGATTTTTATGAAATGTTATCGTGAAATTTTATCAATGCATTTTGTCATATGACAGTTTATCCAAATTTTTCTGTATGTTATACGCCAACCTTGATGCAATCTTGGCAAGATAATTGCATCAAAGTTGTGTATGAAAAGTTAAAGGTGATGAGACCATCACGACAAAGCCATTGCTTTTGATGCTGCGGCTCTGCGCGGTCGAATAGGCGGTTGCTCTTCTTGTTTAGACGCTTCTGCAAGCTCTTGAGGGCGATTTGTTTTTGAGCGTTCAGGGACCTTTGGAGATTGCGATAGGCTTTGCTGCTTTTGCAATTTTTTATCCAGATCCGTAAGCGGTTGGTGATGGCGTTGTGGTTGTTCTGTCTGATGGTTTTGCACAATAGCTTCTCTCAATTGTTTTATCGTTTCAGCATAATCCTTAATGGCGGTACACAGGGTGGAAAGATTTTCTTCAGCAGCTTTGCGTGCTCCATTTTTTATGCCAAGGTTTTTTTTACCAGCAAGTGGAGCAAAAGATGTAGAATCCCTTTCAATTTGGAATACAAGCTCTTCTCCCATCTCTGGAATTTTTTGCATTTCTTCCATTCTATATTGTAAAATAAATGGGTTGCCATAAACAATTTGGCACCAATATTGAACCTCTCTTTGACTATATTGAACCGATGGATCTTGTTGAACTCTGCGGGTAATTTCCTGATTTGAAAGAGGCTTGATTTTCTTTTCTGACTTGAGCGGATTGTGTATGTGTTGACTGATTGTTTCTTTCTGTTGTGCTTGTTGGTGTTGTCGTTGTTCCGTATGACGTTCCTGTGAAATATCCTCAATTTTCGTATATTTTGAAGTATACACATAACCGTTAATGGCAGCACGTAGGCTAGGAAGAGTTTCTTCAGCTTGTTTGCGTGCTCCGTTTTTTATGCCAAGAACTTTTCTACCAGCAAACTTAGAAATAGATTGAGGGTGTTCTGTAACATCCCATAAGAGCTGTTCTCCCATATCGGGATCTTCTTTTATTGCTTCTATTTTTTCGTTTAAAATAAGTCGGTCGCCATAAACCTTTCCGCACAAAAATCGTATTTCTTCTTGATATGCTACGAGCAATAGCTCTCTTTCCATTTTATTTATAGATGTTTTTTGTCTGTGAGACGGTTTTGGTTGTTCACTTGCTGCTTGTGGGGAGTCCGGTTTTTGGACGATAGTATCGCTTTCTTTTCTGTTTCTCATACGGTGCGATTTTTGTGAACGAGGTATTGCATAGGTTTCACTGTCTTGTGATGATGAACTGCTTTGCTGCCTGAGTCTTTTATGTTGTGGTGTTTTGGGTTTAACACTTTGGGCGAGAGTTTCTGCATTTTGCATTTTTGTGCTGGTTTGCACTTTATCTCTCATGCGTGGGGGTTTGGGCGGCGCCGCTTTTGTCTGTAGAGAGGGGGATTCTTGAGCTACTTGTCTGTTTTTTTCTCTATCTTTTGCACGCGGTGGTCTTTGTGGTGGTGCTGATTTTGTGTGCGTTGAGGGGCTTTCTTGGGGTCCTGGATTTTGTTTTTTTGTGTTGGTTTGTGCTTTTTCTCTCAGGCGTGGGAACGTTTGTGAAATAGGTATTGCATAGAGGTGTTCGCCTTCTTGAGCTTCGTGTTTGTTTTTTTCTCTATCTTTTGCACGCGGTGGTCTTTGTGGCGCTGTTTTTATGCGCGTGGAGAGGCTTTCTTGGGTTTCAGGTTTTTTGATTTCGCCACCCGTTGGTGTTTTGCCTCTTATGCGTGGGGGAGGGGGCGGAGCCATTTTTGTCTGTAGAGGAGGAGTCTCTTGGATTTTTGTGCTGGGGATTTTGGCATTGGGAGAGATTGCGCTGGTTTGCACCGGGGCTCTCACGCGTGAGGGGGGCGGTGGCGCAACTTTTGGAGGATATGACAAATTCTCTGAGCGTTTTTGTACAGGTGGTTTGGGCACACTCTGAGAAGCTTGGGAATGAGAGGGGCTGGTGGGGGATTGTTCATCCTGTTGTTGAAATTTTGCCATCATTTCGGCTATCAAAGGGGAGGGATTTCTTTTTTTCATGCATATTTCCTTTCAAGCTCTTCTCATATTGTTTTAAAATACTATTTGAGAATATAGGTTGGTTTTTATCCTGTTTTATGCTTTTTCATTTGCTCTTATGAGAGAGGATATGAAACTGAATGATTTCGCAAAATTTGACTTTCTTAGTGCTTGTGCAAATCATGATCACTCTCTCAATACTGTTTTATCAAGTGTTTAGATTTAAGTGGTGTGAGAATGAATTTTGTTTCAATGCCCTCTTTTTCTTCTTGGCGCAATGCACTTTTGTCATGATTGCGCCAAGATGTTGGGTTCAAAGGAAAAAAATTACTTTTGTTTAGCTAGCAAAAGCCATCACTTTGGGGGCAGCAGTTTTGCGAGAATGAAAATCTGTTTCTCTTTTTTGCGGAGAGAGCGTTTCTCCTTCATGTTTTACCGTTGAAGGTTTAAGGCGTTGAGTAGTTTGTGCGACGCCTTGTTGTTGAGGCAAGTTTTGTGCTCTCTCAGATGTTTCATGGCGTTCTCGTTTTGCTTGCTCGGTTTTTAAAATGCTCTCTCTTACTTGTGTTACAGCCATTGCATAATTGTCAGCAGCGTCAATGAGGTGAGAAAGACCTGCTTCAGCATGTCTGCGTACTTGATTTTTAAATCCACAAAAGTCGCGCCCAGCATATTTGTTAAAAGATTGAGGATTTCCAGCAAGTTGCTGTGCGAGTTGTTCTATTGATTCAGGATTTTTGAAAATCGCCTCTACTTGTGATTGTAAAATGTTTTCGTTGCCAAAAACAACAGTGCACCAATATTTGATTTGGGCATGGTGTCTTTTGACTTTTGAATGTTGGTGAATTTTTGTAGAAATTTCTGTCTCCGAAAGGCTTTCTTTTTCACGATGATCCGGTTTTTTTAGGAGCTCAGCGACAGCTTCCTTCCCCATGAAGTGTTCATAGTTTTTGAGTTCTTGCTCTGGAGATTGTAAGAGGCTCTCTCTTGCATATTTTACAGCCTCTGTATAACCATCAAGGGTGACACATAGAGCGGAAAAACTCTCTTCTGCTTGTCTGCGCGCTTGATTTTTTAAGCCAAACACGCTGGTGCCGGAAAGTTTAGCAAGACTTTCAGGATAAGCTGCCATGCGCCATGAGAGTTCTTCTCCTGCAGCGGGATTTCTTTGAATTTCTCGCATTTTTTCTTGCAAAATATTGGAGTTACCATAGGCATTTTGGGATAAACGTCGGATTTCTTCTTGATATGTTTGAACCAATGAATGGTGTGGAAGCAATAGAGTGATTTCTTCCTCTGAGAGGCTTTTTACTGTCCTTTGTGAAGAAGCTTGTGAGGCAACTGTTGTACGTGTTGTTTCGGGGTCTTGCGACCTTTCGGTCTCGCTGCCTCTTGGGAGAGGCGTTGTTGAATGCGTCATCCTAACGGATGTTTGTGCGTTTTCTTCCGTAACAGTTTCTTTTTCTAAAAGAGACTGTCTTCCTTCGTCTTCTTCCGGTATTGTTGACAGCTTTTTGCTTGTTAAAGGCGCTTCTTTAGAGCGCGGACCTTCTCCTGAGACTTCTGCCGCTGCTCTTTCATAGAGTTTTATAAGTTCCTGTATTGAAGAGGATGGAAAAGGGTGAGGGTGATCTTTTTTCATGCATGTTTCCTTTCAAAAATTGTTTTAGAAAACCTCTTTGGTGCATTCTCGCCCTTTATGCTTGGATAGCTTTGAGATAAAGGAAGATATCGAACTGAATAAGCTCCAAAGATCTGCGCTATTTGCAACCGACCTAAAGGACCTTTGTGTCTTTTATACAGTTTTTTTATGAAATTTTATCAATAAGTTATGGTCAATCACAAAGTCCATTTTTAGGACTATTTTTTGTAACATTCTAAAACAATTTTTGGCGCAATCGCGATAAAACGATTTGCGCCAAAAAACTCTATAAAAAAAGATTATATAAAAACAAAAATTATCTGTTTTTATATTTATGCCCCCTTACATGGCATAAGCCATACCTTTGCCTTGCTCATGTCTGCGTTGGTGCTGGCTTTGCTCCGGACTATTTTGTTCTTGTCCTCTTTCGTGACGATGATGGCGATGATGATGATCATGATGGTGGTGATGGCCCCTTTCAGCTTCCCGAGAATTTTCTTGATGGCGTCGTTGCTCCGCTATAGGAGTTTGTGATAGTCTTGTTGTTGCGTCTTGTACAGCTTTTGTATAATCATCAATGGCGTTAATAAGTGGTCCAAAACCGTTTTCAGCTTCTCTGCGTGTTTGATTTTTTATGCCAAGTGTGGTGCGACCAGCGAGCTTGTGCATAGATTCAGGATCTTCAGCAAGTTTATCTGAAAGCTCTTTTCCTTTACCGGGATTTGTAAGTATGTCTTGCAAATGTTTTTGGAAAATATTGTCTTTCCCATAAACAGTTGTACTCCAATGGATCACTTCTTCTGCGCGTGCTTGGACCTGTGGATTTTTTAAAAGCATGACACTTATTTGCTCAGCTGTGAGGGAGGAGCTTCCTCTTTGTTGTGGAGCAAGCTCTGCGTAATCGGTTTCAGGACCCTCACTCCTTTGACCATGGTGTCTCCCTCTTGAAGGAGAAACGCTGTTCACTGATGCGTATAGAACTTCCTCTTGACGTTTTGAGGGAGCAACCTCCGTGTAATCGGTTTCAGTTTCTTGCAGCCTTTGATTATGGTGTCTCCCTCTTGAAGGAGAGTCAACGCTGCTAACGGTTGCGTATACCAGCTCTTCTTCTTGGTTTGGTCTGCGCTGGTTTCCTCTATTTTGTTTATTAACTTGTGCATAGACAGGCTCTTGGTTTTGTGGGTGACTTTTTTTCATGGCTGTTTCCTTTCAATATTTTTAGAAAACCTCTTTGGTGCATTCCCCACTTTTAGTTTTGATAACCTTTATATAAAGGAAGATATCCAACCGAATGACCTCCAAAGATTTCGCGCTATTCATATTGATATGTAATGGATATTTGTGTCTTTTATACAGTTTTTTTATGAAATCTTATCAATAAGTTATAATAAATTACAGGATTCATTTTTAGGACTATTTTTTGTAACATTCTGAAACAGCTCTTGGTGCAATCACAATAAAACGATTTGCACCAAGAGATTCTGTGAAAAAGAGATTACATAAAGACAAAAATAATCTGTTTTTATGTTTATGCCCCCTTACATGGCAAAAGCCATTCCTCTATTCTCCTCATGTCTTTGTCGTTGAGGGCTGCGTTCTGGACTGTCTGAGTTTCGTCCTCTTGCGTGATGATGATGGTGGTGGTGGCGATGCCTGTGTTCTGTGTCTCTTTCTGGACTTTCTTGTCTTTGATCTCTTTCCTGTTCACGTGTAAACTCTTTATGGAGCTTTTGTACTTTATGGATATGTCTCTCAAGAGCTGAGCAAAGAGGAGAAAAACCATCTTCAGCGGCTTTGCGATCGGAGCTTTTTACGCCAAGGATTTGCCGACCAGCAAGCTTACCAGCGCTTTCAGGATGTTCTGCAAGGCTCCATAAAATTTCCTCTGCATTTTGAGGATCGTCAAGAATCTTAGCAAGTTGTTGATTCAGGGCATGTTGGTTACCATAAACAGTTTTGCACCACGTTTGGACTTCTGTTACACTACCTTGAAAGCCTTCATCTTGTAATAATTTTGTCGTAACGACATCTTTTGGGCTTCTTGGAGGAGGTGTTGTTGCTCTACCAACACCTTCGTAAAGGGGATTTTCCATTTGTTGGATTTCTTGACCGCCTTCAGCGCCCATGCCAACAGTTGCATAGACAGATTCTATCGGTTTATGAGTAGAGCGTCCACCATTTTCACCAAAGTCAAGATCTGCATAGAGATGTTCTTCTGGTTTTTGGGGATGTCGTATATCCTGAGTGCTTCCACCAGGTGAGTCATAGAGGGGGTTTATTCGCTGTTCGGACTCTGTCTCACCCGTTGTCAGATTAAAGACGGCATAGGGATCTGCGAGTCTGCTAGCACGCCGCCCATTACTTGGTGTCCCACCAAGTCTGTCATAAGGATTGCCGATTGGTCTTTGGGGGGCATAGGCAGTCTCTTGTAGTGGATCTTGGGGGGCATAGGTGCTTTCTGCTTGTTGAGGAGGAGGGGGCGTATCATAATCACTAGGGGACAGGCTTCTGTTAGATTCTCTGGGCTTTTTGCTTTGTATTTCTTCTGAACTTAGTATGCGCGGACCTCCTCTTTTGCGTGATTTATCTACTTTTGCGTAGAGATTTTCTGGGTTTTGGGGAGAGCGCCCACCTTCAGCACCCCCACCTTCCACACCCATGCCAACAGTTGCATAGACAGATTCTACAGGTTTATGGGGAGAGCGTCCATTTGGACCGAAGTCAAGCTCTGCATAGAGATGTTGCTCTGAGCTTTGTGGTTGTCTCACATCCTGAGTGCTTCCGCTTGGTGAGTCGTAGAGGGGATTTATGCGCTGTTCGGACTCTGTCTCACCCGTTGCCAGATTAAAGACGGCATAAGGATCTGCGAGTCTTCTAGCACGCCGCCCATTACTTGGCGTCCCACCAAGTCTGTCATAGGGATTTCCAATTGGTCTTTGGGGGGCATAGGCAGTTTCTTGTAGTGGGCCTTGGGGGGTATAGATGCTTTCTGCTTGTTTTTGAGAAGTGGGCGTATCATAGTCACTAGGGGACTGACTTCTAGCATTTGCTTGCATTCCTTCTGGGCTTGGTGTGCGCGGACCTCCTCTATTTTGTTTATTAACTTGAGCGTAGAGAGCCTCTGGATTCTGGGGGGTTGGTTGTGGGTGGTTTTTTTTCATGGCTGTTTCCTTTCAATATTTTAGAAAACCTCTCTGGAACATTCCCCACTTTTTGATATCTTTGTAAGACAAAAGAAGAATATCAAACTGAATGCCCCAAAGATTTCGCGCTATTCATACTGATATGTAATGGAGATTTATGTCTTTTATACAGTTTTTTTATGAAATCTTATCAATAAGTTATAATAAATTACAGGATCCATTTTTAGGACTATTTTTTGTAGCATTCTAAAACAATTTGCTGGTGCAAGCGCGATGAAATGATTGAGCCTAAGAGTTTTGTTGGAAGGCAAAAGGCGGGCACCTTTTTAACCGGTAAGAGCCAGCGATGAGGAACGACTAACTTTCAAGCTGCGGGCTTGACATTGTGCTTCTTTGGTATTCTTCACAGTTTGTGCAATTTCTTTTGCTTTGCTTTCTGATGTACCAAGAAGGCACGCTAATCTTGTATGATCTTTTTCGTGTATGGCTTTACGATCTTCTGAGGAGAGACGATTTTGTAGTTGGCGTGAAAAAGTATGGAGTTTTTGTCGTAGTGCTGGAGAATGTAATAAAGCTTCCCTTTGTTGTTCTTCTGGTAAGGCAAAAAGGTCTTGTAAATTTTTTTCAGGTTTTTCGATCTCGTGGCTCAGGCGATTTTGTTCTCTTTGGTGTTGGTTTAGAATTTCATCTTTTGTTTGTTGGGTTATTTTGCCATAATTTTTAAGGGCTTGGCAGAGTTGTGGAACGGTCTGTTCCGCATGCTTGCGATTTGGACTTTTCATGCCAAGAGTTTTTGTCCCTGCAAATTTAGAAATTGATTGAGGGTTTTCTAAAATTTCATCGGCAAACTGATCTCCTAAGTTTGGAGCTGTCGTTACGATATCCAATTTTGTCTTTAAGGCTTGGGTTTTACCATAAACAATCTTTGATAAATTTTCGATTTCTTTTCGGCTTGCTTCAACATGAGCATCATTTGAAGTTCTTTCAAATAACTGGTCATGGGTGAGAGGTGCTAATGTTTCTTTTGGGATCAATATTTCTTTCACACTTTGAATGTTGGACTTTTGAAAGCAGAAGCGGTCGCCATTCTGTAATGTTTTGATCTGTTCTAGCAAAAGATCATCTTTGTGCCCGACGACGAAAGCTCCATCTACTTCCATAACAAAGCCTTCTGCTGAAAAACCTCTAAAGATGCCTTCATAGGATAAACCTTCTTTTGCTGCAACAACAACATGATTGTTAATTTCATCCAGTCCAGATTCTCTCATTTGGGAGATGAATTCTCTTAAAACAAGGGATTTTTGCGGATGGGTGATATCTTCAAAAAGATCTTTCATCGGTTGGGGATTGCCATATTGCATCGCTTCAATGCTGGCCGTTGTCATGCGTCCTTTTGTGATGAAAGAAAAGTCAATCTTATGGCCAGCTGCTTGTCCAAGTTTTTCCATAAACATCCGGTTGACGCGCCCATTGCCTTTTCTAAAAGGGTGTGCGTGCTCGAGTGCCATAAAAACGTCAGCGGCACTTTCAGCAAATTCTTGGCGCGATAAGCCTTTTAAATTGTTCTTCTCGCTTAGTATTTTTTCAAGTTGTTTAAGTTCTTTTTTAATCTGTGATCCAACAGCAAAAGGAGTTTCATAACCTTTAGGACGCATTGCTGGCATATGAGCAGTGGTGCCATCTTCAAATGTAAAGGTTGTATCGCGGGTTTGTCCTGCCCATTCAAAGGTTTTGTAGAAGAGGCTCCAGTGGATTAAGCTTAGATAGGCGGCATCAAATTTTTGTGGGGGTGGTTCATGGCGAAAATTTTCGGCCTCTTTCGCGGTATCATGGGCACTGCGTTCATACAGTTTTTTTGGGTCTTTGATGCCATATTTATTTTTGAGTGTTGTGGTTCCTTTATATAGATAATTTTGCTCTAACATATAGTCTCTCCTTAAGGAAAATAGGGGGATGGTTGATGTGCGCTTTAAACGCGGTATGTTGAAAATTCCCCTTTGCATATTCTTTTGAGATTTTGGGTGTGATGAAAGGGAGCATTTTTCTCTCAAGTGTGCGGGTGTTAATGGTTGTATCAACCGTTTTGTGAGGTTTTTGAAAGGCTTTTGGTGTGAGAGGTGAAAAATGATCTGTTATGATTGTTTTCATGTCTATTTCTTCTTTTTATTTATTTTAGTTTTTCTGATGTTTCCTTTTGTTTATAATCCTGTTGTGCTGTAAAATACTGATATTTAAGACGGTGATATGAATTAAGGATTCACAAAAGACGGATTTTTGATAAATCGATTCTGGGTAAAATTTTCATCCTTTGAGGTGAGGGGAAGATGTCAAAAAGAAAAATATTGTTTGAGATTTTTGCTGCTTTGCTTTTAGTCAAATTTTTTGCAAGAACGCTTTGATGAAGGGCTTGGATATGGCGGAGGGCATTGCTCTTGGTTGTCGGATGGCTTTTGAACGTTTCATACATAATGTTCAGGGGGTGAAGTCTCTGGATAAAAGCAGTTATCAAGAATTTTTCTCCATTATGTTTTTCTTATTGGTCTATGTGGACATCTTGTTTGTATATTGTTTACACCAAAATGTGTTTTTAATTTATGTTGTTGCTTTCAGCTCCATAAGAGCGATAAGTCTTTCTTTGGTGAGAGAGAAAGGCGTTTTTTCAGCGACTTCTTGTTAAAGTAGAACACGCGATGATATCGTAAAGGGGCAAAACATTGTATAAGAATGATTTATTCATTTTGGTGTCTATCTTGAATGTTTTTTGGGGGGGAGAAAATCGGTGTTTGTCGTGCGTTGGGGTGAGAGCTTCTTATCTTAAAGGCAAATCTTTTGTTGATTGATTATGTTTTTTAATGGAAGCACGCTCTTTACGTAAAATAGAATACCATTGTATTGCATCTTCACAGGTTTGTTTTTAAGAAATATCTTTGAATACACCTATTTGGTGAGGATGATTGTGGATGGTATAACGGTAAAGCCTCCCATGAAGTGTGTAAAATCTATTGAGCATTCCCATTTTTATGCTTTATAAACAAGCCGATATCCTCACACACTTTGAGTGCCCAATGTTTCGGACAAGACCTTAGGCTTTGAGGCGGTTCATGAAAAGATATGTCTTTCTTGTACAGTTTTACTCTATATGAGACTCCGCTTGTAATTTGCAAGCGACAGGATTGTGATTGATTCAACACAACATGGAACAGATTTGAAATGAGAAAATCTTACGCTATTTAAAGTTCTCATTTAACACGAAATATGAATTATTATTATAAATCAATGTATTATATATGAAAAGCTTTGTAGGGATGTGTTTCTTTTCCAAGTGGCAATATTGGTGTTGCTATTGGTTGGGTGTATGGGCGTTTTGTATAAAGACTTTTTAAAGACCATGGGTGCTGATAAAACGATGCACAAAATATAAAAGAGAAAATTACGGATTTTTTGCTTCTGTTTTTTTTGTATGTGGGCGGGAGGATTTTTTGTTCATAGGCTTTTTTAAACAGGAATGTATGTTTTTTGTTGTTATTTTTTGTCAGTATCTCATCATGGGGGGCGTTTTTTTTGTGGGGAAAAGCGGTTTTTTTGCAGCTGTGGCTAACATTTCTTTTCTTCTGAAAAGATGTCCCCTCCACATCGCAAAGGGGGAGTCTTACATCAGAATAATTGGTTCATCTTGACGCATTTCTCGAATAACTTCGTGGGATAAAATGAGCGTTCTTTTAAAATATTCATATAATCACGAAGATCCACTTCATCTAAGACAAACAAAATAGGCTTTTGTCGTTTTCGTTAGTGGTAATTGTGACATTTAAAAAGAATTAATAATTATCCTGTCCAATTGCTCTGGATATGGTGTATATGCCATTTACAAAATTGGTGGTAGGGCGCTTAAGTAATTTGTTCTTTGCATGTATGATAAGAATATTAAAATATTTCTTCTACATGGGGGTAAATCAAAAAACAAAGTTTTATTTTTTTAGCTGGCCATAGCAAGTGCATTTGAGCGATTTTGTGTGCGTGTGTATAATTGGCTATGAGCGTTTCTTGCTTTTTGAACAGTGTCGGTAATTTCTCGTGCTTTCTGTTCTGATATACCAATACTTTGTGCAAGTGTTTCATAATCTTTGTTTGTGATCGCACTCCATTCGTTTGATAAGAGACGGTGCTCTAAGCAGCATATAAAAGTACGGAGTTCTTTGTATAATTGAGGAAATTGAGACAAGATTTCTCTTTGTTGTTCCGGTGATAAAGCAAAAATATTTTGTAAGTTTTGACTGGGTTTTTCTACTGCTTTTCCAAGGTGTTCTTGTTTAATTTTATGGTCTCGAGTGATTAAATGATACGTACGTTCTACAATATCCCCATAATTTGCAACTGCAGTAGAGAGCGCATCAAGATGATTTCGAGCGTTTACACGTGCCGGATTTTGTAGACCGCATATACTAAGACCTGCAAGAGGAAAAATAGAGTGTGGTGTCTGTTTAATCTGATCAGCAAGCTGTTGGCTTAATTCTGGATTTTCAATAATCTCTTCTATCTGTTCGTTTAATGTGTTTGCGTCACCATAAACAGCTTTTGCGCATTGCCGAATTTGCTTTTGAGCTGCGAGGACATGGGCTGTTTGCGTAACCATTTTGGCACATTCACTTTTTGTGAGAGGCGCTAATGTCTCTTTTGGGATGAGTATGTTCTCAAGCTCTTTGCTGTTGGGGGCGGTAAAGGTAATGGTATCACCGAGTTTTAATGATTTTAATCGTTCTGGTGTAAGATCATCTTTATCACCAATGACCAAAGTTCCTTGCATGTCGATTACAAAACATTCTGAATAACAACCTTTATAAGTTCCCATATAGGTTTCTCCTGCCTTTGTTGCCATAACAAGGCGATCATCCACGTTTCCTCCCGTATTGTTTATGTGGTTCATAAATTCTTTTAAAAGACGTATTTTGGGGGGATTGGAGATATCTTCAAAAAGATCTTTCAACGGTTGTGTATTGTTATATTGCATTGCTTCGCTACAGGCAGCCATCATACGTTTTTGTGTGGCAAGCGAAAAGTCAAGCTGATGTCCTGCAGCTTTGGCAAGCCTTTCAAAAAATACTTGTTCTGTGTGTTCATTGCCATCTATGAATGGATGGATTTTGTGAAGAGAATGAAATAGACTTGTTGCTTCCTTGACAAATTCTGTGCGTGTTAAACCTTGCAAATTGTCTTTTTCGACAAGCGTTTGATCTAATTTTTGTAAGAGTTCAGGAATTTTTTCACCGGTTGCAAAATTATTGCCCCATTCCATTCTTTTCATTTCTGGCATGACGGCAATGATATCGTCTGTAAATGCGAAGGGGATATGGCGGAGATGTCCAGCCCATACAAAGGTATTTTTAAACAATTGTTGATGGATATGGCATAGATAAGTTGAATCAAAATATTCTGGCAGGGGTTCTGCACGTAGATTAATCATGGCTTTTTGCCTATCATGTGAGCATTTTTCCAGAAAGTATTTTAAGTCTGTTGCTCCATATATATTTTTGAGAATTTGGGTACCAAGATAGATATAATTATGGGGTGAGGGAATTCCTTTTGTTTTTTCTTTTGCTTTTGGCATTGTTACATTCCTTATAATGTTACGTTGTCCATGAGAGTGTGTTAAACTTTTTGTTTGAAAACCCCCCATGCATATTGTTTTGAGATTTTGAGCTTTGGGTGAGGGAAAAAAATTTCCTCAAATTCATAGTGTTTTTGCTTGTATCAATCCTTACCTGAGTGTTTTTTTTCTTTTACTGAGAGAGAATGGTTCATTTGGGTTGTTTTCATGCATATTGTCTTTTTATTTTTTCGTAGAAAAATTTTATCCAAGCGATTTTTCTATAAAAAAGCTGTTTTCAAAAGTTTCTTAATGGGGGTCTCAAGGTGTAGACATGATTGGTATTCATTGTTTGGTGATGGAGGGGATGTTTCATAAAAAATATTGATATTGGTGAGCAAAGCTATAAAAACACCCTTTAAGGGCTCTTTCCCCCCATATTTTTCTTGTTGTATCATGCGAAAATTCCTTATTTTTGGGCTTTTATGAAATAGAAGCTTTGCTTTTATCCTTTGATGTTGTTGTTTTTGTTGTGATGCATGGTCTCCATTAAAGGATGTTTTTTAGTTTTTCTGTGCTTTTGGAGCAAAACGGTTTTTTGCAGCTGCGGCTAACATTTCTTGTCTTCTGAAATAAATCGCTCGACCACAACGTAAAGGGGGGTGTCCTTGCATCAGAATAATTTGTTCATCTTGACGCATTTCTTGAATAACTTCGTGGGGTAAAATGAGAGCTCTTTGTTGGTAATTGATGTTGTAAGAGCTCTTTCCTAAAGATAAACCTCTTGATTTGCTCATACCGGTGACTTCAACAGTCATTTGACCACAGCGTTCTGAAATATCTTTGGCTGTTTGAAGGTCTTTAATGGCAGCATAGCTGACAAAGGAGCAGCTTTCAAACCATGAACGTGCTCCTGATTCTCCAAAGTGATTGACCAACTGTCCCGTGGATTGATAAAAGAGCATTAGGGATGTTCCGTATTTACGTCCACGATCACGCGCTTCTTCTAAAATATTCATATAGCCTAGAAGGTCCACTTCATCTAAGACAAATAAAACACGCTTTTTATAGTTACCATCTGCTATAACCATGGCATTGAGAAAGGCTCCAATAATGACACGTCCTATCGCTGGATAACTGTTTAAAATGCTGGCAGGGAGATTGAGAAAAACATCTATATTACCATTGGCAATATCTGAAGAGGCAAAATCATCGCCACAGACAAGATCTGCGTAATTGGATAAAGAAAGCCATTGGGTGTCTTTTGAGGCGGTTGTATAGACTCCTGAAAAGGTTTGCTCTGCCATTTCTGTAAAAATACCCACCATTTCGCGAATAAAAGGAGAAGGGGTTGTTTCTTGAATCATGCGTAATTGATTGACAATAGCTGTTTCTGATTGAGAGAGAATTCCACGCAATGTTTTTAAATTGCGCTCATGGTCTTCATATTCATCAGAAAATATGACATGAGCAAGAAGAGCTGTTAAAAGATTATGGGCTTGTGTCGAGAAATATTCCGCTGAAGAATTGTCTGATTTTTTATCTGTGAGAAGCAATTTGGAAAAGCTAACAATATTTGCTTCACGTTGTGTATGGGGTACGCTGTCATCTAAAAGCCAATCGATGACATTAAAACTTTTTGTTAAAAGTGAATTAGGATCGAGAACAATAACATTTCTATTGCCCATTTTTTGACGCGCAAATTTGACTATTGGGGCAACTTCTGTTGATGGATCAAGACAAATAACAGATCCAGGATAGGTTAAACACGTAGGAACCACTGTACTCGTGGTTTTATAACCACCAGAACCAGCAAAAAAAATCATATGGGTCGAACCAAAATCAAGATTAAAGGTTAGCAAAGGTACTGTTCCACCCTTGCCCCATGTTGTTTTATTGCCAGGTGCAAAGGGAATTTTGCACACATTATCTTGATCAACACGGTATCTTTCCCCCACAACAATTTGCCCATTGGCAGGAAAGATTTTTGCTGCCTCTCTTAAATTCATCCATGAGGCTTCACCAAAAACACCTTTTTTGGCACGCTTGACCTTATTTTTAGGTGGGGAGGTTGTTACGAATTGAATGATGGAAAAAAAACCACCAATGATGATACCAAAGACAATCATGGGATCCATAAATTGAAGCGCATAACTCCACGTTATTCCTTGTTGCCCAACATAGGGACTTAAACGTTTTATCTCACCCCAAATATAGTAAAGGGAAATGGTTCCAAAAAAGGCCACGGAGACAAACGTGATTATTTTACGCAGGTGTAGTTTTTGAGAGAGACTATACAACAATGAAATGGCTGCGGTTAGTGCTAAGACTAATAAAGGCTCAGAACGAAGAGTCCAATAAATTTGATTGCTCTTTAGTCCATTTGTTATCAGCAACAAAAAATAAGGGACAAGAAATATTGTTAAAGCACCTAAAGCAATTGGAGTTAAAATAAGGACCATTTGTGTCTTGGTATATTTCATTGTATTTTGCTTTCAATCCTCTTTAGAGTTTTCTGTGAAATGCTCTTTTTTCAGCTGTGTAATACTCTCTTTTTGCAAAGGCGCAGATAACGTTAATCTGTTTTTGTTTATGCGCTCTTTTCATCAAAGAGGAAGGTTTTATCCATTCTTAGCTGGCCATAGCGAGCACATTTGAACGGTTGATTGTGTGTGCGTAGGCTTGCTGGTGCACTTCTTTAGCTTGCTTAACGGTTTGTGCAATTTTTTGGGCTTTATTTTCTGATATACCCATGCTTTGAGCCAATGTTTCATACGCATTATTTTTGACAGCTTTATGTTCAGTTGCTGAGAGACGGCTATTGATGTTTTTTACAAGATTGTTCAGCTCTTTTTGAAGTTCAGGATTTTTTGCTAAAGCTTCTTGCTGTAATTCTTTTGGCAAGGTGAAGAGATCTTGTAAACCTTTACTTGGCATTTCTACTGTTTTTGCACGGCGACTTTGTTCTGTAGCATGTTCTTGTGTAATTTCTTTCTCCGCATGTTTTACAGCATGGGCGAAATTTGCAACAGCACTACAGAGCATCTCAAGATGATTTTTAGCGTTTGCGCGTGCCTGATTTTGGAGTCCACATAAACTGAAACCGGCAAGATGAGCAACAGAATTCGGTGCCTTTTCAATCTGCTCTGCAAGCTGCTGACCTAAGGCTGGATTTTTAATAATCGCGACCATCTGTTTGTCTAATGTTTTTTCGTTGCCATAAACAGTTTTTGATAATTTTTGAATTTGGTCTCGAGTTGTGTGGACACGGGCATCTTCTGCAATGAGTTCGGCTTTTTCATCTTTTGTCAAAGGAGCTAATGTTTCTTTAGGAATGAGCGTTTGTTCAAGCTCTTGGGTTTTGGGAGCTGTAAAGGTAAATCTATCACCAGGTTTTAATGTTTTGAGTTGTTCTGGTGTGAGATGTTCTTTATTGCCGATGATGTAAGCGCCTTTCACATTGAAAGCAAAGCTATTAAGACCCGCACCCCTATAGGTTCCTGTGTACGTTTCACCTTCTTTGGTGACCATAACAGGACGATCATTAATATTGCGTCCGAGATTCTTCATGTTATCCATAAATTCCTGTAAAAGGCATATCTTTTCTGGATTGGAAATATCTTCAAATAGATGTTGCATCGGTTCTAGATTGTCATTTTGTATTGCAGCGACACTAGCAACCAACATGCGTTCTTTTGTAACAAGTGAAAAGTTAAGCTGATGCCCTGCTGCTTGAGCAAGCTTTTCAAAAAAGAAGTGTATTGTATGTTCATTCCCATCTATGAATGGGCGTATATTTTTGAGAGAGACAAAGAGTGGTACGGCTTCTAAAATAAAATCTTCGCGCGTTAAGCTTCTCAAATCGTTTTTTTCTGCAAGTGTTTTATTTAATGTTTGTAAACCTTTTTCAATCTCATCATCATTTGCAAAAACACTGTTCCATTCCGCCCTTTTCATCTTTGGCATGACGGCAACGCTTGAGTCTAAAAATGTAAAGGGGACATTGCGAGTCTGTCCTGCCCATTCAAAGGTATTTTCGAATAGACATTGATGAATAGAGCATAGATAGGAGCTATCAAATTTTTCTGGTAGGGGGGCTTCACGCAGATTAATCATCGCTTTAGCTGAATCATGCGCACATTTTGCAGTAAAAGCCTCGAGGTTTGTTATTCCATATTTATTTTTGAGTGTTGTGCTTTTAGGATACATATAATGTTCAGGGGAAGGCACTGTGGATGTCACATTTGCTTTTTTAAATTTTGCTTTTGGCATTGTTACCTCCTTATAATTTAGCGTTATCCATCAGAGTGTTAAATTCCTCGAGTGAAATATTTCCTCTCGCATATTTTTCTAAAATTTTGAGCGTTGTGGAATGAAGCTTTATTCCCTCTATCGCATGGGTGTTGATGGCAGCATCAACGGTTTGGCGGCGTTTTTTAAATTCTTCTGCTGTCATTGATAAAAGGTTTTCTGTCGTCTTTGTCAGCATTTATTCTTCCTTTCCAGATTTTCAATAATTGCTTTAAACAAGCCTTTTTTAGCAGGCGTGATTTATTTTTAGTTTCCCCCAAAGATGTTTCGTTGTTTGAAGGGATCATAATAAATTTCTGTGACCTTAAATTTTCCTTCAACCCGTTTGCATTGGATGATGATATCAATCATTGAAATCAATAGACCTCGAATGTCATCACGCTCTAAATCACTTCCTCCATCACTTTCTTTGACCAAAAGGGTCATTTGCTCAAAGGCAGCAAGAGCTGTTGAGGCATGAACCGTCGTAATGGAACCTGGATGGCCTGAATTGACATTGCGGATATAATAAAAGGCTGTACCATCTCGAAGTTCTTGCAAAAGAATACGATCAGGGCGCATCCGTAAAGATGATTCAAGCAATTCTTTGGGGCCAACAGAAGCTAAACCTTGTCTATCTTTTGAATAGATCATCGAGACATGGTTAGGGTGCGGTATTACCAATTCTTGTGTGTCTTCAATGGTGATAATACGCTCATCTTGAGGAATTTTGGCAATTAATGCTTTTGATAATGTTGTTTTTCCCGAACCAGTCTTTCCCGCAATCAAAATATTTTTTTGGCATTTTACAGCCTGATTTAAAAAGGAGACAAAGTCTTTATTGCAGTAGGCATTGGCTAAATCATACTCGATGATTTTGAGTTCATTAAAACGCGTATGATAATCATTCAATGGCGTGAAAGATACCTGCTCACATAGCGAGAAGAGACCTTTATTAGCAAGCTCTTCGAGAGAAAAGCTCTGCGATGATGGTTTACGAATTGTCATACTAATTGTGTCTTTTTCAACAGCTGGTGGAATGACAATTTGAATGCGTTCATTGCCTGGGAGAGTAGCCGATAATATTGGATTCTTGTCTGATATATTTTGCTTGGAATAGGATGCGACAACTTTCGCAATCCCCATAAGCTCATTAAAAGAGAGAGCCGGTGCTTCTATTGTTTTCCATCCATCTATCCCTTCCGTCATCACTTGATAGGGACGATTGATAACAATTTCAAAAAGGCTTTCATCTTTCAAAAAAGCACTGATGGGTTCAAGTTTTGTGAGAACAATAGCGACGGTTTCATCGCTCATGGTGTGTAAGGTTTGGTTCATTCTAAAGGTATCGCAGAATTTTTGTAAAAGTTTCTTGAAACAGCTCGATTGATAATCTGTTTTTTGTTTTCGATGACTTTCAATTTATAAACGCCAGAAAAATCTAAATCGCGGGCAACAAAAACATTTACCATTTCTCCTTGGTTTTTGGATAATGTTGGAGGAATATTGGCGTAATTTTCGACAATAATATTTGCAATGTTTTGTCCTGAAGAGATTGTTTCATTCTCTTCTTTGTCTTGTTTTTTCGATAAACGTTTATTGGCATAGCTTGTTGCATCTTTTATCAGGGATACAAGAAGTGCAGATCCAATTCTCTCTAACCAATGATTATCGATATCACCATCAATACCAGAGCGTCCTAAACTATCTGTTGCCGGTGAAGCTAAGGATATAATGATACCATTGGGCGTTTTTGCTCTATTCCATAGCACAAAGAGACGTTTTTGGCCTTTTTTTAATCCGGCGCGATATTCACCAACAATTTGGGTGCCTTTATCAAGAAGCACAACACGACCATTGTCTGATAAAATATCTCTGGAGACGATACAACTGGCAAAACCTTGTTGATCACTGTTGATGGCTGTTTCTAAGATACAAGGGATAGAAGTTCCCATCGTGATGATATAATTTCGATTGCCAAGGGTTGAAGCACGAATACCTTCAAGCATTGTGGGTTTGAGAAGATGATTAAAGCGTTGTGTTGTTTCATCAGGCTTGCTTTCCAGTTGGTGCGGCAAAGTGTTCTTGTTGGTTTGTGAATCTGTTTTGCTTTGTTGTGCATTCGCATAAGCTAATACAGGAGCACGTTGTGCTGCTTCCAACAGAGAATCATCAGAATTTAATTGATTGATCTTGGGTGTTGGTAGCTCGACTTTGGGTAACAGAGCGTTATTGCGGTGCTTTTGTTCAAGGGTGGGAGGCGTTGGCGGTGCAGGGCGGAAAAGTTCTGTTTGTTTGATAACTTTTGCTTCTTTTAAAGATTCAATCGGTTGCTTTTTCTCTATCGGTTGTTTTTTGTCTGTGACAAGCGTTGAATAGGCTAAATAAAGACAAACACTGAAAAGAATAACAAGGGCGATTGCTTTGCCTACATTATTCTGTTGACTTTTCCCTTGAGCATTTTTTATGGTATCGCGATCATTAATGTTTTTTTCATCCACGGCGTTATTCATGGCTGTTTCCTATGTTCACTTTACGTTGTACAGATGGTGATGTCGTTCCCGTTTCAGGATTAATTCCTTCTGGGGTGAACCTTTTATTAAAGATGCACAATACTTCATTCCCACGCCGTAGCGTGAATTGTGCCGCTGTCGCATGAACAATGACTTTGTTGCCTTTAATTGATTTTGGAATAAGGGATTCTTGCCCATCAGGCGTTACAAGGTAAATGGTGGGGATTTCAACATTGCCTAAAAAGGTAAAGGTTGTTGTTTTCCCATTATCATAGACAGAAGCAGGTTCAATAAGGGATGAACCTTGGGCTTCATAAGCCCAATTGCGTGGTCCAAAATCTTCATGGATATTTAAAATATCATTGACAAAGTTTTCTTCACGTTGTTCAGCTTTTGCAGCTTCGGCTAATTTCTTACGCAAGGCTTCATCTTCTGGATAACGAAACTTGACCAAAAAATAGGTCTCATTGCCGGCTGAAACCTCGCCTTCACGGATTTGCAGCTCAAACTGATATGACCGCTTTGTTCCATCTTGGCGGCTTGTGACGATTTGTAAATTGGTTACAGGTTGGACTTCACGCGGTTTGAGAAAAACAAAGTGGCCAGCCGGTGCAACTTGCCAAGCAACGGAATTTCCAATTCCTACATAGGTTACTTCTTCGTCATCAGCAAATTCCAGCTGAACGGAAGAGCGAATGGAGCCAATGATTTGTACGACGTTGTAAGGATCATAATTGACAAATCTGATGCGGTTATCTTTACGTGCACTGACCGGTGCTGTTTCTGCAAATGAGAGGACTGTATGAAAGCTGAAAGTGATCGTAAAAATTAAAAAGATTGTTTGTAAAAGTCTGATCATTTTATCACCTCTGGATCAGATCTGTATTCCGATACTTGAAAACCAAGTGGGTTGATGAGACGATCAGATGTTGAAATGTGTGCGTTTACGTAGGAAAAATTTAAGATTGAAATCCAATGGGAAATACTTTCTTTTTCATTAAAATCTCTGACCGTTTTATAGTAACGAACTTGGATAAGATCTTTGCTTATAAAAGAGATTGATTTGATTGTGATCGTTGCGATCATGTTATGATAAATATTTTGTGGACTTTCTGGATTATTGCCTGCATACCATTTTGCAAAACGGTTTTGTTCTTTTGGAGAAGATAAAAGAGAGACTAAGCGAAAATTGTTTTCTGCTTCTGATGCTTGAAAACCTTCACGAGCACGGACATATTGTCCAGCAAAATAACGCGTTATCGCTTCATCATAGTCATTAGGAGATTCTTTTAGGGCGCTTACAGTATCAATGATGCCTGTTGAATTATCAACGCGGATAACAAAAGGCTCTACCGTTTTCAAAGGTGTTAAAGCTGCGATAGCCAAAGCGAGCGCAATCGTCATCAGTCCAAAAAGCACAGTTAATGCCATGGAAATTTTCATCCGCACGCGCATGCTATGCATGCGGTCAATGTCAAATGAGCGTGCTTCTTTTATATATTCTTCAAGGGCATCACTTTTCACGCGTAACCTCCATAGTTTTATCAGAACGTACTTCATGAATGACCGGCTTTAATAAAGTTGGATTAAGCGCCGAGTTTACGGTTGCTTTTTCACTCTCCAAAGTATTAAGAATGATGGGAGTGGTAACAGGCTTTACGGACTTTTCTGGATGGACAATATTTTTATTTTCCCAATTCCACTTGTCTTTATTTAAAGCACGTGTATGTTTTCCATTACAGCGTGGTGGTTTTGGGGAGCCACTCAAAGAGGCACAGCCGGCAAGCGCGATTGTTAGGATCATAACAAAAGTTATTTTTCGTTTCATTTTTTGAACTCACAAATATCTTGAAATACAATGCATGAGAGCCTTTTATTTTGAATACTTTTACAAGTTTATGTGATGCAAGATTGTGCTTGGTTTTGTTGGAAGGCCCAAGATGTTAAGTTTTTCGTAGAACAAGACCATGACACGTGCGCCAAAGGGCGCACGCAAGGCAAAAATAAAAATACTTATTCTTTTAAAGAGTCGCTTTATCTTAAAACCGACCACGACCACCTCCAGATTTTCCTGCTTTTGCTGCCGCACCTGCCGCACCTTTGCTGGCAGCTCCTGAGATTTGTAAAGTGGCACTTTTTATTGCATTACCACTTGCTCTTGCACTATTGGCAAGCATTGTGAAAATCTGTCCTCCTGAAGAGACACCAGCGCTAAAGTATGGTCCACCAGAGGCCAACGCTGTGGCAATACCGGGAAGTGCACGGAAGATAATAACCCCTATAATAGAAATGACGATGACAGGGGGGAAAAGAATGTAGATTGAGTCATAAGAAACTCTGAGAACCTGTATGATTACTTGACATATAATGGTTCCAAGCATAATCACGAGAACTTGTAAAATGGTAAAATTGACCAAAGTTGTAATCCACGCATCGGTGTATTTTCGCGTTGCATTGAACAAATATAAACTAATAAACAGAGGTCCAAGACCTATAATCATGACCAGTGCAACTTGTGCAAACATTTGCACAATAAAACCACCTATACAAAAGAGGACAACAGCAAGAAGCATGATAGAACCAAGAAGCCCTACAATGATCTTTTCAAAAAACCAAGCATTGTATAGGACTTCTTGATAGCGGTTAGCGGCCTTTAATAAAATATAATCAAAAACATTGGAGTTTGCAGGATTGCTGTTTAATGCATTTCCAATCGCGTTGGACAAATCATTGAAGAAAATATCTTTGACATACGTATTGAACGTCTCTGCATTTGTTGCCATTGTTGTCACAACCACAATTTTAACAACATTATTGAGAAGACTATGCATGGAAAGCGCAACGCGACCTGTCATAACATTATAGCCATAAAGAAAGATAAAAATGATTGCGGCAAGATTTAAGGGCGCTGAAATAGCAGAAGATAATCCACTCACCGTTGTGTCCATCACATTGTCGAGGGGCTTTAAAATATACCCAGAAATGCTTGCAAATGGAGAAAATCTATCAAATATAGGGAAGCTATAGTCTGACATCTGTACTCGTACTTTCAATTTTTTCTTTTAGTTTTTCTTCTTTTTCTTTTAATTGTGCTTGAAGTACTTTATGTTTTTCTTTCTCCTTTTCTTCACGCAGCTCCTCTTTTGTTTTCGTATCTCTTGCCTGAATCATAGACAAAGCCTGAAGCTTTAAAGAACTTGCCTGAAGATCAGCTTGAAGAAGAGAAGCTTCTACTTGAAGTTCTTGCTGAAGGGTTTGAAGTTTCTGCAATCCTTCAAGTTTAGATTTTTTTTCAGTGTTTGTTGTCGCGTCTGTTGTCGTGTCTGTTGCTGCTGTCGCTATTTGTGATTTAACATGTTCAAGTTTACCACTTATTTCTTTGATTTTTTTTGTCGTTTCAATTGCAGTTTGATAAATGGTTTCTGCAGTTTCTGATTTTGCAGCATCTAATTTTTGCGTGTTCTCGAGTGCTTGTTTATAATATTCATCAGCATCGGGGGACATTTGTGAGAGCGCATGAGAAATAAAAGAAAAAGATAACAGTGTTACTAAGCCATATTTTTTCATTGTTTTTTTCTCCTTTGATAAAATATAGGCAGCCATTTTTCAGGATCTGCTCCATATTCGGTTATAATTTCATTCATGAGTTCAATATTTTTGGTTGTGCCGCTTAAAACGGCGATTTCATCGTTCATTCCACGTAAGTTAAGTTCTGCAACGACAGAACTTTGTCCTTGTTTGATAAGAAAACGACGGGATTCTCTGCTTAATTCTGACTGTATTAGTTCAAATTCACGCTCAGAGAGTTTGAAAGCTTCGACATAATCATTGTAATTTGCTTTTTGATTGGGAAAAAATATTTGGGTCGGACATTGCTCAATAATTGTGTGTGCGATTGTGGAGTTTAAAGCGTCTTTGGGGCTTTGTGTTGCAAAGAGCATCATGCCATTTTGTTTACGAATTGTTTTGAGCCGATCTTGCGCAAAAGCTTTGAATGAATCATCCTCCAAAGCTTTCCAGAACTCATCAACGACAATAATAATGCGCCGTCCATCAATCAGATCAAGAATGCGGTGAAAGAGATACATCATCAAGGGGCGCCGAATTTCTTCGTTGTCTAAGAAATCGGTCATGTCATAGCCAATGAATTGTGCATTTAAATTGAGATCATCTTGATCATTGTCAAAAACCCATCCCAAATCATTGCCTCTAATCCAGCGTTGTAGCCGTATGGCAATCCCTTCTTTGGATGTGTTGTCAAAAAACAGTTGAAGGGCACCAAGAGAGCGTTGTGTTGGGGGTAAGTGTTCTAAGGAATCGATGGCTTTGGCGATATCTTGTCGCTCTTCTTCGGTCACGATTTGCCCTTCAGTGGTTACGAGCTTTAAGATCCAATTACGAAGAAAAATTTTATTTTTTTCGTTGTATTCCATGCCCTTTAAGGGAGCAATACCGGTGGGCTGTCCATTTTTTAAAGGTTTATATTTTCCACCTCCAGCGCGTACAAAAATCTCTGCTCCTTGATCTTTGTCAAAAAAAACCATGGTTGGATTGTGTTTTTGTAATTGTGCAAGAAGAAAATTAACAATCACTGTTTTACCAGATCCCGATGGACCGCAAACAAAAGTATTTCCAAGATCACCATAATGAAAATTAAAATAGTAAGGTGAACCAGCCTGTGTTTTTAGCAAAGCGACAGCGGCCCCCCAAACATTATCGTTTAATTTGCCAACGGGGAAAGAATGGAAGGGTGATAAAGCTGCAAAGTTTCTGCTAGTAATGGCGCCTGAACGCGCACGATAGCTAAAGTTGCCGGGTAATTGTGCCCACCATGCAGCTTCCAATCCTAAATCTTCTCTGGCAATTACAGCGCCCCCATTGGTTAAATGGGAACGTGCTTTTGATAAGTTCTCAGTCAATATTTTGGGGTGATCCCCAAAAACAGCTAAAGAAATGTGATGTTCGCCCAAAACAAAACGGTTTGACTCTAAATCATCGAGGGCTTCATCCAGTGCATCAATTTGTGAGCTTGCACGGTCGGCTGCATTGATCATTTGATTTTGCTTGCGGCTCATAATTGCACTGGCGGCTGCTTTACTTTTAAAAACAAAGGATTGTGTTAAGATGAATTCAAATGGTACCGTAAGCAAACCATCGGTCATCCCTGGGCGTGTTTTAGAGGGGTATTCTTTCCATCCAAACATACCGACAAAGCGTTCATTGCTTTCATGGCGAATTTCGATAATTTCTTTCCCAAAAATAACACGATCTGAGTAAATCGTTGAGGCAATGGTGCCAAATGTCAGAGGAATACGTTCACGTCTTCCACCCACCAGCTGGTGGAGAAATTCACTTTGTTCGGAACATAAAAGTCCTTCATGTTCATAGATTGATAGGAGACGAACTTCATATTCTTCCAAACCTTGCATGAGATCTTGGCTTAACTCTTCGAGTTTACGAATAGCTTCCTCATCGGGTTCAGATTGCGTTTTTTTTGCTTTGCTCAAGCGCTGAAAAAATGCTGCCAGTTTTTCTGTTTTATCCGCTGCGGGATTCCAAAGCAGTGAAATAAACAGATCATTTCGATACAGCTCTTGCGAAACCATTTTCTTTTTGTATTTTTCATCTAATATTGTTGCAAAAGATGAAAGAAAATGACCTTCTGGATAAATCGTTTCACGACGGCGAATGATGTGAGAATATAAAGCAACCCGTTCATCTGCAATATTTTTCAAAAGAGTGTTTAATTGGTTGTGTAAAGAATTTAATTGATCAATATCTGCAGTGTCAAAATTTACACCTTCAACAGCCATCACAATCATTAAACAGCGCGAACTTAAAGCAATGACATGCTGGTTGATGTGACGTATATAGGGAATATATTCTTCAGGCAAAGTTTCCCGTTTCATCATTGACATCTGTTTCACCGGTTTTGTTCCTTCAGCTTAGTTCCTTATAAGTGCGGACAAGGCGTAAGGGGGAGGTAGAACCTCCTCCCCATCTGTTGAGGTTTTTTTGTTTTCCTCTTGTATTGAGCCATGCAAATAATACGCGAAATTGGTTGTGATCATGCTTTGTCACTTCACGCAAAATAAAGTGCATCCCAATCCCAAGCCCAATCATGGTAAAACCACTGGTCAAAATAAAGAGAATGGATGTTGCCATGACATTGAGCGCCATCGCTTCCATTGTAACACCGGCAAACATGGTCGGACGTGTACAAGCAAGGAAAAGGGTATCTTCGTTCATTTTATGCTGTACTCGCTAATTTAGTGACAAGAGCGGGAGCACCAAAAACAATCGCAATACCCAGAACACAGTAAGCTGCTTTGCGTAAATCAATAAAGCCGTACATCCAGCCAATACCTACAGCAGCAACACATATAATGGCAATGAGCCTTGCCGTTGGGCCCGTCATCATTGCGACAATGTTGCCTAAAACACCATCAAGAGTTCCAAGACCACCTCCACTAGGAGCAGCATAAGAAACATCGGATACTAACACTGCTGTAAAAAACAGCATGGTCACGATAAAAATGATGTTCTGGAATCTATTATCTGTCATTTTACCTCTCTTTAACAAACAATATTTGTTCATATGTCGACATTCCATTGCCTCTAACAACTGGAGAATTCTGTTATTTTATGACAGTCTAAACTCCTCGTTTTTTTGTTTTAAAAGCCTTGATAGTGGATTTTTTCACTCTCAAATTCTTCTTTTTAAAGAGACAGAAGTCTTTTCAAATTGAGATTGTGTTATATGAAAATGGCAATTTTAAGTTGTGCTTTTGGTCAAGTTAACAATATTAAAAAAAGGCAAGAAAGAATATTATTCTTTACAAAATGTAGTTAATGTGCAACACAGATATTTGAATTTTTTCTTTAAAAACAAGGGGATTACTGATAAATGATGTGAAAGGATAGAAAAATAATGAATTTTTTAAGCGAGTGCGTTAAGAAATGCTATTTAAATTAATTGTTATTATTTACATTATGGGTTCCATAGTGTGGGGATTAAGCCAATATAAAGATAAAATAGATTTTAGCGTTTTTGAAATACTTAAAACGCAAGGTATCCAAGATATTATTGATCTCTATCGAGAAGAAAAAAAATTGAGTCAATCGATCACCCCACAGCCATTAAAAGAAAATGAACCAACATTTGATCTGCAAAAGAGTGTTGCATCAAACGATGTTGTAAATAATATTGTTGTTTTTCATGGTAGGGCATCCGTTACGAGTGGAGTTACATTTAAATTACTAACGCCTTCTGCACAATCTTGGCGATCCCATATTACCCGTGATATTCATCTTTATGGTGTGGATACATGCGCACCACGTCAAAAAGCAAAATTAAAGGATCAAGAATGGCCTTGTGGTGCGGTTACAACGGCTTGGCTTGTCACTAAAACACTTGGTCAGGATTTATCCTGTAAGCAGGCTTTTATGCACAATGGTGTTTATTATGCGCAATGTTTTGTTCAGGGGGTTGATTTAGCCGAGGCAGGTCTTGAAGAGGGTATGTTTGTGCTTTCAAAGGAGGGTAAGAATCCTATTCCAATACAGTATCATCATGCTTCAGCAAAAGCACGTGACAACAGGATTGGTCTTTGGTCAAGCAATTTCATTGAACCTTTAAAATGGCGGCGCGATAATGGATCTTACAACCCCTTTTCTGGCTTTTGATTGACTATAACGAAGATATTTACTGAGACTTTTATGAGAGAAAACTTTATCCATAAAATTGCAACTACCATAGGGTAAAGTGGAATAAATTGTGAGATTATTTTCGTCTTTTTCATAAAAGTGAAAGGATAACATTTTTATTTTCAAAAGAGATTTACTCTTAAAGTGGACTTTCTCTTTATGAGCTTTTCCGAAGAAGAGGAATGCCATTTTGAGTGGCAGAGGGCTTTTCAATATTTGACCTTGAAGGAGAAAGTGAGAAGATAAAAAATGCTCAAGAAACGGCTTTGTAGAGCGAGGTTAATAAAGGAAAAATGAATAGATCCCAAAATAGTGAAGTGTTTGATATTAATTGAATAGAGTGTTTCACAATAGCTTAAAATCATCCCTCCAAATGATGGGTTTCAAATAGGCTCTTACAAAAAAATCTTCGTAAAAATGACTTGTATCGTTGGTATTTCCTCTATACCATAAAACTTCTCATTTAAGCATTAAATAGGGGGCAGAACAGTGAGAAAAATAGAAAGAGGTAAAAAGCGCTCGTATTTTTCTTGTTATAGCTTCGTGGTCCGTTGATCGTGATATTAAGCATTATAATGCTCATAGGCTTTCTAGCGTTGGGAGCAATTCCTATCGCAGTCTCTGTATTTGAAATCAGTTGGACAAAAGCATTCGTGCGTCTTTTGATTTCGTCATTTTTATTGAGTTTTGGCTCTTTTCTTCTCATTGTATTTTATGAAAAACGCATACGATGGCTGTCATGAGCGCTTCTTGCATTATTGTACTTAGATGTTCATTGTGAAAATAAGCAAGGGATAATCACGCTCTATCTTCATAAAATATGAAAATTCAAAATCCATTTTGGGGATAATGTTAACAGATAAGGTATTTAAAGAGGGGTAAAATGAGAAAATTTATTTTATTATGCATGGCTCTATTATTGGTGGCCGGGTGTGAAAAAAACTATAGCGTAGAAGATTTTAAAAAAGATGCAAAATTAAGAGAAGAATGGGGAAAGAAGTGTTTTCTTTCAGGACCAGCTGTTCAGGAATCTACGAATTGTCAAAACGTTCTAAAAGCAGATAATGAACTGTTTTTCTCGAAAGAGACTCCTTCTACGGATCGTGGGCATGGCTTTTGAGAAAAATACATATCTCAATAGTAGATGTATAAGTTTCAAATAAAGAAGTTACTGTGCAATTGATCGTGACTTCTTTTATCTTTATAGAAGCAATCGTTATCATTTGTTATTCTAGATGATCGCCTAAAATTGTATTCACAATTATATCGTTTGTTTCAACTTTATCAGATTGAGGATTATGATTACGAGAGAATTGGAGCGTATTGTTTTATGGTGAAGTTCGTATAGCATTGAGATTTTAGAGGAAAAAACATGACTTTTAAGAATTTATAACAGATACTAAGTCTTTATAGCAGGTATGTTAAATGCACATCGTCTAAAATCAATGGAGCGTTCACAGCCAAGAGGGGATTTCCCTTTTTAAAATACATATGGATGCGTATCCTTTAGTGCTGTAAAACACCATCGTTTGAGAGGTGGTGAGGTAAAAAGTTTATGCATGGGGCCTTTTGATGAGAGAGTACGGTGAATATTCAGGAGAAGGTTTGTTCATATCATTGGGGGAAAGGAATCCTATGAAATGGGAAGCTGAAAAGGAGCTGTTTTGAGAAGGCGGATTGTTTATCAACCGGTTTGAGGAGAGATTTGCATTCTTTGAGGTGTGGGGAGAAAGCCAAGAACAGAACGTGATGCACCCTATATCCATGTTTTAAAACGTTTTAATTCTGATCAGAAATTAATTTTAAAATGGCTTTCTGTTTGACAGAGGTCAGGACTCTAAAGCTTTTTAAAAGCAAAAATTCCTCTTTGCTTGATGCAATTTCTTCATGAGGGTACGAGGTGTTTTCGTTTGTGATGATATCCGTGTAAAAAAAGGAAACCGGAACATTTAGGATATCGGAAATTTCCTTTAATCGCCCAGCGCTCACACGATTTAAGCCTTTTTCATACTTTTGAGTTTGTTGAAAACTTACCCCTAAAGCGTCTCCTAAGTTTTTTTGAGACATCCCTAATATTTTTCGCTTCAAGCGAATTTTTTTGCCAACAAAAAGATCAATATTAAGGTTCTGAGCTTGCATTTGCCCCCTCCGGTTGCGAGCGCCCTCGCATTGGTATTCCGGGAGTCTAAAACTGAAGCTAAATCAGCATTTTGCTTTTAGTGCTTACAGCACTTGGACATAGCAAAATCTCCCGGAATTCCGGGATATCCGCAAAGCGGAGTAAATTTTTATTTTAGCTTTCGGGTTTTAGAGCCCTATTGGTCGCTGCGTATGCGACCAAGACACCTTTTAATTCATAAAGTAATTTTAAGAGCTTGGCAATAAAAATAGTTTTTCTTGAGATAGATAGATTTTTTAAATAACAGGTTGTTTGCTTCTCAATTTTTTATGCTAACCCATTCAAGTTATGTTTTCAGTTTGGCTTTTCACAAAGATAAAGCTTGGTTTTTAAGCTCAAAGTATTCTTATTGTTCTTAGCCAATATCAAAAGGACTCATTTTATTTTTCTTAAGCGATTGAGCAAAATGCTTTGTTTTTATGCGGCTGAGATATTTTGATGATAGGGGAATGTTTTCACGAATGAACGCCTCTCATATCATATAAAAAAATCAAAACATTCTAGATTTTGTTGTTGTACATCTCCATGTTTGTTAAAAAAATATATTTCTCAATACTTAAGCGCATTTATTATAACTCAATGGATTTATACTTGAGGAAGTGATTTTTAAAGGGGGGCGTTGTTCATTTATTTTCTAAATGAAGAATTTGAGTGTTTTAGATGAAAAACGCTATTAACGCAGTTGTTGTTAGAACTGAAATGTTTATGAGAAAAATGAGCATTTGGCAATGATAAGCTTTTGCTATCAAGCATTTTAGAATTTTGCACAACTTAATGATAACTTATTTATTTTATCATTTCTTATGATCTCTATAGACGATAAAAAGTTGGGATATGGTTTGAGAAAGCAGATGACAGGACTCTTATCTTTCGATAAGTAGTTTTGAAGTATAAAGACAGCTTGATCAATGACAAATAGAGATAGGTGCACCATGAATGAACTTACCCATATTGAGACTGTTATAGCGCGTTATGATGCTGTTTTTTGTGATGTGTGGGGTGTTGTGCATAACGGTATCCAAGCATTTGAACCTGCGTTGAAAGCGTTGTATAAAATTCGACAAATGGGGAAAAGTGTCATTTTATTAACCAATTCTCCTCGACTGCGGGAAGACGTTGCGGCCCAATTACAAAGCATGAATATTCATAGTGACTATTATGATGCCATTATCACTTCAGGGGATGTAACGCGTGATCTCATTTGTGCTGCACCGCGTAAAGTTTTTTTCATTGGTCCACAACGTGATTTGGTGTTGTTTGAAGGGTTAGAGTGTGAATTCGTTGAAGAATGGGAAGCTTCTGTTGTCGTTTGTAGTGGCTTTCTTGAAGATTTTGATGAAGAACCCTCTGCTTATGAGGAGATGTTTCGTCGTATACGCGCGCGGAATTTACCTTTTATTTGTGCTAATCCGGATGTGATTGTCCATTATGGCAATAAGGAGTTTTGGTGCGCTGGTGCATTGGCGCGTCTTTACCAACAATTAGGGGGGGAAGTCCGCATTGCTGGAAAACCTCATGGGCCTATTTATGAGTGTGCCTTTGAAAAACTCCAGAAAATACGTGGGACAGTAGAAAAAAGTCAAGTTTTAGCTATTGGTGATGGTCTTTTGACAGATATTAAGGGGGCGGCTCATTTTGGTCTTGATGCCCTTTATATTATGGGAGGGATTCATTGTTATGATTATATGAAAAATGGTGTGGTGGATAAGCAAGCTTTGCATTCTTTTCTAGAACGTCATGGTTATAGGCCACAAGCAATCATGTGGGCACTTCAGTAATGGCTAATTTTTTGCGTCTTCAGGGAACTCATATGTTTCCCTCGGTTTGGCGGGGAGCTGTGTTGGCACTTGGAAATTTTGATGGTGTTCATTGTGGACATCAGGTCGTGTTGCAAAAAGCGCTTGATTTCGCGCGGATAAAAAAGAAACCCGCTGTTGTTTTAACCTTTGAACCTCATCCAAGAAGTTTTTTTCAACGTTCAGCACCTGTCTATCGTTTGACAGAAGCGGCTGAAAAAGCTGAAATTTTTAAAATCCTTGGCTTTGATGGCGTGATTGAGCAGCCGTTTGATGCGCAGTTTGCTGCTCTTTCAGCAGATGAATTTATTCAGTCGATTTTAAAGGATGTTTTTGATGTTTCCGTTGTGGTGACAGGCGAAAACTTTCAATTTGGTCATCAGAAAAGTGGAAACGTAGATCTTCTTTGTCAAAGAGGAAAAGAAGTTGGATTTCAGGTCGTACAAGTGCCTTGCGTTTCTCGTTTTCAAGATTCACAACCATTGATCATTTCCTCTAGTTTTATTCGACAACTTCTTTCACAAGGGGAAGTGGACAAAGCAGCCCATTTGTTAGGGTATCACTATCGGGTATGCTCCAATATTATTCAAGGAGACAAACTTGGACGTCTTTTGGGATTTCCTACTGCTAATCAGATGTTGCCTCCTCAGGTTCGTTTGGCACAGGGTGTTTATGCGGTACGCCTGCGTCGTGCAGACGGTGTTTTGTATGATGGTGTTGCAAGTTTTGGTTGTCGTCCAACAGTTGTTAAAGATGGGGTGCCACTTTTGGAAACCTATTTGTTTGACTTTAACGATGACCTTTATGGGGAAAGCTGTACCGTTTCTTTTTTCCAATTTTTGCGTGGACAAGAAAAATTTGATGGACTTGAACCTTTAATTGCACAAATGCACCATGATGAAAAAAAAGCAAAAGAAATTTTAAAGACAGTACAACCTTTATCAAAGTTGGATAAGCTGCTTACTTTTAAAAATATGCCTTAAGTTTATCTGAAAAAAAGAGAAGCGCTGTAAAAATAGCACTTAAAGTGATGATCATCACAAAGATATATTCCAAAACATCATGGAATATACGTTTTTTCCGTTGTTGAGAAGGAGAATCGAATATCTGAAGATCTGAGTTAGGCATGATCTTTTTCAAAGTTAATTTTATGGCTTTTTCTGTCAATCAAAAAGTTTACTGTTTGTTTCTTTCTAATCCGTTAAAATCCATGATGAAAAGCAAATAAATAAGCACGCAGCCTATTGGCAAGAATAGATGAGAAGAAGGAAAAATGCTGTTTTTAAAATTTCTTGCGCTTTTAGCCTTAGAATTTCACAAAATTTAAAATCGATAATTTTTTTATTTTAAAAGTTTATTACTTCACCAATTTGCATGTATGGGGTAGATGTTTGTTGTCTATTTAAGAGAAAAGCTTGCTTATCGGGTTGTATGAAGTGGTTTCATGAAGGGAAAAGCCTAAGTGGAAGATATAGGGCACCATAACTATTGTTTACAAATCGGTGCAAATTTAAGAACTTTTTTTGCAAGGTGCTTGGGAAGCGCATGCAACCTATGATTAAAGACGTGCTAAACGATAAAGGTGTAGCGAACGCGTTCCACGATGGCAATAGGCGAAAAGAGGCAGAGATGCTGTTTTTAAAATTGTTTGCATGGTTTCAATATCTGATTTTTCTATGGTCGGAGGGGAAATGGGAATATGATAGGCTTTTATGTCATAATTATTTGCGACTGTTTTAATACTTGAAAAATCAGGTTGATGAGGTTCCTCGTGATCGGGGCGGTTACAGATAATTGTTTTAAAACCAGCTTCTGCTAATGTTTTGATATCTTCTGTGCTAATTTGGGCGCCAATAAAAATATCAGGGTCAATTTGTTGTAAATTCATTTTTGTTTATTCCAAATTGCACGATTTTTACGATACTCTTAACTCTATATAAAGGGCATGATGAAGGTAAGATCTTCCAATAGCATCTTAACAAAAATATTCTTTTTGTCGAGGAGACTTGCTTGGAAAAATGCGTTGTCAAGGTGCAAAGTATCTCACACCGCAACATGTTTGTTATTCGATCTTGGGTAACACATTGATTAATAATGATAATATAGTGTTTTCTATTGAATTAGAACTCTGAACCCCGTAAAATTCTCTTGTTCCAATTTATCTTTTTATCCTCAGAAACATCATTTTCACAATATTTTTATGCTAAAAAAATATTATAAAGATAAAATTAGGGGCTGTCATTTTTATCGTAAAAAATTAAGAGGAGTGGTTGTTTTTCAGGTGTTGGACGCTTGCTTCTTTGGTTGTTTTCAGTATAATCGCAAAAACGATAATACTGAAAGACGTAACGAATGATCATTGGGCTTTTGAATCAAAAAGGGGGTGTTGGAAAAACCACATTGAGTGTGAATCTTGCGGCCAGTTTTGCACGGACCGGTGAAAGGGTATTGCTCATTGATGTTGATCCACAGGGGAGCGCATTAGATTGGGCTGCTGCGCGTGAAGAGGCTCCTTTGTTTTCAGTTATTGGTTTACCGCGTGCCACAGTTCATAAAGAGATTACACAGATTGGCCATGGTTATGATCATATTATTATTGATGGTCCTCCGCGTGTGACTGATCTTGCTCGTAGTGCTCTTATGGCTTCGGATTTTGTGCTTATACCTGTTTTGCCTAGTCCCTATGATATTTGGGCAGCTGATGGAATTGTAAAGCTGATTGACGAAGCACGCGTTTATAAAGAAAATCTTCAATCTGCCTTTATTATTAATCGTAAAATAGTCAATACAGCAATAGGGCGTGATGTGAACGAAGCTCTTGGCATATACCCCGTGCGTGTTCTTTCTTCTAGTGTTGCGCAACGTGTGATTTTTGCAGAAGCTGCAGCACAGGGCAGGGCTGTTTACGAAGTGGATAAGCAAGGACCCGCGGCCGCAGAGATTGAAGCTGTTGCAGCGGAAATCAAGGAGTTAGCTTGATGAATAAAAAAATTAAAATTGGCACGAAACCAACCAATAAATCCATTCCTTTAACGGCTGATGCATGGGTAGAAAACAACAAAGAGAACATAAGTGGAGGGATGAAGCGTCTCACGATTGATATACCGGAAACTTTACATCGGTTAATTAAGGTAAGTTGTGCAAGTCGTGGAACCAAAATAGCCGATGAGGTGCGCGAATTACTGTCAAAAAGATACGGAAAATAAAAAATGATATACGATGATAAGTGTGCGTTGGTTTGGATATTGTTAAAAAGATGATATCGGTCGTTTTTCCATAAAGTTAATTGTGATAACAGCACCCTTTTACAAGAGGTGTTTCATTTAAGTTGTTTTCCATAAGATTCATCTCATGAAAGAGTTATGAACCTATGAGAAATTCTTCGTTTTAGCTTTTCTCCTATAGATGTGATCATCTTCTTCCTTGTTATTTGTATCATCGCTGGATAGATAAGTTTATTCTTCCATAGAAATTGTCTTGCTTATAATTTTAAATGTGAAGTTATTTTTTGTTTATTGTAATAAATACTTTGTTTATTGTACTTAATACAGGGATAGATGATGTCAATTAACAGTAGTATTGCTTCTTTTTTTCTGCTACGTAATACTTCTTTTAAAATTACATTCATGTTTATAAGGGGGGATAAAAATCAATAAAATTGATTGATAGGGGGGTGCTATAAGCTTTCCTCATAATCAAAAGAAATCATTGGGGATGATATAAAAGTGTTTCTTTCATTTATATGATTTTTTCGTCTAAGTATTGAATGCCGCTGGATGCTAGGCAAAGGATAATCTTTTCTACCGTTGGGGTATATAAGGTCGCTTTTTTAGAATTTCTGTTGGCATTTAAAAAGTGTAGGGGGAGTTAAGTTTTTTCTTTTTTGGCGGATTAAGAAGTAAGTGAAAGCGCAATCAGATCACTAAAAGATATGTTGTTTCGTTTGCAGAAAATTTGCAATGAATATAGGCATGATGAATTTTTGATAAGATATTTGTGCTGCTTTTCATGATGAAGTGGTTCTTGAAGGAAAATTCTTGAAAAAAAGAAGTAATTAAAAAGCTTTTTGAAAATGTTAAGATATTAAAATTGCTGCTGAAGTTTAAACAGTTCAAATATAAAGAACCGCTATGTCGATAACGTTATAGATGTAAGTCTGATAATAAAGAGGTCCTCATGATTCAATATATTGGCGTTGAAAATGCGCGTATTTGTCAAAGGAAAATTATAGTAAAAGCATGATATAGGGATTTTGTGAAGCCAACGACATCATGATTAAAGTATAACACAAAGAGAGGGGTAAAACCATGAACAAGATCGTTATAACAACACTGTTGCTTTGCACAGGGCTTGTCACTGTTGGTTGTGAGAAAAACTACAGTGTTGAAGAATTTAAGAAAGATAAAAAATTGATGCAAGAATGGGGAAAGAAATGCGATAAAATGGGCCCTTCTGCTTTTGCAAACAAGAACTGTCAAAATGCCATGCAAGCCGATATGGAACTTTTTCAGGAGCATTATAGAAATCTTGCAAAAAAACTTCGTGAAAATAGCAAAAATGGGAATGAAACTGAAAAACAGAAGAATAACAATTAAAGCATAAAAAATGTTGATCGCAATATTTATCTTTGTACGCGATTTATCGTCACAGGTTGCGAAAAATCGCCTACAGAAGTGGGCTTTAAGATTTTTGAAAATGCACACTGAACCGAATGTGCAATTTAATGGGATATTCAATTGTATCTCAAATTTTGTAAATCCGAAAGCAGGGAAATTCATTGATGAACAAAGTCATTATAACAGCATTGCTGCTTTGCACGGGATTTATCACTATCGGTTGCGAAAAAACTTACAGCGTAGAAGAGTTTAAGAAAGATAAAAAATTACGCCTCGAATGGCAAAAGAAATGTTATTTAGGTGGGGCCTCTATGCATAAATCTAAAAATTGTGAGAATGCAATAATAGCGGAGAGGCAACTTTTTTTGGGAGGTTAAAAACTGTTCTCAGATTTTGTAAATCTGAGGAAAAAAGATAGTTGTGAAAGTATAAATAAAAGTAATTGTGACAACAGTGCTTTTTTTTCCCTTCAATAGAGAGAATTTTTTCTTAAATATTAAAGATATTTATTTCAGGAATAGGAAAATTTCCTTAAAGAAGAGGGTCTTTTTCATTTATTGAAACAGCATATCACGATATATGTAAATAGATAGGGATTGGCTTATGTTTCTATAGCTTTCATTCTCGTTTAGCAAATTGGTTAATAGAAACAACCAATATCCTTTGATGCAGTAACACTTAGGATGAAAGAAGCAGAATATTTTTTATCATATAGCTTCTTTAAAGACTATTGTGTTTAGACTGACACAATGATTTTACAGTATTTACGCGTGAAAATAGAATGATATTTATACTATGCGTATAAATATCTGACACGCATGCACTTTGTGAAAAGCCAACAAAGTTTGGAGGTTGTTGCCTTCTACTCATAGAACGTCGAAGAGGGGAAGGTTATTCTAAAAAAGATTATCATGCTTAAAGAGGGAATAAAAACGTTGAGTCTGATTGTAAAAAATGCTGAGATAAAGAGTAAAGAAGAGTTAGATGCAGCGGCTGGAATTGCTCTATGATTAATCTGCAGTGTTCAATTCTTTTGTGGATCTTAAATTTGAGGCGCTTCTATAGGAATTTTACAAAAAGGCTAAGAGATTATGCTTAGTATGTCTCTATGATAAGCATTAAAATGACAACAAAAGCATTGAGGGTGATAATCAAGGATGAATAAAACATCGCGGCTTTTATGAGATCAGCCATAAGAACCTCTTTTCTGTTCTTTGAGAGGTGATTTTATGAATAACGATATGTTACAACCTGTAATATATGCTGATACAATATATTCGGCAAGCTTAAAATCTTTTCTTTATTTATAAAGGCTTGAAGCGTTGGAGTCCCGTGAGTGCATAAAAAAGGAAAGCTTTAAAGTAAATATTGATTGATTTTATAGGTTTTTTATTGTGGAAACATATCCTGTGATGTCATGAAATACCGTTATTTATGGCGGTAATATAAGGTATGTAAGCTTTTTTKAAACGTTTCAGTGTCTTTTGTGTGCGATGAATATTTGTAAGCTTGTTTTTAGAGTTTTTCATTTAAGTGACTTATATAAGAAGAAAGTCAAGAGGGAACCCCGCTTAACAAAATTTCGGATTGTTTACAGAGCAGATCGAGTTAAGCTTTTTGTCCTTTAAGGCGTAGAAGGAGACAAGTCAGACATACTTTCTGATCGATTTCACTCCATAATAAAATTGGTTAGTGCTGGTATATTCTTGTACGAAGAAAGGAATGTTTCAAATGGAATATCCTTATGTTGCATGTTAAAGCGCTTGTCCTTAATGTTTCCTACAGCCCTTTGGAATCTTTGAGAGATTTCATCTGAAGCCTTTTCCTTTCAGGGTATTTTCGATATGTCAGGCTCTGTTTGTGATGCTAAGGAAATGATTTTAAGTAATTCAACCTAGAATAGATTTAAAATGCGATAATTTTACGATTTTTAAGTTTTTCATTAAGCATACAAAATAACAATAAATATTTCAGTATGATTATGAAAGAAAAGGCCTTCATTTAAAGAGGTGATGATGAGAAGAGGGAGGCGTAGAAATTGTGCCTTTATTATAAAATGATTGTTTCTATGTTTTTAGGTTAGGGGTGCATGTAAAACTGCGAGATTAAGAGCGGACCGTGTGTTATGACGTGAAATAATCGATGGGAAGATAAGTAAATTTTGAAAATAGCAAGGGGGAAAAGTTAAACGTTATTCCTTGATAATATTTTATTTATAAGGATAATTTAGCATTATTTAACTTAAATGAGAGCTTTGAGTACCGTAAGATTCTCTTACTTCAAGTCTTTTTATCTTAAATCAACCAAAACCATGTTTTTTGCGTATTACAAGCAGAGAGAGCTGTGCAGTGTGAAACTGTACAAGAAAGGCATACCTAATCGTCTCAAGTGCCAAGGGGGGGTAACATTAGGAGCTGAGTGTGTGATCGTGTCGGCTTGCTCTTTTATGAAACATAAAGATGGGGTGCTTAGAGGATTTTATACATTTCATGGGGGATTTATCATTGTACCCTTCATGGGGACCAGTGCGAAATGAAAATAAATTTGTGCGAAATGGGTTTTGAGGGCACTTAAGAGATTATTTCTTTAAAACAAGCGTGTGAATATATGATTGGGGTTGTGTTGAACGGATGGGTTAAGAAACGCTTGAAAAGGTTCAAAAAATCTTATATGGTTGTTCGTTGCAAAGAAAAGCGAATGATAATTGAAAAAGGGAGATTGATGGCTATTTAGCTATTTTAAGATGTCTTTTTTAATAGTGCTATATGGCTGATCTGTTCAAAAGAGCATTCTTTTTGTGTTTTGTATAAAATACTGCGTGTATGCAGAAAGAGCGTGGCATGAGGGTGTGTCTTTTTGAATGGGTGCAGAACTAATCTTGTAGGGTGCTATCTTATGGCGCTAGAGAGTATGCAGGTTTAGGTGCAGAGAAAGCCATAAAGTTATGGAGGGTAAGATGCTGCTATCGGTGAAATGCTGAAGTTCTTAATGAGCTTAAGTCTTTGTATGCTGCGAAATATGCTGCAAATTTTTTTGAGCAGGTGTTTTTTATTGCCAAGGGTATCGTCAGAGCGTTGTTGTTTTTTTGCTGAAGGCTTGGTGGTGAGGAAATGGGCGGTATAAAATAGGCAAGGCGAAATAGACGGAGAAAATTTGAAAGTTTCGATATTGCTGCGTCGAGATTTAAGTTTGTAGTGTTTTGGTGGATGAGTGTAGTAGCAATAATGGTTTTGGAGCAAAGCAAAAAATATTTCAGAGAATACGTTGAAAGTTGAAGTGGTACGCGCTTTTAAGGATTGTCGTGCTGTTGTTTGAGCGATATTCGCATCACGAGCTCGAGTAAGTGTATCAGCATTGAAGAAAAACTGTTTAATCTCCCTCATTTGAAAGCAAGATTGAACAATATGGTTGAAGGGGAAATAAAAATGTCTGTAGTACAATATGGTGATGATAGTTTTGCAGCAAAAGCAAAAGTTCTTGATAATAATCTTATTGATCGTGATTGGGCGATGACAAAGTTTGTTGCTGCTGTTAAAGGATTAGCCCAAGTAGTGGATTATGAAAGCAATATGCTAGAAAGCAGTGGTGTTCCAGATTACGAAGAGATAAATTTATGTAAAATACGTGGTTTGCGTGATCTTAATAAATCTATGAGCGATGTGAGACGCTACATGAATCAAGATATTGAGCATGAGGTTGAAAGTTTGCTGTCTGATTTACAAGAAAAATTACAGCGTAATAGTGAATTACTTCAAACGCATTTAAATGCAGTCAATAATCTTTCGCAAGCTATGCAACTATCTGGATTTGCAAAAGAATTAGAGGAATAATCTAAATTTGTTCATATCGGTTGTTCTACGTGATGATATGATGAGGTAGAGCATTGATTTGAACAAAGAGTTGTTTGTTGAATCTCTATGTTTTAAGTCCGTTTTTGTATTTAAATGGTCATTCTGCTATGTTGTAAAACAGAGTCTTTAAAACGGTCTCTTTTAAGCTGATGTGGAGTGCATGCGTCTATGGGCAGCCAAGTGGAAATGACTTTAAGAGAAAGCGGATTGTTTACAGGGCATTGTTTAAAGAGTGGGGTGATAGGGTGCTTTGTTTTTTCGTTTAGAGGTGCAAAAGAAGAGCATGGAGAGCTACCCATGATGTGTTATGCAACAGCTTCCTTTAAAGTGTGGTGATATAAAGTTTTACACATAAAGTCTTTTTAGTGTATTTTGTAGATATTGTCTGCTTCATTAAGCACTGTATTTTAAATAGCCAAGATCATTTCTTCATGGTTTTGTTTATTGCGTTTTTTACTGGGATCATATCTCTTATGCAAAACAGAACGATTCAAAAAATACACTTATTCTTCCCAATGTACGCACTTGATTTTAAAGAAATATTTCTCAAGGCTTGTCACATCCATTTTACAACAATGCCCATTTTGCGACAGCGGCTGTAATGTAACTTTTAATGGGGGAATATCCTTTACGCAAAATAGCATATTTCAAACGGAATATACTTGGGTTGTCAATTCATGTGCTTGTTTTAAAGAAAGATTTTCAAGGTAAGCCTGTTTGGCAACAGCGCCTTTAATGCGATGGCATTCGTAAAGGTATAAAGTTCTCATGGGAATAATATAAAATCTATAGAACACTCCTCTCTTTATAAAGGAGCAAATTGGCATTGCCATATTTTTTAGAAATGTCATACACCTTGCCAGTTTTCAATGTTGCGATAGCTTTTGGTCCTTTTTATTTTTTTACTCTGCAGCACTCTTGCTTGTGTGTGAAGACAAGAGATTTTGATTGATTTATCAATATGAGAGAATTTTACACTATTTGGTATTAAAGTTGAAAAAAGATAATTTATCATGATAAATCAATATATTATTTATTTAAGCAAATGATAAGTGAAAATACGTTAGGAGATGCATTTACAGGCGTGGTTATGAGTTAGAATCCGCTAGATGAGGATTTGGACTGTTTATAGATCTAAGAGGGAGTTAAGAAGAAAAAAGAACGCTATTGTCATGGTGCGTTTTAAGACCTTTTCAGGAATATTTATGAAGAGCATAAAACCATATGAAGAGAAAGTGTTGGGCTCCATATCATATAAAATCAGCCAAGTAAGATTTTCTAAAAAACAAGTTGTTTATAGATTGTAGGGCTTTGTTCTTAGAATAGACAAGCAGATTAAAGTATAGAGATCATTTAAAACATTTTAATTTTAATCACAAATTAAATTTAAAATGGCTTTTTGTTTGACAGATGTCAGGATTCTAAAATTTTTTAAAAGCAGAAATTCCTCTTTGTTTGGTGCTATTTCATTCATAATGATACGAGGCATTTTCTTTTGTGATGATATCAGTGTAAAAAAAGGCGATAGGAGCATTCAAAATCTTGGAAATTTCCTTTAAATGTCCTGTGCTTACGCGATTTAAGCCTTTTTCATACTTTTGAATGTGTTGAAAAGTGACACCTAAACGGTGCCCTAATGTTTTTTGAGACATTCCCAAAATTTTTGCCTCAAGCGAATCTTTTTGCCAACAAAAAGATCAATATGAAGATTTTGAGTTTGCATTTTCCCCTCCGGTTGCGAGCGCCCTCTTATGCGTATTCCAGGAGTAACAAGCACTGACCTCGATCAGCTTTTCGCTTTTAGTGCGCAGATGCACTTGGACATAGCAAAAACTCCCGGAATTTCAGGATACTCACAGAGTGGGGTAAATCTACCTATCGAGGTTTCGAGCTTGTTTTCCCTATTGGTCGTTGTGTATAAGACCAAAACACCTCCTTTAATGCGTAAAGTAATTTTAAGAGATTGGCAATAAAAATACTTTTTCTTGAAACAGATAGATTTTTTTAATGAGAAATTGTTTGCCTTTCAAATTTTGAATATTCGCTTACTAAACTTATGTTCTCAGATTTTCTTTTCACACATAAAAAGACTTGGTTGTTAAGCTCAAGGCATCTTTCTTACGGTGCTGTTTTTAATCAATACCAAAATGGCTTGTTTTGCTCTTTTGATGCAACGGAGATATCACAATGATAGGGGAGAGTTTTCATTGAGGGAACACGCCCCATGCAAAACAAAATATTTAAAACAGAATAGATTTGTTGTTGCCAATTTATGGGCTTGTTTTAAAGAGATCTTTCTCTGTGTTAGTGCTTGTTTCACGATGGTGTTTCGTGAATAGGAAAGGCGGCTTTGTGAAGTGTACAAAGCTTCTATGAGTGGTACAAAAGAATCGCACAAAGATTGCTATTTTTTGCATATGAAGAGAGCAATCTGGTATCATTTCATTATTCTATAACAATTTTCAACATTGAGAGGCTTCTTGCGTTATGGTTCATAAGAAGCATTTTTACACCTTTCTTAAATTATTTTTATTCACACACTAACGTTTCCGTTTGTGATGTGCAAGCGAATGTTTTTTTAAGATGAACCGTTTGGAAATGAGAGAATGCGATGGTATTCAGTTTTTTATGCAATAGGTAAAAATATTATAAATCAATATATTATTTGATGAAATAATGACTTTTGAGAATTTTAAAAATATAAGTTTAAATAAAAAAGCAGCACGTTGTGCTGCCCTTTTATTTTATTTAAGCTAAAAGTTTTTTTGCTTTAAAAACGATACTGTATTCCGCCGGATACACTGGTCCCCGATACACCAGCCTTTTGCAGTTTTTGCCGATAGCTAATATCGCCGTTTAGCATGACATTTTCAGAAAGATAGGCACTTACACCCATGCCGCCCTCAATTGAAGAGCCGGTAGGATCAAGAGCAAAGGTATCAGCGATTTTTATTGTTTTACCATCACCAAAAGTTCTGATAACATTCATTTTACCGTAGAAGGAAACTGCCTTGTTTTCTTCAAGAGTGGTTACCCTTTTTGTTAAACGTCCACCAAAACGGACCAGCCATTGATGCGGATTGCCCATGTCTACTCTTAAGCCATTGGCATCTGAGAAAATATCAAACATGAGATTTTGATAAATGAGTTGCACTTGTGGTTCAAAAACCAGTCCTTTTGTATTGGTTGCTAATTTCTGACCAAGGGTTGCTGATAGATTAAGGATTTCAGTTCCATCCAATTTTGCAGCATTTCCAACAAGAGCTGTGGTAATATTTCCTTTTAAAGTTCCGTAAGAAAGAAGGGCGTTGACATATAGACCATTGCTATGCTGGATGCTGCTATAAGCGGTGAGCGACCATTTATCAAGGGCTGTCTTTTCAGAATCTTGCATCTCTTTTGGCGTAAAGGCAAGTTTTCCGTAGGTTCCTAAAAGACCAAAATGTGTGCTTATGTCTTTGCTTTCCAAGGTGGCCAATATGACTCCCAATAGTAAAGCGCTATAGTTTACATCAGCTTCATAACCATAACGCAGTGGGCCGCGCTTGGAAGATAAGGTGACTTTCTCGCCGTATGAAGAGAAAAAGAGATTATTCTTTTTATTATCTCTTACGTCAAATACTGTTGTTCGTATAGTAGCCAACAACGCGTTTTGGTTGTTTACATCAGTAAATCCAGAAGAAAATAAAGTATTAGGCAGAGTTAAATAGTTTGCCACTTGTGGTAAAAGTGCTCGAACTTTTTTATCCTTATCAAGGTAGGCATTCTGTAAACGGAAATCCCAGAAATTATTATTTTTTCCCAAAAGATTTTGGCTCTCATGAGATGTTCCAGGTTTATAGCTTGTGAGCACATATTTATAAGGTCGCCCACCTATTGTCATATAGTTTCCTGCTAACTTGAAGGAATTTTCGTTTGCTTGTCCAGAAACTTGAATGATTGAAATGCCATGTGTCCCTAAAGGGAGTGACGCCATGTGTTTTTCCCAAACAGCAGAGCTATCCGTTATTTTTTCATCTGTTTCTTGGAGATTGATGTGAACAACAGTGCTTCCTACGACATCACCATTAATCACAATACGATCGGTTTGTTGTTCGGTGACAGAAGAATGTTCGCTCCATCGAGTATTTAGATAAATTTCTGCAGCACCTGTTGCACTATAAACTGCTGCTGTGTGAGCTGTTTCGTCTTCTTGCGAAAGATTAGGTCCTATAAACAAAGTTTGGTAATGCCCCCCCATGGGCTTCTCAAACATGATGGCGCTGTTTGTAAGGCGCAATTCAGAAAGATTAGAGAATGATTTTTCATCAAGAACAAACTGTCTATAGTCATCTAAAACAGTATCATCATCTGAGACACTATCATTATTTACAGCGTTTTTATTTGGCTTTAAGAGCCATTTCGTCCCTTCTCTTAGATCAAAAACTGTTCTACTATCTTTAGAAGTTCTTACTCGACCTTCTAAAGAAGAGCGATCTGCAACCAGTGTAAGGATGTTTGATGATCTGCTTTCGTGTTTTATATTTTTTAATAAAACATCGGAATGAATTTTTGAATTTTTAAGGCTGACGATACCGTTTATGTTTGTTCCATAAAGGTTGATACCAACCCCGTGGTCAACGAAAAGCCTTGTATTGTCTAAATTTACTTTACTGGCAATATCTTGTTCTTGAGCGACGTTGGTATTTCTTTCAGCATTGCGTGGATATCGTTTTTGAGGTGTACGATATGAATTATCACGGAAAATAATACCACCCACTTCAGACTCTCCTGTGACATGGATGCTTGAGTTTTTAAGATTGATTGTGCCTCCTATGTTGAGCAAACCAACTGTTTCTGCTGTTACCGTAATATCTGTGGCATCAATTTCCCCACCATTTGATACACCTAGTGCAATAAAACCTGCATCAACGGTTTCTCCACTCATTTGGATTTTTGAATTATTCCCCTCTGCGTATACAGCGCTCCATCTGTTTTGATCTTTTTTGTTATGCAAATTTACAGTTTCACCGTTTTTAGACTCAGCTCTAGCACTTATATCTTCGATTGGTGCAGATTTTTCAGGCTGTGTTACGGGAGATATTGGCTGTGAAAGCTCTGATTTTTCAGCTTCTCCTCTGACAAACATTGACCGTGCAAGCTTTAATTCTCGAGGTATCGGTGATTGCCCTGTTGTTGGTCTTGTAAGTTCCGGACTTGTAGGGACAGAGTTTGCAGATCTTAACCGTAAATCAGATGCTGATTGTGTTGCTTCTGACTGTGAAGATACAGCAGAATCCGCGGGTGTTTTTTCACTGGAAGAGTTTTCGGAAGAAGAAGGGACACCTGAACGTTTTCTCGATTTTACTGTTGTTGAATCCGTCTCTGTTGTTAGAGACACCTCTTTCGTTGGCGGTTGTGTAATAGGAGTGCCTTGTGTGGCGGTAGGTTTAGACTGTACAGTTTTTATCGCTTCAGTCTTTGATGCCTGTGTATCTTCTTGATTAGGTTCAGGCTTTTGTTCTGCGGGAGAAGTCGTATTTTCACTTCTTAAATTTGAGGATAGCGCTTTTCCTTTAGAATTTTGAGAAGAAGCCTCGGACCTTTCTGTGTTTTTAGAGGGCGTTTCAGGTTTTGTAATTGTTTTAGGTTCAGAAGCACCTGTAGGGGTTTTAGGCTTTATAGGCTGTCCAGATGGTTGGGTGCGTGCTAAAGAATGCGCCGTTTCCTCAGTAGAGTTTTTACCGCTTTTTGAATTTTCTCCCTTTTGCGCTTGAGGCTTTATAATACTCGCAGTTGAATCACCATGTGGATTAATAAAAAGACTAAACACATCTTTTACGGGACCACGAAAGGCTTGATATAATTCTCTTCCAACACTTAGTGATTGCTCAGATGTTTGAGGGCGTGCTGAAGAACGCGCCGTTTCCTGAGTAGAGGTTTCACTGCTTCTTGATTTTTTTTCACTTTGCTCTTGGGGCTTTTTTTGCGCTTGGAGCTTCATAGTATTTGCAGTTGAATCACCACGTGGATTAATAAGAAAATCAATTGCACCTTTTAGAGGACTACTCAAGGCTTGATACAATTCTTTTCCAACACTTCCTTCAGTAGAGCTTGTACTGCTGCTCAAATTTTTTCCATTTTGCGCTTGGGGTTGAGAAGGAGACGTTGCAGGTTTAGAAGGTATTTCAGAACTAGATGCTTTAAGTTGCGCAGATACATTAGGTGTTGAAGGCGAAGAGGAGGAGCTAGGTAGAGAAGTTACCTTCTTTCCATTAGTTGAATTACTAGGTGAATCGACAAAGAAGCTCAATGTATTTATTAGGGAAGTACTAAGGGTTTGATACAATTCTTCTCCAATATCTGGTGACGTTCCCGTATGAACAGCATAAGATAAGCTGGTGGAAGAATAAAACAGCACGCTAGAAATTGTATATAGTAAAACATTTTTTTTCATATGGATATACTCCTCAATATTTTTTCTCTCATAGAATATAAAATTTTGACATCATTATGTCATTTTGTTTCTTCTGTAATAAACAAAACGACATAATGATAGCACTTTATATTTCAAAATAGAATACAAGTATTTTTAAAAGTGATAGCGCATTCCAGCGGAAACATTTATTCCAGAGATACCAATTTTTTTGAATTTATGTTGATAGCTGAGATCACTATGAAGCTCGATATTTTGCGATAAATATGCGTGAATACCGAAACCACCTTCAACTAAAGATCCCATAGCAGCAAGCTGAAAATTCTTACTAAAAGTTTTTATCAGGTTCAGTTTGCCGTAGAAGGAAAGGGCATGGCCTTTGTTTTGCGTTAAACGCCCACCAATACGAAGCAACCATTGATCAGGTTTGCTTATGTCTATTTTAGAGGTATCCTCATCTGAGGAAGAACTATCATTGGAAGAAGAGTTGTTATCTGAGGAAGAGCCAAGCATGAGACGCTGATAAACAAGCTGCGCTTGTGGCTCTAGGATGACACCTTCAAAACTGGTTGATAGTTTTTGACCAACAGTTGCAGCGGCCCCTAATGTTTTACTATTATTTATTTGGGGGCTACCTTCGATGAAATTTTTGCTCATATTTTCTTTAAAAATTCCATAAGAGAGAAATGCACTTGCATAGATGCCACTGTCATGCTGAATGTTTCCATATGCGGTAAGTGACCATTTATCAAACATCTTCTTATGAAAGTTTTCTGCATTTTTAGGAGCAAAAAACAATTTCCCATATGTTCCGAAAAAACCAAAATTGGTGCTGATATTCTGGTCTTTTCGCGCGATTAATGTTGCTCCTGCTTGCAATGCAGCATAGCGAATATCTGCACGAATATTTGCGTGGATGCCCTCTTCTTCTGCTTGAACACTTTCTTGTTTTTTTTGAATACTATCTTGTTCTGTTTGAGCGCTCTCTTGTTTTGAATGAATGCGGGAGAAAAACGTGTTTTTATTACCATAAGTGGATAAAAAAATGCTTCTCTCTTGATAGTCTTTGGGTTCAAACATTGTTATTTGCATATTGTCTAACAAGGTGTTTTGATTGTTGACATCAGCAACTCCAACAGCAAACATCGCGATAGGCATAACTAAAGAGTTTTCTATCTGTGGTGTTAGCGTTTTGCTATTTTCTATTCCATCAAGAGAAGAAGTTGCAGTTGCTTTATCATCTGTAAGTTGAGACGTGCTCTTAGCGTTAGTGGTGGAGGTGTTATCAATCTTTGAGGGTGATTTCAAATGAGCTTCTGCAGACGGGTTAAGAGCTGTTTTTGATGCTGAGGAAGCTGGGTTCGCTTTAAGTTTTACATCAGATTGTGTATTTTTATTTATCCCAAGCTGTGTAATTCCACGATCTGTTCTTAAGGATGTATTTTCTTTGTGTTGTGAAATAACATCAGCGGATGGTAATTTATCACTGACGCGTTCTTGTATTGTGTTGGAATCAATAATAGAGTGTTTATTCTTTTCAGATGGAGGAGGGGATGTTTCTTCTTTTCTCTCCACGTTTGTTATTTCATCGTTGTTTAAAGTATCGAGTACTGCTTTACGTAAAGTATTAGAAAGTTCCTTGTTTTGTCCTTGTAAAGCACTATCCATTTTTGCTGCTTTATGTAATATTTCTGCTTTATTTTGCAGTTTATTCCATTCGTGATTGTCTTGTGTTGTCCATTGTTGGCGCGCGGTATTAACACGTTGTTGGTTATCAGCTTCAAGGATTGCTGCTGCCTTTGCAGCATCAGAAACTGCTTTGTCGTAACCCCGTAATAAATTTGCTGCCTGTATCAACCGGTTTTGTCGTAAGTGGTCAAGCTGCGCCTTGGCTTTCATCATGTGTTGCAGGTTTTGATTATATTGGTTTGCCATAGCTTGGGTACGTATATTATCCATTTCACGCGCCAACACTTCCGTATGCGCACCAGATCCATAACGACCTGCACCTGCAAAAGAGCTGTTAATTGTATCTCTCACATTATCCATCGAGTTTTGAAGTGCTTGCTTGAAGTGCGAATTATCTCCCATCATGGCGCCAGAGGCTATTTTCTCAAGATTTTTTTCTGCTTGTGTTGGTGTGTTTATTAAATCAATGGCATGGCGATATTGTTGAGGTAATTTGACAATTTCTTCAAGAGCATGGCGTGCTTCAGAGCTTAGGCTAGAGGCGGTACTGGTAGACGTGAAAGTAAAAGAAGAAAAAAACAAAGCACAAGCGGCTGTACATAACAAAAGATTTCTACGCATAGAAATATTCCCTAAGATACTTTATTTTTTTTGATAAAAAATGAATACTCTTTGATACATTACGTTTTTTTGTAATGTATCAAACATAGGCAGCACTGCTTACATTTCAGTGCTGCTTATATGTCAAAAGAGAAAGCTAAAATTGTTAAAAGCGATAACGCATTCCACCAGAAAAATTAATTCCAGAGAATCCAGCTTTTTGGAGCTTATGTTGATAATTAACATCAGCATGAAGTGCTATATTTTTGGAAAGTTGCGCGTTAATACCAAGCCCACCTTCAAGGGAAGAGCCTATAGAATCGAGATGGAAAGATTCAACAATATCGATCGTGCCTTTCTCAGCAAAAGCTTTGATGACGTTCAGTTTACCATAAACTGAAAGAACACGATCGTTTTCAACAGGGAGCATTGTTTTCGTTAAACGCCCTCCAATACGGACCAACCATTGATGGGGGGATTTTATATCAACCTGGAAGCCATCGATATCTGAAAGTGTGCCAAATGCAATATGTTGATAAATTAATTGCGCCTGCGGTTCAAAAGCCAACCCTTCAACACTGGTTGCGAGTTTTTGTCCAACGGTCGCCGATATATTTAATGTATCCGTATTTTTTAACTCTGCGGTGTTACCGATAAGGGCTGTTGTAATATGTCCGTTAAAAATACCGTAAGAGAACAGTGCATTAACATAAAGACCATTGTCATGATGGAGGTTACCATAAGCTGTAAAGGACCATTTATCCACTATGCTTTTGTCAGAACCCTCCATATCCTTTGGTGTAAAAGCGATCTTTCCATATGTGCCTAAAAGACCAAAGTTCGCGGTAATGTTTTGTTTTTCTAACGTTGCTAATGTCATGCCTGTTTGTAAAGCAGCATAGCGAACATCCGCACCATAACCATATTCTAATGGACTACGGTTGGAAGATAATGTCACCTTATTGCCATAGGTTGATAAAAAGATCCCTCTTTTTTTATGACCTTCTAGTCCAAAAACTGTTGCGTGCATATTATCTAACAGTGCATTCTGATTGCTTACATCAGAAAGTCCAGTGGAGAATAGTGCATTACTCATAACTAAATAGCTTGCCATTTGGGGAACAAGAGCTTTGATCTTTCCCTCTTCATCGAGAGTCGCACTTTGCAAGCGAAAATCCCAGAAATTTTCATTTTCTTCCAAAGAAACTTGTTCGTTATTTTCTTTTTTAGAGGATGATGCATTGGTATTTTGCACATCTTCCACTTTTGATTCTTGTAATGTTCTGCTTAAATGACTTTGTGTCTTATCGGCTTTCCCATGGCTGGAGGTTGGCCCATAGCCTTTGAGTATATATTTATAAGGTAAGCCCTCCATTGTGGTATAGCCATGGGCAAGCTTGAAAGAATCTTCATTGGCTTGTCCAGAAACTTGAATGAGTGAGAGCCCACGCATATTCAAAGAAATTGGATCTTCTGCTTTTTCATTATCGAATGGTTCTGTAGGCTTTGAAAGATTGTTGAAATAGATCGTTGTGGTGCCTGAAACATCACCACGAACGAGAACACGATCCGTTTTTTGTTGTTCTTTTGTAAGACCATTGCTCCATTCTGTATTAAAGTAAATCCTTGCGTCGCCCATTGCATTGTAAACGGCTGTTGTATCAGAGCTTCTGTCTTGTTTTGTTTTTTGTGGATGTCTTCCCACATTTAAGGTTTGATAATGGTTTTCTACTAAATCATGCAGGGCATTAAATATGATAGAGCTATTATTAAGGTTTAAGACTGAAACGAGGGATTGTGCTCGTTGTTTAATGTCAATGAGTTTATACGAATCAGAAGAGCTGTATTCATCTTCTACTTCAAATGGACTAATTTTTAAGTGCCACTTGCTGCCATTGTTCAGCGTAAAAACTGTCGTATTTTCAGTAAAAGTTTTTACTTTTCCTTCCATAATTGAATCGTTCGCAGTTAATACGAGTGTCTTAGGCTTAGGATCCTCCGTTACGCTTTTATTCTTCAACAACATATCAGCACGAATTTCTGAATTTTTAAGAAAAACCTCAGCAACAGATTTTGAGGAGAATGGTCCCGCAATAGCAATACCATCTGTCATTAGGAGTTTTGTATTGGTAAGAATCGCCTTATTGATGACTTTTTCTCCCTCTTTTACGTAAGAATCCGAGATGTAGTCAAAACGAATACCATAATTTTTATGATGTCCTGCGACGGTTATAATTGAATTTTCAACATGGATTGTCCCGTTGGCAATTTCTAAACCATGCGTTCCTGCTTTTCCCACAATATCTTTAGCGTGAATGCGTGCACCCTTTACAGCAGAAAGCAAAACGCTATTGGAATGCATTGTTGAGTTTTTAATGGTAATAAAGGCTTTGTCATCAGCGACCACTGCTGTATAATTACTGCGGATAAAAATATTTTTAAAGGTTTTTTCTTCTCCTGCCTTATCCGCGCGAACCGTGCTCATTATAGAGGGTTGTGTATTTGCATAAGTTGAACCGAAATGAGAAAAAATGAAAGTTCCAGCAATTGTACATAACAAAAGATTTTTCTTATAAATAGATTTCTTACACATAGATATGCCTTTAGTATTGGTATGTCTTTGATGCTTACTTCATTCCCCTAATGGCGCAAGTACTCTAGCAATCTTTATATCATTATGTTTTTTATGTAAAGAACAAAACGAAATATTGTGTGGTTCTCTATAGTTTGAAGATTTGCTTTGGGAACACTTTTGATCTGGTAATGTAAATCAGTGAAAAAAACATTCCCAAAAAACATAGATTGAGTAAATCCATGTTCAAAAAATGCTATGAATTCACATTTATTGAATAGAGCTTATTATCTTGAAAGTTTTGCAGAATTGAGATGAAAGATATGTTATTACGCTTGTAAAAAACTTTGAGTAGATTTTTTCTGTATAAAGAATAAGTAATTTGTTATGCTGTCTAAATGTAACTAAATATTTTCAATATAACTAAAAAAGCCAAAATATTTTTTTGATAAACACTTAATAATTTTCCAGCAGATGGAGCTTTTTGTGATTTACAAAATTAAGCAACGCTGTTTATGTTTCAGCGCTGCTTATATCTTTAAAATAATGATCAGAGATTTTTAAAAGCGGTAACGCATTCCACCAGAAACATTTATTCCAGATATACCTGCGTTTTGAAGCTTTTGTTGATAATTAACATCAGCATAAAAGCCGATATTTTGTGATAATTGTGCGTTCACACCAAGTCCACCTTCAAGGGCGGTCCCCATAGAATCAAGATGGAAAGTATCTCCAATCTGTATAGTGTTATTATTGGAAAAAGCTTTAACAACATTTAATTTACCATAGAAAGAAACAGCATAATCGTTCTCAGCAGGAACTGTTGTTTGCGTTAAACGTCCACCAACACGCACCAACCATTGATGAGGGGTCCCCATATTGACGTTAAAACCATCAGCATCTGAAAGAGTGCCAAACGCAACATGTTGATAAATAAATTGTGCTTGGGGTTCAAAAACCAATCTTTTAGCGCTGGTTGCAAGTTTTTGGCTAATGGTAACAGATGTACTGAATGTATCAGCGTTCGTTAATTCTGCCGTCTTTCCTATAAGAGCTGTGGTAACATTTCCCTTGAGGATTCCATAAGAGAAGAATGTATTGATGTAGAGGCCATTATTATGACGGAAGCTACCATATGCTGCAAGAGACCATTTATCCAATACACTCTTATCAGCGCCTTCCATATCTTTTGGTGTGAAGGACAGCTTCCCATATGTACCAAAAAGACCAAAATTCACGGCGATGTTTTGTTCTTCTAGTGTTGCTAATAGAACGCCTGCTTGTAAGGCAGCATAGTGAATATCAGCACCATAGCCATATTGCAATGGAGTGCGGCTAGAGGATAGTGTCGTCTTATTACCATAAGAAGATAAAGAGAGCCCTTTATTTTTATGGTTTTTTGTTTTCAAGGCTGTTGTCCGCATATTGTCTAACAATGTATTTTGATTGCTTACATCAGCAAGTCCTGTGGAGAATACAGCGTTGGACATTACCAAATAGCTTGCAACTTGAGGAACAAGGGCTCTGATCTTTCCTTCATTATCAAGTGTGGCATTTTGCAAGCGAAAATCCCAAAAATCCTCACTTTGTGCATCTTTTTCATTTTTGGCGACTCCTTCAAGGGCATCCTTCCCGCTAGTATCCTTTTTTATAACGTAGCTTGTGAAGTCTTTAAGGGTGTTTTCTTCAGATTCCTGAGATATCTTTCCTAAGAGGCTTTGTGTGCTCTCTGCTTTTCCACGACTTGAGGTTGGTCCATAAGCGTTGAGTACATATTGATAAGGCAATCCCGCCATTGTGACGTAACCATTTACCAGTTTGAAGGATGTTTCACTTGCTTCTCCAGATACTTGAATGAGTGAAAGTCCCCGTGCATTTAAAGGAAGGGAATCCTCAGTCTCTGTTTTTTTATTGTTTGAAAGAGTATTAAAATAAATTGTAGTGGTGCCTGATACATTTCCGTGAACAAGAAGGCGGTCAGTTTTTTGTTGTTCTGTTTCTAAACCATCACTCCACTCGCTATTGAAATAAATCCTTGCATCACCTGTTGCATGATAGGTCGTTTCTACAGTAGGGACCATATTGTCTCGTGATTTATAAACTTCAGCGGTTTTCCCTACACTCAAAATTTGATACTGCTCCTTTCCCAAAGCAGGTGCTACATTAGCAGATGGTGCGTTAAATATAATAGAGCTATTATTAAGGTTTAGTACTGAAACAGTAGAAAGAGCTCGTTGTTTAAGGTCACTAAGATCAAAATTAAAGGTATTAAAATCAGTGTCTGAGTCCTCTTGACTGACTTTTAAGTACCATTTGCTGTTATTGATCAGAGAGAGAGATGTTGTGTTTATTTTTAAGGTTCTTGCTCTTCCTTCTAGAATCGAATTGTTAGCGGTTAATGTAAGAGAGACAGGAAGAGTATCGTCGTCATAATATTTACGTTTGGTTTTGTTTCTTAATAAAACATCTGCCCGAATTTCCGAATCTTTAAGGGAAATCTCAGCAACAGATTTTGAGTCATAAGGCCCCCGAATACCGACACCATCTTTCACAAGAAGTTTGCTTTTGGTAAGACTAACCTTATTGATAACATTTTCACCCTCTTTTACCTCACGCTTTGGGGGTTCATAAAGAACGATACCACCCCCTCCACTTTTTTGAACAGTTATGACTGAATCTTCAATATTGATTATACCGTTTTTAGTTTCTAAACCTTTGTATATTGAATTCGCATCAATTCCTTTAGCGTGAATTTGACCACCTTTTGATACGGAAAAAGCGGCTGATTCTGTGTGTATTGTTGAGTTTGTAATTGTAGCAATCGCTTTTTCAGCCGCAGACACTCCAGTTTTTTTATTGCGGATAAAAACATTATTAAGAGTCTTTTTCTCTTCTTTTTCTAGCTTAAACTCATCAATAATTTTATGAGGTTGTGTATTTGCATAAATTGAACCGAAATGAGAAAAAATGAAAGTTCCAGCAATTGTACATAACAAAAGATTTTTCTTATAAATAGATTTCTTACACATAGATATGCCTTTAGTCTTGATATGTCTTTGATGCTTACTTCATTCCCCTGATGGCGCAAGTACTCCAGCGATCTTTATATCATTATGTTTTTTATGTAAAGATCAAAACGAAATATTATGTGGTGTTCTATAGTTTGAAGATTTGCTTCAGAAAAGCTTTTTTCATGATCATAAAAAGCAATGAAATAATGAAACAATGGATTTCATAAAACCTAGCTTGGTCAGTTTTTGCTAAAGCCATGATGATGCACGTTATAAAAGAAGCATGATCTTTAAAATTGTCTCTTCAGGATAATCGTTATAAAAGCTGTATAGCGTTGAGATGGATTGTTTTCGGCACTCAGAAAAATTTCTGTCAATTTTCTCTGCTATAGGAGAAAATCTGCTATAAATATAAAAGGGGATATTCATGGGTTTTCTTCAAAGAGATCTTTTTAAGGCACCAAAGCTTATTTTCTTGAAGCAGTACGGCTATTTTGTGACGGCGCTCATAAATAGTATAACGGTAAATCCATCGAGACTTCCATCTTTATGCTTGTGAAGGTGCAATTCGGCACTTTTATACTTTGATATAAAGAGCAAACCCATCATACACTTCGCTAGCCTCAAAAGCTGTGATAGCCTTTGATCTTTGAGACGGTTCATGAAAAGGCAGTTTTAGTCTTTCTTAATAGTCTTTATCCACATGGTCCACCCGCTTGTAACGTAACAAGAGATAGGGGTGATTGATTCAACATGGAACAGGTTTGAAATGAGCGAATCCTACGGTACTCGGGGTACTCATTCAATAGGCAAAATGGTGAATACTCTTTATAAATCAATGAATTGCTTTAGATTTATAATAATCATGCTCTTCAGTAATTCGATGATGCTGTTCTTTTTTTCAGTTTTTACAGCCGTGGAAGCATTTTTAGGGACAGCATTTTGGGGTTCTATTCTCTCTTTATTGTTCAATATTCGTTGATAATTTTTTATCATTCTTTGCATCAGGTGTCTTATAAGTTTCGTTGGATATGTTTTTTGCACCAAAAATTTTAAGGGATTTAGTTTCTGTATTATAGGTCAAAAATAGTAAAATTTTTATAGCTTCTGTGTAGGATAGAATATTTTTTAGCTAGAAATTTTTCTTATTTTCTATTTGTTATTAAAAAATAATAATATATAATTTTATCTATAACTATA